>DURE01000035.1 GCA_012837425.1 Clostridiales bacterium
AAGGCGGCTGTCGCCGCCTTTTTCAATTTGCTGTTGATTTCATACAAGGTGACAAAGAAATGAGAGCCCCGGACAAGACAGCCCGCCAGGTCGCGCTTCTGACCATCCTTATCTGTGCCGTGATGTCCCTGCTCGACATCACATTTACATTATTCCTGCCCGAAAGCAGCCTTTCTTCGCCCTATCTTTTTCGTTCTGTGATAAAGGCCGCGCTGTTTTTAGCCTGCCCCCTTGTTTGGGCGGCGGCAGCCAAAAACCGCCGGGTCGCACGCTGCCTGGTTCCATCGGCGCGGGGATTTTTCACTGCCCTCGGCACCGGAGTTGCGGTTTTTGTCGTGATACTCGGCGCCTATTTTCTGCTCGGCGGGCTCTTCGACCTCTCGGGGATAACCGGCTCGCTTGCCGGGGTAGCCGGTGTAAATCAGGACAACTTCATTTTTGTCGCGCTCTACATCTCTTTTATAAACTCCTTCCTTGAGGAGTTTTTCTTCCGCGGGTTTGCCTTTCTGACCCTGCTAAAATCCTCCCAGCGCCTCCCTGCCTACATATTCAGTGCGCTTGTTTTCTCGCTCTACCATGTGTCAATAATGATAGGCTGGTTCGGCCTCCCCCTGTACCTTTTGATTCTGGCCTCGCTCTTTTTCGGCGGGCTCATCTTCAATTACTTCACCGAGCGCGCCGGCAATATTTATTTTTCGTGGATGATACACATGTTTGCCAATTTCGCCATCAACTGCATCGGCTTTATCCTGTTTTCAGCGGCCTGATACATCACGGTGAGCACGCCGGGTTCTATCCCGAACACCGCCCGGAGAGCTTAAGAGCTTTCATAGCATATTGAAATCGCAAGTCAGGCAGCGCGGGTTCCGCATCCCGCGCTTTTGTTGCCTTCAGTCCACTGGTTGACTTGGGGATGATGCGGGAGCGGGGGCGTGGCGCGGCGAGGTCGACACGCCCTGCAGAGGTGATGTGCCGGGACGCAGCGAGCGACCGCAGGTCGCCCCTTTTTCCATCGGTAGAAAACGCAAAAGGAAAATGCGCTTAATCCTCGGTCCGCCGGTCGGGGTCTGAGGAAGTCATCATGAAGAGCTGATAGGGTATTGTCTTGCTGCTGTCGCCTATTACATAGACCGCCAGCTTGTTTTCGTAATAATCGATATTCAGGCTAAAAATATCGTATATCGCCAGCCACACCACATAGCCGTCTTGATACTTGAAATAATAGCTCTCGTCGTGGTCATGCAGCTCTACGATTGATGTTGTGTTTATATTCAACTCGGCAAACCCGAAATAAATATCCTCAAGGTGCCTTAAATTATCCAGGTAAAGATAAACATACAAATCAACCGGAACCACCTTGCCGTTTTCGTCATATTTTTTTTCATAATCGTCATAATAGAAATCCGCATCCGAAGTTCCCGAACAGGTTGCCTTTACAGTCTCGCCCGGGTACAGGCGCTGCGAGCTTTTCAACGCACTTTTAGTCCTCTCGTCGACCGTCTTCTCAAAAAGCCACCACTGCATCTCGACATATTTTTCAAACCAGGCCCTCACCGTCATCTTGTTCTCAACAAGCTCATTTACCCTCTCAATTGGTATTGCAAAATTCAGGTTTTCCCCGTTGACGCTTGACATTGTATTGATACCTATCACAAACCCCTTTTCGTTGACCAGCGGTCCCCCGCTGTTGCCGGGCGACAGTGGCGCTGAGGTCTGAATATAGGTCTGCTCCTTCTTCTCTATTTCCCGAGACACATAAGACACCAACCCGAACGAGAGGGTTCCTTCAAGGCCGAGCGAGCTGCCGATAGCATAAACAGTCTCGCCTTGTAGGGGCAGCTCCTCCGAGAACTCAAGATAGTTCGGGGTTTTGCGGTCAGTTTTCAGGATTGCCAGGTCGAGCTTTTTGTCAAACGCTATGATTTCGGCAACCGGGCAGACAGTCTTGTCATCAAGCATTACCTTTATTTCATAAGCGTCTTCTATGACATGATAATTGGTTACCAGCGTGCCCGAGTCATCTATAAAAAAGCCGGTGCCGGTATTCAATTCCAGATTGTTGCGCCGGTATGTATTTATCTCGACGGTTGCCGGGCTTATCAGCTCGGCGATTTCAGGGCCGCTGAGCGCCCGGCGCTCCCATACCGCTTTGACCTCAAGGTCGGAGGTGACATTCGAGAAATCCTTGTCCCAGCCAGCAAGGGCCATGAGCGGCCGCTCGGCATCAGGAGCCAGCGCCGCTTCGCCCTCTACAACCGTTTGGTTGAGCAGCCCGGTGTTATCGGTCGTCCCGCCGTCAAGACTAAAGGTAACCGTATAGAGCTTCTTCCACCTTGCGGTTATCACCATGTCCTCGCTGACGGCTGCAACCTCAACCTCCCACCCGTCAAATACATAGCCCTCCCTCACCGGGTCCTCGGGGTATATTACCGTCTCGCCCGAGGTCAGCGACTGAGTAATATTATCGTCCTCGCGGTCGGGTATCGGGTCAAAGGTGACGGTATGTAACTTATCCCATATTGCATTTACCGTTATATCGGTCCCGGGCGAATCAAATTCGGCATCCCACCCGACAAAGACATAGCCCTCTCGCGACACCTCGGGAGCGGTCACCGGAGTTGCGCCGTCATATATTGCCATCTCGCCCCCCGAGGTTATCACGCCGCCCCCGGGGTTGAAGGTGACCACAACATAAGTCTCCTTCTCCTCGCAGCCCGATAGCGCAGTCAGCAATATAACAAACGCAAATGCCAACACTAAAGTCACATAATAAAACTTTTTCATAAAACACCTCTGTAAATTTTATTTTTTGCTCAACGGGCGGCTCCTGCCGCCCTTGTGGCTGAGAAACACCTGAATCTATTTATGACAGAATACCGGTGGGGCTTTTTACATTACTTAATAATACTCTATTCCTGTGTTTGTATGTCCAGTCAGTTTCTCGCGGCATGCCTAAATTTCCTCAGCTTATCTCAGATATTGCATCCGAGAACATCCTGTCAACCTCAGCCCTGAGCCCCGGGCAGCTGTCGAGCGCCGGGTCGCGCCCGACCAGTGCGCGCGCGGCCTCCATAGCCGAGTTCAAAAGACCGATGTCGTCGCAGAGGTCGGCCAGTCTGAAGCGCAGCCCGCCGCTTTGCCGCACCGCGCCGGCACCCCCGAAAAAGTCGCCCGGCCCGCGCAGTCTGAGGTCGGCCTCGGCGATAAGGTAGCCGTCATAGGTTGTGCGGATTGTCTCAAGCCGCGCCCGGGCGGCCTCGCCGGTCGCGTCGGAAATAAGTATGCAGTAGGACTTGCGCCCTCCCCGCCCCACCCGACCGCGCAGCTGGTGGAGCTGAGAGAGGCCGAAACGCTCGGCGTTCTCAACTATCATAAGACAGGCGTTCGGCACATTGACCCCGACCTCGATTACCGTGGTAGAGACCAGCACCTGAATTTCACCGGCCGCAAAGCTCTGCATAATCCGCTCCTTTTCGGCAGCCTTGAGTTTTCCGTGTAGTAGTTCAATTTTTACCCCGGGCAGCCGCCCGGCAAGCTCCTTGGCATAAACCTCGACCGCCTTGAGCGGCGGCTGGGTCTCGGCGGCCCGGCCGAGGTCTGAAAGCGTTATATCAGACAGGCTGATTTCGTTGTCGCCGACCTCGGCCTCCTCAATTGCCGGGCAGACTATATACACCTGGCCGCCCTCGCCGGTCAGCTTCTTGATAAAGGCGTCGACCCGGGCGCGATAGCTCTCATCGACCACGAATGTGTCGACCCGCTGGCGCCCGGGCGGCATCTGGTCAATTTTTGATATATCAAGGTCGCCGTACATAACCAGAGCCATCGAGCGCGGAATCGGCGTCGCGCTCATGACCAGCACATGGGCTTGTTCGTTTTTTCGAGAGAGCGCCGCGCGCTGGTTCACTCCGAAGCGCTGCTGCTCGTCGGTCACAATCAGCCCCTCAGCGGCAAATTCCACCCCCTCGGAAAGCAGCGCATGTGTGCCGATGACTATGTCCAGCCTCAGCGCGGGCTCTGTCAGGGCCAGCGCCTCGTAAATCCTGTGTTTTTTGGCCTGCGGGGTCGCACCGACCAGAAGCTCGCAGCCAATGCCGAGCTGGGCAAAAAGCGGCGCCAAATCATCGAAGTGCTGCCGCGCCAGAATTTCGGTCGGCGCCATCAGGGCCGCCTGCCGACCGCTCTGTACCGCGATAAGCATTGCCGCCGCGGCGCATATGGTCTTTCCGCAGCCGACGTCGCCCACAATAATGCGCCTCATCGGTATATCGCGCTCCATATCGGCGCGGATTTCATTTATGACGCGCAGCTGGGCATTTGTAAGCCGAAAGGGCAGCATTCTTATCAGCTTTGATATGTCGTTGCTTTTGCAGGGTACAGCCCCGCCCGAGCGCTGTCTCTTGCCTGCCAGCACCAGCCCGAGCGAGTACATGAAGAGCTCGTCGAATACAAGCCGGCGCTTTGCAACCGCCAGGGCTGCGTAGCTCTCGGGCTCATGTATGTTTCTGAGCGCATAGGCCAGCGTGCAGAGCTGCTTTTCCTCCCTTATTTCCTCGGGGAGCCAGTCAAGAAGCTTGTCGGCCGCATATGACAGCGCCGTCTTAATATCCCGTATAACCTGCTTTGGGGCAAGCCCCTCGGCCAGCCTGTAAACCGGAACCAAACCGGGCAGCGGCAGACCCTCGACATAAGGCTCAAATGCCGGGGAGCTCATTGCATATCCCCGTCCGGCGCGCTCGACCTTTCCCCAGAAACGGTAGGTCGAGCCGGGCTTGAATTTATCTCTGAGATAATCCTGATTAAAGTATGTTATAACACAGGTGCCGCTCTCGTCATATGCCCTGAATTTAAAAAGGCTCATTCCCCGGCGGACTCTTGCCCCCCTTGGCTCTGTAGCTACGGTGAGCATAACCGCGCTTTTTTTGTCCCTGCAGGTCTCGGCGAGCAGCTTTATCTCCCCGCGGTTCTCATAGGCGCGCGGGAAATAGTAGAGCAGGTCTAATATCCTGTAAACCCCCGCCTTGTTGTAGGCTGCGGCGCGCACCTCTCCCACCCCGTAGAGCGACCATATGGGCTTGTCAAATGGTTCAGACACACCCCACCTCCCGAACCTTGATATTTCCATTATAAACCCGAACACCCGACTTGTCAAGAACGCGGGCGGCGCCTGCAGCTATTGTCCGAATTTTCGCTTGACAAGGTATGATGAAACATGTATAATAAAGTGGCAGATAAACCGGCGGCCGTTATTAAAAATAAACAGACCATATTTCAGGCATCCCGCCCGGCAAGACAGGTGCAGAAAGAGAGGGGTCATGTTAAAGGGACTTGTTGTGCTTGATCCGGGACACGGGCAGTTTGGCAACCCGCACACCACAAAAGAGGGCTTTTATGAGGGAACTCAAAACTTTATCCTCGCCACCCTTTTGCGCGACGAGCTCCAAAGGCGCGGTTTTGAGGTTTTAATGACCCGCAACAGGGTCGAAGATAACCCAACACTTGAGGAGAGAGGACGGCTGGCAGGGGAGGCGGGGGCAATTTTATTTTTATCGCTGCACTCAAACGCCCCCGGCACCTCGGCCACGCCCGAGCGTTACCCGAAAATAAGGGGAGCCGAGACCTTTTATTCGGTCTCGGACGAGGCCGGCAACATACCTGTCGCGCGGGCGCTCAATGATGCCGTTGTGAGAACCATGAACACCGAGGACCGGGGAATAAAAACCCGCCGCCACCCCGACAACCCCGACCTGGATTATTACGGGGTTCTCCGCAACAGCGCGCAAAGCGGCTGCCGCCGGGCTTTTCTGGTTGAGCACGGCTTTCACACCAACCCCGAGGACTCGGCCTTTCTTCAGGACACAGAGTCGCTCTCAAGGCTTGCCGCGGCCGAGGCCGAGGTCGTTGACCGGTTGCTGTCCCTGATAAAAGCGTGATGCCAAGGTAAAAATACTCAAAAATAATTACCATCGGGCGCATAGCTATTGACAATCATATCCGAGCGCGTTATAATAATAAAGACTTATAAGTTATGTTAGCCGTCGGAGGCAGGCGGCTTGGAGGTAAATATGAGGAAAATAATTCTGTCGGCTCTTTTTGTTGCTTTGCTCCTTATGCTTGTTTCCTGCTCGGGTAAAACCGACCCGATATTTATAGGCGGAAATGATGAGGCTTTTGAGAACGTATATGAGGTAACCGGTGAGAATGGCAAACAAAGCTTTGAATATGAAATCACCTTAACAAACACCATAGCCATAACAGGCTACACCGGGAGCTTTGAGAGACATCCGGTCGTAATTCCCGATAAGATTGACGGCATTGAGGTAACCGAAATCGGCCCGAAAGCCTTTTATTACGACAACAGTATAACCTCGGTAACCATACCCGACACGGTGACCACAATAGGCGCCTGGGCCTTTGCCGGGTGCTCGTATCTTGATGCTGTCGAAATTCCCGACAGCGTCACCGCAGTCGGCGACGGCGCCTTTTACAAGTGCACAGCACTGCCCCGGGTCTCACTTCCCGAATCGCTCGGCGAAATCAACAACTATGTTTTCTACGGCTGCGAGACACTCGAAACAATAGAGATTCCCGAATCGGTCGAAGCAATCGGCGACAGCGCGTTCTGGAATTGCAGCTCGCTGACCTCGGTGAGCGGCATGCAGGGCATTAAGTCAATCGGCGCGTACGCCTTCAACAGCTGTACCTCTCTTGCCGAAATTGCAATACCCTCGGCCACCGAGGAGATAGGCGAGCATGCCTTCAACAGCTGTGAGGCATTGGTAATCAAGGTTATCGCGGGCTCCTTCGCAGAAACATATGTGTTGTCCTACGGATACAACTACACAAAATAAATGAGTAAAAAATAACACCCGGCAGCCGGGTGTTATTTTTTACTCAGTCATACAAAAGACAGGTCTCGCTCTTGATTCCGAGTACAGACCAATCATATCTGACCGGGATGAAGCGGATTTTAATGGTATTGTTTTTATTCTCCCGGTTTTTTACTATTGAGCACTCAAAAAGCAACCTCCGGCGGTCGGCAATCCTGCGGCATTCTTCTATTTCAGGGAAAGTGTCGCTGCCATCTACTTCTGTTTCTATATCAATCACCGGCTCGCCGTTGAATATGCCGAATCTGAGCTTTGCGTCGCGGCGGATGCCGGCACGCCCGCAGACTATGAGCGAGAGGAGCGTGAAGGCCGCGTAAATGTCGCCGTCGAATTTCCGGCTCATATCGAGCGGCCATGTGCCGAATACCCGCTCGTCGGCCATACAGACGCACCTGCAGCAGGCAATCCGGGCCAGTCCGCCGGCTGCCAGAAAAGCCTTGCTGATTATTTCCTCGGCATCCGAGAGAAAATCCTTATGGTTGAACCCGTAAAATCCTTCCCGCACACACCTGTATACCCGCCCGGCCAGAGCCAGCTCGCGCGGGTCGGCAGCCTCGCTTTTTCTGCGCCTGCTCCTGCCGTATTCTCCCGGGGGCAGCACCACTATGTCAAACACGCCCCTTTGAGCGAGGGTTTTTACGCAGTCGGGCGAAATCCGCAGGATTAGCGCGGCACAGAGGTTTGCAACAGGAACCATGCTCCTCACCATGAGGGCGCAGCCACTCTCGGCATCAATCATAAAGGGTGCGCGCGAAAAGCCCGAGAGCATCCTCTGAATGTATTCCCTTCTCGCGCTCCCACGGAATTCCCCGTTATAAACACATCTTCCGGCGCCGCTGAGCCTTGCCTGCGGAAAGCCCGAAATTATCCGTCCGGCCTCGTCTGCCCTGAATATCAAAAGGTCATACCCGCGCTCGGCAATCAAATCGTCTCTCCCGCAGACCGTCACCATATCGCCCCCCGACACAATCAAAAGACTTCACCCTTTCACTTCTCACAGTGCAATTCTGCTACCCCGATATCGGGCGGAAGCTATAATCAATAGTAACATATTATGCTATATTTTTCAAGTATTTTTTGATTTTTTGTCACATATTTGTCAACACGGTTTTCTCCCCTCAAAAAACTGCAAGTATTGTACTCGAAGGCCTTACTTCTTGCTGCCGGTCAAATGGCAGACCTGAAATCATTATGTATTTATTCCATATAATTGATATATTCTACATTGAAAATTTTTGTTTTTTTTGATATACTGAATTAGAGATGTCTATTCAGTATACCAGAATACTACAAGGAGGTTACTTATGAAAGTCAAAAGGCTGTTTTTGCTTCTGCTCTCGGCAATTCTGGCTGCAGCGCTGCTTTTATGTGCCTGCGCAAAACCCGAAGGGGATTCCCCGGAAACCACGGTCTCTCAAACCGGAGCCGCAACCGACACCGGGTCAGAGCCGGTCGAAACAGAAGATATGAATTATGTAGCCGAACTCCCGGAAAACCTGAATTATGGCGGACGGACCATTTCATTTCTTGTCGAGGGACAGTCTTTTGCCGCCGACGAGTTTGACGCGCCGAATCTTAACGGCGAAATAGTAAACGACGCGGTATACGAGCGCAACATGGCGGTTGAGGACAGACTCGGAGTAAAACTGAATTTCACCGTAGCCAGCGCAAGCGATGTTTATGATGTCGGCAACAAAATCGAGACCTGCGTAAACTCGGGAGACACATCCTTTAATATCACGACAATGCCGGGATACACGCATACAAGGTATGTTTTAGCAGGCTGCTACTACAACCTTCTGAACATCGACAATCTCAATCTTGAAAAATACTACTGGACACAGGGATTTAACGAGATAATGTCCAACGGTGAGAAGCAGTATGTCGCCTCGGGCATGTACTCACTGTCGATGTTCCGAAATATGTACATAACCCTGTACAACAAAGACCTCTTTGAGGCCAACAGCCTTGAGGACCTGTACGACATAGCGCTAAACGGTCAGTGGACCATCACAAAGCAGGGCGAGATGGTCCGGAATATATATCAGGACCTCAACGGCAACGGCCAAAAGGACCCGTTTGATTCCTACGGCTTTGTTTCGGGTGCGCTCACCTCCACCGACCCCTACTGGGTCTCTTTCGGAATGCGCTTCCTCACCCCGGTTGACGGCATATACGTGCATGAAATAAACACCGAGAAGCTTATTGACTGCGTTGAAAAGATACAGGAACTGCTCTTCCGCAACGAGGGGGTGTACAGCGTGGGCTCGACAGGCTCTGAGGACGGTGCGTACAGCACGAATATAATCCGCATATTCAGCGAAAACCGCGCCGCGATGTGCACCACCATGATCTATCAGATTGAAAACTTCCTGACCCCCAGAGGATTTGAAGGTGATTACGGTATTGCGCCGATGCCGAAATACGACGAGGCCCAGGAAAACTACTACACGCACATCCAGGATCAGCTGAGCGTCATGTCTGTTGTCTCCACCGTATCCGAGGAAGATCTGCCGATGATGGGCGCGGTGATGGAGCTGATTTCTGCAATGAGCTACAGGTATGTCTACAACGCCTATTACAATACCGCGCTCTCGTACAAATACCTGCAGAATCAGGAGTCGGTGGTGATGCTCGACCTGATTTACCGCAGCATCAGGATAGAGGGAACCTTCATTTACTCCTCAAAATATGCCATGCTCGGCAAAATGCGCACTGTTGTTTCGTCGGGCAGAAATACTATGGCGTCGGCCTATAAAGCCTTCCAGAAGGTATGGGAAAACGGCACCAAAGAGCTCAACGAGGGGCTCGACAAGCTCGGCCATTGATTTACCGACCCATTGATGTTTTTAACCGGGCGACAGGTTTGTCAACCTGCCGCCCGGGCTGTGAGACGGCGATATAAAAATCGCGTCGAGTAAAAAAATCGTCTGGGGGGTTGACAGCAATATCATTTTGTGATATAATACAAGAGCGAACCAAAGGGAGTCTTGCAGGTTCTAGCGGCGGTTCGCCGGAATGGCGGAACTGGCAGACGCCCGGGACTTAAAATCCCGTGATACGTGAGTATCGTACCGGTTCGAGCCCGGTTTCCGGCACCATAATACCGCGGAGTGGAGCAGTCTGGTAGCTCGTCGGGCTCATAACCCGGAGGCCGTGTGGTTCAAATCCCACCTCCGCAACCAAGAAAACCGTCCAAATGGACGGTTTTTATATTTCGTATTATTGTTTTAATTGATGTTGATCCAATTTGAGGGTTTACATCATGGTTTTTACTCGGTCTCCTTTCAGTCAAGTCCAAATTTGTGTGTAAATTAGTCTGTTAGAATTGCATTAAGGTTCGTCGTAGTCGCATTGTGCGTAATGTGGTAAACCG
>DURE01000036.1 GCA_012837425.1 Clostridiales bacterium
AGCGCCCCCGTAAAATAAACATTCAGGAGTTTTACTTTGAAAAAGCTGATGATAGGCAATGAGGCGGTAGCCCTCGGGCTGTATGAGGCCGGATGCGCGGTTGTTTCTTCATATCCCGGGACGCCGTCAACCGAAATAACCGAATACGCCGCCAAATACGACGAAATATACTGCGAGTGGGCACCGAATGAAAAGGTGGCGCTCGAGGTAGCCTACGGCGCCTCGCTCGGCGGCCGCCGGGCCGCCTGCGCGATGAAGCACGTGGGGCTCAACGTCGCGGCCGACCCGCTCTTCACCCTCTCCTACACCGGAGTCAACGCGGGACTGGTCATCTGCGTTGCCGACGACCCCGGAATGCACTCCTCGCAAAACGAGCAGGACTCAAGGCATTACGCTATTGCCGCCAAAGTCCCGATGCTCGAGCCGGCCGACTCGGCCGAGTGCCGCGACTATGCCGCGCTGGCCTTTGAGCTCTCGGAGCGCTTCGACACGCCGGTGCTGCTCCGCCTCTGTACCCGGGTATCGCACTCTCAGAGCATAGTCGAGCCGGGCGGGCGGCACGGGTTTGCCCCCCGCGAATACATAAAAAATCCGAAGAAAAACATAATGATGCCGGCCTTTGCCAGACTCCGCCACCCGCTGGTTGAGGCACGGATGGACTCGCTTGCCGAATACGCCGAAACCTCGCCTATGAACCGGGTTGAGGCAGGCGACTCCGAGCTGGGTATAATAACATCGGGCACATCGTATCAGTATGTAAAGGAAATTTTCGGGGACAGCATCAGCATACTCAAGCTCGGCATGGTGCACCCCCTGCCCGAGCGCCTATTACGCGAGTTTGCGACCTCGGTCAAGCGGGTTGTGGTGATTGAAGAACTCGACCCGGTGATAGAGAACCGCTGCCGGGCGCTTGGAATCCGGGTTGTGGGCAAGCAGCTCTTCTCAAGCGTCGGAGAATTCTCTCAGGACACCATAAAAAAAGCCTTCGGCATAGGCGGGGAGCCCTGCCCGGACACAAAGCCCGGCCTGCCTGAGCGCCTGCCGGTCATGTGCGCCGGCTGCCCGCACCGGGGCATCTTTTACACCCTCGCTAAAAACAAGGTAACCGTACTCGGAGACATCGGCTGCTACACGCTGGGAGCCGCACAGCCGCTGGGGGCTATTGACTCGGTTCTCTGCATGGGAGCGTCGGTCTCGGGGCTGCACGGCTTCAACAAGGCCGGCGGCCGGGAGAGCGAGCGCAGGACGGTCGCGGTAATAGGCGACTCAACCTTTATTCATTCGGGAATTACCGGACTGATAAACATCGCCTACAACGGGACAAATTCAACAGTAATAATCCTTGACAACTCGATAACCGGAATGACCGGGCACCAGCACAACCCGCTCTCGGGTTACAACTTAAAGGGCGACCCGGCGACAAAAATCGACCTTGAGGCCCTTTGCCGGGCGATAGGTATCAGGCGGGTGCGCGTGGTCGACCCGCACGACCTTGAGACCTGCGACAAGGCGCTCAAGGAGGAGCTTGAGGCCGAGGAGCCGTCGGTCATAATCGCCCGCCGCCCCTGCGCGCTGCTAAAATACGTTAAGGCTCGGCCGGCAAAGAAGGTCAACCCCGACGCCTGCCGCGGCTGCCGCGCCTGCATGAAATTAGGCTGCCCCGCCATAAGCTTTTCAGACAAAAAAGCGAAGGTAGACGCAACCCTATGTTCAGGCTGCGAACTTTGCGGGCAGCTCTGTAAATTCGACGCGATAGGAGACGTTGACACGATATGAAAACCACAAATATAATGATAGTCGGCGTCGGGGGGCAGGGCTCGCTGCTCGCCAGCAAGCTGCTCGGCAGCCTTTTTGTAGGCGAGGGCTATGACGTCAAGGTCTCGGAGGTCCACGGAATGAGCCAGCGCGGCGGCAGTGTGGTCACCTATGTCCGCTTTGGTGACAAGGTATATTCGCCGGTCATCGGGCGGGGCGAGGCAGATTTTATAATTTCCTTTGAAAAACTTGAAGCCGCGCGCTGGGCGAGCTGCATAGCCGGGGACGGCACAATAATCACAAACACCCGGGAAATCGACCCGATGCCGGTTATTACCGGCGCCGCCGAATACCCCCACGACGTGCTTGAACAGCTCAGGGCCAGGGGTATTAGGGTAGACGAGCTTGACGCGCTCTCGCTTGCAATTGAGGCCGGCTCAAAGAAGGCAGTCAACATAGTGCTGTTAGGCAGACTTGCAACCTACCTTGACATACCGGCCGGGAAATGGCTGGCAGCTATCGAGGCAAATGTAGCACCGAAATATGTCGAGTTGAACAAAAAAGCCTTTGGCCTCGGGCATAGCTCAAGACAGTGAAAAATATGAAAGGACACCAGCGCCTCATGGCAAATCAGATATACTGGCAAAAGGAAATTGAGACCGCGTCGCGCGAGCGGATTTATGCCTGGCAGAGCGAGCGGCTTGTCAGAACGATAAGGCGGGTTTACGAGAGAGTGCCGCTCTACAGGGAGCGAATGGACGCCGCGGGTGTTAAGCCCGAGGACATCAGGGGAATTGAAGACTTGGCAAAGCTGCCCTTCACGCAAAAGCAGGACCTGCGCGATACATATCCTTACGGAATGTTCGCCGTACCGATGGACGAAGTTGTGCGGCTCCATGCCTCGAGCGGAACCACCGGCAAGCAGATAGTAGTAGGATATACAAAACACGACCTTGACATCTGGGCTGACACCTGCGCCCGCCAGCTCTGCGCGGTCGGGGCAAAAAAGGGCGATAAAATCCATATCTCATACGGCTACGGCCTTTTTACCGGAGGGCTCGGGCTGCACGGCGGCGCCGAAAAATTAGGGGCGATGGTCATCCCGGTATCCTCGGGTAACACAGCCCGCCAGATTACCATAATTGAGGATTTCGGCTCGGACATCATCTGCTGCACGCCCTCCTACGCGATGAATCTTGCCGAGGAGATGGAACGGATGGGGATTGACACCCGCCGGCTACGGCTGCGCGCCGGGATTTTCGGGGCTGAGCCCTGGACCGAGGAGATGCGTCGGCAGCTTGAGCAAAAGCTCAACATCAAGGCATACGACATCTACGGGCTTACAGAGATAGTCGGCCCGGGCGTCGCCTATGAGTGCTCTGAGCAGAGCGGAATGCATGTCAACGAGGACCATTTCATCATTGAGATAATAAACCCCGAGACCGAGGAGCCTGTGCCCGAGGGTGAGCAGGGGGAAATCGTCTTTACCTGTATTACAAAAGAGGCATTTCCGCTCATCCGCTTCCGCACAAAGGACATCGGCGTGATTTCGAATGAGGCTTGCTCCTGCGGGCGCAGCTTTGTGCGGATGTCAAAGCCGCGCGGGCGCACCGACGACATGATAATCATCCGCGGGGTCAACGTCTTCCCGTCGCAGGTCGAGTCGGTACTGCTCAAACTCGGATTTACCCCTAATTACCAGCTTTTGATCGACCGGCAAGGTAGCCTTGACACGCTTGAGGTCAAGGTCGAAATTACCAACGAGGCTTTCGACGACGTGACAACCTCGCTGTCCAACATCGAAAATAGAATTTCCGAGGAGATAAGGAACCTGCTTGGGGTTGCCGCAAAGGTCACGCTGGTCGCCCCGAATTCAATCGCGCGCTCGGAGGGCAAAGCAAAGCGGGTTATTGACAACCGCAAACTGCATGACTGACGGCCGTTTCCATAAATTTCAGGAGGATATTTAGCCATGACTGTAAACCAGCTTTCGGTTTTTGTTGAAAACCGGCAGGGCGCGCTCTCAAGGATTGCCGATATCCTCGCTTTGGCGGGGGTGGATATCCGCGCGATGTCGCTTGCCGAAACGCAGAATTTCGGGGTGCTCAGGCTGATAGTAAACAACACCAAGGCGGCCGAGGCCGCGCTGAAAAAAAACAATATAGTATTTCACATCACACAGGTGGTGGCCGCCGCGGTCGAAGACAGGCCGGGAGGGCTGGCTAAAATTCTGCGCATACTATCCGAGAACGGGATTGATATTCTGTATATGTACGCTTTTGTCGCCGCGCCCGGGAACTATGCCGCAGTCGTGCTGCGCATCAGCAGTACGGTGCGCGAGCGGGCTGTCACCCTCTTGTCGGAGGCAGGTATCCGAATTCTCGGCGGCGAGGACATCGTTCCGAAATAATGTTTTTTGGATTCCAAGTCTGCCGCAACACTTGGCAGTCAGCAAAAAAGTTCAGACCCTTTTTGAAAAAAGGGTCTTGGGCGGGGTGCGGGGCAGAGCCCCGCAAAGGGGGGGGCGGGTCAGTGCCCCCGAAGTAAAATAATAAAATCGAGGTATTGCAATGCACTGGTCGGAAGAATTGGCAAGACAGGTAATAGAGCGCAACCCTGACAAGGAGGAATATGTCTGCGCCGCCGGAATAAGTCCGTCCGGCTCGGTACACATCGGGAATTTCAGGGATGTAGCCACATCATATTTTGTGGTGCGGGCGCTGAGAAAGCTCGGAAAGCGTGCGCGGCTGCTTTTCTCATGGGACGAATACGACAGAATGAGAAAGGTTCCCGCCAATGTCGCGGCAGCGGCGCCCGGCTTTGAGAAATACATCGGCGCCCCTTATATATCGGTGCCGAATCCCTTTGGCGACGGCGCCCCCAACTACGCCGCTTATTTTGAGCGCGAGTTTGAGAGGGCGATGGAGCTGTTTGGCATCGAGATGGACTACAGGTATCAGTCCTCGATGTACCTCGGGGGCAAATATACCGACAGGATAATCCACGCCCTACGGCACCGCTTTGAAATTTTTGATATTCTCGACTCCTTCCGCACCCAGGACGCCGAGAAGGGGGAGCGCGAGAACTATTATCCGGTAAGCATTTTCTGCCCGGCCTGCGGGCGCGACACCACCAGGATAACCTCACTTTCCGAGGACTGCACGAAGGCGACCTACACCTGCGACTGCGGGCACGCTGCCGAATTTGACTTTCTCAGTGACTATAACTGCAAGCTGGCCTGGAAGGTAGACTGGGCGATGCGCTGGGCGTATGAGGGGGTAGACTTTGAGCCGGGCGGCAAGGACCACGCCAGCCCGAGCGGGAGTTATGCGGTCAGCAGCATAATATCCGAGCAGATATTCGGATACAGACCCCCGATTTTTGTCGGATATGAATTTATCGGGCTCAAGGGGCTGACCGGCAAAATGTCGGGTTCGTCGGGGCTGAATCTTACACCCCAAACGCTGCTTAATATCTATCAACCCGAGGTCATCCTCTGGCTTTACTCAAAGACCGAGCCTCAGAAGGCCTTCAACTTCTGCTTTGACGAGGGGATACTGCGCCAGTACCTTGAGTTTGACAAAATGTACGATGAGGTAGCAGGCGGCACCGCCGATGAATACACAAAGGCGATAATGTATAACACCACGGTAAAGGGGCGGACCATACACACTGTTCCGATGTCGCTTCTGGTGCAGCTTGGCTCTATTGTCGATTTCAACGTGCCGCTGCTTGAGACGGTTTTTGAGAAAATCGGCATGCCGTACAGGCACAAGCAGTTTGCCGACCGGCTTGACCGCGCGCGCTACTGGCTTGAGCAGTGCGCCCCCGAGCAGGTCTACCACCTGCGCGACACGCGCAACTGGGAGGTATATGATACCCTGGGCGAGTATGAGCGGCGCGAGATAGAACTGCTGTATAATTATATCAAGCAGGGCGGCTACACACTTAACGAGCTGAACACAGAACTATATGCCATACCAAAGCGGGTTTTCGGCACCGACCTGCCCCAGAACGAGCTGAAAAAAATCCAGGGGAGGTTTTTCAGAAACGTTTATCGGCTGCTGCTCGACCGCGAGCGCGGCCCGCGGCTGTATCTCTTCCTTTACGCAATTGACCCGGCAAGATACCTTTACCTGCTTGATTTTTCGACGCCAAAAACAGAGGCCGAGCAGGCCGCCGAACTGCCGCCTGAATCCGAGGATAAACCCGAGCCCGAGTGTGCCGGGCCGCAATACGGCGAGCCCGACCCGGTCGAACCCATAAAGGAGCAGGTCGTCATCGACGACTTTAGCAAACTTGACCTGCGCGTCTGCAAAATTATTGCCTGTGACGAGGTCCGCAAGTCGCATAGCTGCTACAAGCTGACACTTGATGACGGGATAGGCAAGCGGACTATTATGTCGAGTATTAAGAACTATTATAGACCCGAGGAGCTTGTCGGACGGAAAATAATTGTGGTCGCCAATCTCAAGCCGGCCCGGATTTCCAATGTCACGAGCGAGGGTATGCTGCTCGCCGCAACAAACAGCGCCTGCGGATGCATGGTAGTATTTGTCGAGGACGCCGTGCCCCCCGGAACCGCCGTAAAATAAGCATAAAAAAGGCCACCGGTCATACGACGGTGGTTTTTTTTATCTTCAGTTTTGCAAAGCGCGGCAACTGGCCGCCTATCAATGGTGTGCAGTAGTCGATAAACTCCTCGGTGACATAGTTGCCCCGGCTGTTTATAAAGTGCTCGGGCAGCTTTCTCTCACTAAGCATAACCTCTTTTATATCAATTAGCTTGGTTTTTATTTTATAGGGATTGTCAGATATGCGCTCAAAGCCAACCATTTTCCCGCTCTCTCCGGCCAACGCCGCCCGCACCGCCTCGCGCCCGACTACAATTGCCTCCTCCCGGTCGGTCACCGACTGCCATGTGACAGACGCGCGCCCTAAAATCCCGGGTTTTTCGCCTCTGGCCTTGTACCCGAGCCTGTTTGCAATCAGCTCCCTTAGATGCCCGGCCACGCTGCCGTACGAAACCGAGCGGCCGACCACCCGCAGGGGCCTTACCAACAGCTCGCCGTCCTCGCCGCGCAGCCCCTCGCTGGCCACGACAATTCCCGACCTTTTTCGCTCGATGAGCGAGGTCACATCCTCAAGAAATTCATCCTCGGAGAACAAACGTTCCGGAACATAGATTAAATCCGCGGCATCCGGCCCGGCCAACGCCGCCGAGGCGGCAAGCCAGCCGGCGTTGCGCCCGCTGGTCTCGATTATCACAACATGAATAGGCATCCCGGCCACATCTGCCGCCACCTCGGCTATTGAGCCGGCTATATATCGGGCGGCGCTGCCGTAACCCGGGCAGTGGTCTGTCACCGCTATGTCGTTGTCCATGGTCTTAGGGATGCCTATTACCCGAACATCCATACCCGAGCAGGCTTCGGCAAGCCGGCCGCAGGCATCCATTGTGCCGTTTCCGCCGTTAACCAGGATGTATTTTATGCCATACCTGCCGGCAAGCCCGGCCATTTTCCTGTAATCGTCCTCTGAGAGCCGGTCGCGTGAGGTACCTATAAAACTGCCCGGGGTGGTTTTCAGCAACTCAAGCTCGTCAGGGGGCAGCTCGCGGAGGTCAAAAAGCCGCTCTTTGAGAAACCCGCCGGTGCCGCCCAGCGCGGCGTACAGGCAGCCTGTTCCGCTGTGTTTTTTAGCCTCGTCAAGCGCGCCCCAGAGCGAGCAGTTCAAAACCGCGGTAGGCCCGCCGCCGTGAATGAATAAAAGATTGTTTTTCATACTAAAGTACCTTTCCGGGGAAACGCCAGAGCAATACTCCCAGTAATAATCTTTTATTCAAAGCGGCTTTTTATACACGCAGGACTGCTCAGGGGAAATTTTATGGTTGTCCGAATACCTCCTCGGCAATCCTCACCGCACCCGCGGCGTCGGGGGCAAAATAATCGGCACCGATGGACTTCGCGTATTCCCCGGTCAGCACCGCGCCGCCGACCATGATGCGGCAGTCGGGGAGATTTTGGCGCAGGACTTTTATGGTCTGCTCCATTGCCGGGAGAGTCGTGGTCATCAGCGCGCTGAGCCCTACCAGCCGGACATTGTGGTCCTGTGTCGATTTGAGTATTGTTTCACAGGAAACATCTCGCCCCAGGTCAATAACCTCGTATCCGTAGTTTTCAAGCAGGAGCTTTACAATATTTTTGCCGATGTCGTGTATGTCACCCCTGACGGTTGCCAGTATTATTCTGCCCTTTGTGCCGCAGCCGTCCTTCATTGTCGCCCTGACCTGCCCGAAGGCGGCGGTCGCGGCTCCGGCGCTCATAAGCAACTGCGGCAAAAAGATTCTTTTTTTCTCAAACTCCTCTCCGACCCTGCCGAGGGCGGGTATGATATGCCCGTTTATAATCTCCATGGCGCTGTGGTCTTTGAGGAGCGCGACGGCGGCGTCAGCGGCGGCGGCCCCCATACCCCGCACAATAGCCCGGTAGAGCTCCGAGCCGCCGCC
>DURE01000037.1 GCA_012837425.1 Clostridiales bacterium
ATAGTCCTCGACGGTATAAAGCACCTCGATCTCCGCGTCGGCAATATTATATACCTGCCCGGTATGTGCCTTGTTTACCGCTGAGTTTCGATAATAAGCGGATATGGTGCCCGACACGCGGCGTATAAGTGTTTCATTACCGGATTCGACTGACTTGGCATCTGCTTCCGAAGGGAAATTGTAAATGATCCGTTCAAGCGTCACCTTTGATGAATAAAGCTCGGCAAATCGACAGAAGCCACCGGTATGATCGCCGTGGGAATGGGTCATTATCCAGGCGGCAATTATTATTTTGTCCTTATCTGGCGCATTGTTCAGCAGCGAGGCGTATATCGCCTGTGCGAACGCGTCGGTAGCGACTCCGCCGTCGATTACAATAAACCTGCCGTCAGAAAGCTGAATTACAAAGCACATCAGCCCCGCGCCCGAGTCGACGCCAAGATACATGCTGGTATTGCTGAAGCGCCGTCCTATCATAATCAGTTTAGGTGAGGTCAGAGCGGTATAACTTCCGTCATCGCCCACAAAAAGATTCTACAAAGGCTCGGTTATAATGCGAACGGTTTTGTTGAACGGGGTATAATAAACGTTTATCGCATTACTGTCGTCGTTGTATATGGCAAACAGGTTGCCTGCCGCGGTGCGCTCGCTGTGCTTTGTATAGCCGCATACCTCAAGCTTGCCGAGATAATTCCGGTAGGCTTCCTCGGTGGACTTTGTTATGACTACCTGATACGCATGGTCGCCGCTATATGTGATTGCTGCGGGAAACGCGTCGTCGAATGACGGAAGGTTGTTAAGGCTTCGATTATAAACCCCGGCAAAGTTGTCGGCGTCGGTCAGGGTCAGCGACATCCGGTCGGCGCTTAACTTTTCGCCCAGTATAGCTATGAAGCGCTCTGCCAAATCGCCGATCGCAAAGTCGGTCCATGCGGCCACGATGATTTTTTTGCCGGTTATCCTTATTGTATACTCACCGTAGTTTAAGGAATTCAGGGTATTAACGGTATCCGGATATTTCGTCCGCCCCACTATAATTTCGGGGACAGAGGGGTCGGCGACATCGAAATCGTCGATGATTTCAGGGGCGGCTCCGGCGCACATATCTGCTATAGCTTTTCGGATTGCCATGGCTGCGTCGATCTCCGCCCGCGAGGCGCCGTCACCGCGCACGACCCGTATCTGCGGCACTCCCTCCGCTATTACATCGACAGAACTTGGCAGAACCGCCTCGGTCGTCTCTTCCGGCCCTGGGGTGCTTTCGTGTGAGGGGGAGTAGGAGTTGCAGCCGAAAATTGCAACCGGGACAAGCACACACAAGAATAAGACTAAAGAAATTCTTTTTTTAATCATTAAGTAATCAGTCCATATCGGCGATAGCAGCCTCAATATCCGATCTGAGTTTATTTTCAATTGTTTTGAATGTGGACACGATATTCGTACTGCCGTATGTATTCAGGTTGTAGAGAATATTCGTACAGGTCCCGAAGTTGTTTGCCATGGCGATATCTATCGCGCCGCTGGCATACGCCAGGTCTATCATTTCGATGGCTACCGGATCCTGAGCAGCCTTGTAGTGCAGAACGGTTTTAATGTGCTTGTAACGATATTGTTATAGGACAGCGCGCCGAGCGTCTCAAGTATCAATGCCGTCCTTTCAGGGTCTTGGGCGCTCGACGGGATAACAAAACCATCGGTCGCGCTGTAAACGGGTGTTATGAACTTTTCCTGAGACGCCTCATATTTCGGGATTACCGCGATGCCGTACTCGGTCTCGCTTTGGCGGCACACGTTGACTTCATTTGAGCCGGTGGTCAGGAAAAGCGCGCGGCCGGAGTTGAAAACCGCCAGGTAATTCGCAATCGAACTTGTATTCGTATAGCCGGCGTACCGGTTAGGGGAAGCGCCCGAGATTGCGGCTATGGGGCTGGTTATGAATGCAATATGTTTCGAAACTATATTGGAGGGACAATGACAACTATACGAGATATTGCTTCAGTAGCGGGAGTAAATCCTTCCACTGTGTCGAAAGCGCTGCGCGGCAGCAGCGATATAAACCCCGAAACCGCCGAGAATATCCGGAACATCGCCGCGGGACTCGGGTACAATATGGAAAAGCTTCGCAAAGCAACTCCCGACACAAAGACAATCGGCGTCGTATTCCCCGAGCTTGGAAGCCAGTACTACTGCGGAATCTTTGATTCCTTCCGTTTCAGCATGAAAAAAGAGGGCTACCGCGTCATAACAATGCTCACCGACTTTGATTCGGTCGAGGAACAGGAAAGCTCAATCAGGTATTTAACCGCCTGCCGTGTCAGCGGAATCCTTTATCTGACCGAGAGCATCTTTCACCCCGAGCGCATAAAACCGCTTTTCGAAAAGTCGCCGGCAAAAGCGGTCATGATAACCATGATGAGCGGCATTGATTTCTGCGACGTCATCAGCGTGAACCACTCGCTCGGTGTGCGCATCGCCATCAATCATCTGTATAAGCTGGGGCACCGGAGGATCGCCTTTATCGGCGAAGAAAACACGGTAATCAGGCAGATCGCCTTCCATGAATCAATGAGCGAGTTTGGGATTGCCCTCGAGCCCCGGAACATAATCGTCAACAAGTCGCGCTTTGAGGAATGCGGATATCTCGCCATGAAGGAGCTGTTAGAGCAGCCGCCAGAGGAGCGCCCCACCGCCTGCTTCGCAGCTTACGACGACATTGCGTACGGCGCCATAAAAGCACTGGATGAGGCCGGACTCACGGTTCCCGAAGATATGTCGATTATAGGAGTTGACAACAAAAAAATTTCACATTATATGCATGTGCCCCTTTCAAGCATAGACACACCTGTCGAGGAGGTGGGAAGCGCGGCGGCAAAGTTTCTTCTGCGAAGAATAAAGGGCGACAACTCACCTCTGCAAACTATTCTCTTTTCACCAAAACTGTGCCTGAGAAGCTCCACCGCCCCGGTTGCGGTATCCGTAGAAGAATAATATTTCATTAAAAAATGGTTGTGCGGAAGGAAAATGAGCGATGGAGGAAACCGATATGACATGTCTGAAACTCTTAAACCGCGGTATGGGAAACGAAAGCTATGAGATACTTGAGCGTTCACTGTCACGCCGGCTGACCGAGCGCGGGCTCGGCCTGAGTCACGGCGCCTCCGACTACATAATTGAAGTGAAGGTCGATCCCCTTTACCAAAACGATAGATACACCATTGAGCCGCGCGAGGGCGGGGCGACGCTTGTCGCGGCAAACAATTGCGCGCTCCACGCCGCGGTCGGCCGGCTGCTGCTCGAATCGAGCTTTGACGGGGCGGGCGGTTTTATTCCCTGCAATAAGTCGATTGATTTCACCTCCGCAAAGCCGCTGCGCGGCATGTATTTCGCGACCCACTTCTACAACTTCTATCATGTCGCCCCCATCGAGGAGGTTTTTTGCGTCATCGAGGATCTTGCGCTCCGGGGCTGCAACAGCCTGCTCGTATGGTTCGATATGCACCACTACACCTCGATGTCCGACCCCGAGGCGCAGGAAATGACAAGGCGGCTGCGCGACATACTCGGATACGCCAACCGCATAGGCATCTCGGGTGCCCTGACCATGCTCTCGAACGAAGGCTTCGCCAGCTCCCCTGTGGAGCTGCGCGCCGAATGGGAGGTTCAGGGAGATTATCACACCCGGCCGGGAGGCCACTACCACGTCGAGATCTGCCCCTCGAAGGAAGGCGGCATCGACGAAATACTCCGCGAGCGCCGCGAAATGCTCTCCTGTTTCTCCGACCTCGACATACGTTATGTGGTCTACTGGCCCTACGACCAGGGGGGCTGCACCTGCGCCGCCTGCCAGCCCTGGGGCGCGAACGGATTTTTAAAGCTTCTTCCGCACTTCAGCAATCTCATCCGCGAGATGATGCCGAACACAAAGGTCATACTCTCGACATGGTATTTCGACAAGTTCATAAATGGCGAATGGGATGCCTTTTACCCGCACCTTTCGGACGGCAGTCTCCGTGACGTCGAATACATCATGTCCTTCTTCTTCAATGGTGTGATGCCCGAGTGCATCAGGGAAAAAGGCATCCCCGAGGGCGTCAGGTTTATAGATTTTCCCGAAATCAGCATGTACTCCTGCTCGCCGTGGGGGGGGTTCGGGGCGAGCGTCCTGTCGCGCTTCCTCGCGCGGACAAACGGGAAGAGCGGCTACCTCTATTCGGGGGGCTACCCCTACTCGGAGGGGATTTTCGAGGATCTTAACAAATTCATACAGCTCTCGTATTACTCCGGCCTTTACCCGGACGCTGCCGACGCGGTTCGCGCCTACGTGAAATATGAGTTCTGCCGCGACGACGCGGAGCTTGTCGACGCGGTCATCAGAACCGAAACCGGGCTGGCGCGCCGCAGAGTGAAAACAGAGGAGTCGATGCGTTACCCCATCGCCAACACTTCGGACGTGGAATATGTCAAGGATATCTTTGAAAAATACAACCGGCTCCTGCCGGAAAAGATACGCACCGGCTATCGTTTCCGTCTGCTTTATCTCCGGTCTGTCATAGATTACGAGCTTATGACCCACGATTTTTATCCGCTGCGCTCGCCACGGTGCCAGGAGGCTATGAGCGAGGTTGATCGGATTTACCACGTTACCGAAAAGACCCTTGTCAGCGTCCGCACGCCTTTCGGTAAATAATTTTGCGAAAAGCAAAATAAATAATGAAAAGGAAAAAGCGCCATGAAAAAATTGTTAGCTGTTATTACCTGTGTTCTGATGATCTCTGCAGTTTTCATCGTCACCCCCAGCGCAACCGAGCCCGACACATCGGCCGGCCAGAAGGTGGCGCTGGCCGCCTACGGAACCCCCACAATCGACGGACATATCGATTTGGTCTGGGACAAAGCTCCTGCATACAATATCGATCAGGTCTATGTTACCGACGAATTAACCGAATCGAGTGCCACATTCCAGGTTCTGTGGGACGAGAATTATCTTTACATACTCCATGAGGTCCAGGACAACACGATGGGAGACCTCGATTGGGAGAACCTGTCAGTCGGCGGCAACCTTTGGAAAAGAGACGCTATCTCCTACACATTCTCTCCCGATTACGACCGCTCAGAAACAACCACGCAGGTCGCCCCGGCCTTCTGGTGCATAATCGGAGTCTACGGCAACACGGCCAACTGGAACAACGTACCTCAGGATGTCTTTATCAGCGAGGACGGTGGCGAGACAAAAATGTTCGGGATTTCATACATGTATGAGGGATCAGATCTTGCGGGCTATATCATCGAAGCAAAATTCAAGCTGTCATCCCACTACCCCGACATAAAGATGGAAGCGGGAACCTGCATAGGCTTTGACACTTATACCAACGACAACAACTACCTTCTGATGTCGACATCCCGAAACTTCGGCCTTAGCTGGTCGGACCCCACTACCAATTCCTATAAAAACAACTCGCTTAAGGGAACAATTCAGCTTGTGGCAAAGGGCGAGACCATCGTAACCACCCCCGTGGAGACCACGACAGAAACCCCCGGAACCTCAGAAACTCCGGGCACCACCAAAACACCGGGTACCACTGAGGCGCCGGCCACCACAAAAGCACCCGATGATACGACAACCGACTCTACTCCCACAACAACGGCTCCCGAACCTAAAAAAGAGGGATGCAAATCGTCGGTCGGTATCGTATCGCTCACCGTATGCACTTTACTCGGCTCTTGTCTGATAATCAAGAAAAAGAAAGTAAACTAATGTTCATTCTGAAAAGCGAATCAGGGGACCCGTTATACATCGTTTACCCGGCCGAAGTCTCAAGTCATGAGTTTGAGGCGGTTGAAACTCTCTTTAACCGGATACGGGCGCTCACCGGCGCCCGGCCGGTTTTAACATGCAAATCCGACCTGCCTGACGGCGTCCCGGCGATTCTGGTCGGACAGACGACATATCCCGAGACCCGGGATGCGCTTGAAAACCTAAACTTCGGCGAGGGCGTGGTAAAGGCGACAGGCTCGCGCCTTGTCGTCGCCACCCGTATAGACAGCCTGCTCCCTGATATGGTTTCGTATATATTGGACAACATGGCACAAGAGCCGGATGGTACGCTGATTATAAGGCCCGACGACTGCCGCTTCACCGACAACAGGTACCTGCGCTTCCTGCCGGCTTATGAAGGCGGAAAGCTCATAGCCTACCGCGGCGGCTGCGACGGGTGTGATATGGTTGTAATAGGGGATACCGATGAGAACCAGTACCGGGAATACCTTGACAGGCTGACATCGGCCGGCTTTGTCCGGGTCTGGGAGAGAGAGGCTCACGGCAACCTTTTCGCGTGTTTTAAAAACGAAATTACTGCGATACGCGCTTATTTCACGCCCTGCAACAAATTCACCCGCATACTGATTGAGCCGGTCGCGAATCTTTTTGTACCCGACACCGTCGCCGCCGCACCGACGGTTCAGCCTGCCCTCACCTTTATGGGAAGGCGCTTTTCCTATACCACACGGTATCTCGAGCGCGATTCGGGCGCGGGACAGATGAGCTTTGTGCTCAGGCTGTCGGACGGCAGCTTTATTATAATTGATGGCGGGCTCCCGACCGACGCCTTCGCAGATGGAATCTGGGACGCTCTGGTCGCTCAGGCGCCCGACCCGGGCAATATAACCGTCGCGGCCTGGATAATAACCCACTCGCACACCGACCATATAGGTGGATTTGTCAAATTCGCGGAAAAGTATTCGAGATTGGTAAGGCTCGAACGCGTGATCTTCAATTTCCCGGCGATAAAAGACGCCGAAGTCTTTCGTGAAGCCCGGAATATCCGTATCACCAAGGAAGCTCTTTATACACATTTCCCCGAAGCCATCTTCTCGAAGCCGCACACCGGCGACATGCTGAAGATCCGCGACACCGAAATAGAAGTTTTATATACACACGAGGATTTTGTCTCTAAGAACACCTCGCTGTTGAACACGAAAATTTACAACGAAGCCTCCATGGTTATGAGAATAACGCTCGGGGGTTCCCGGATTATGTTCATGGCCGACGCGCAGGACGGAGCGAACAAAATAATCTGCGATATGTACGGCGCTTATTTAAAAAGCGACATTCTTCAGGTTTGTCATCACGGCGGCGTCGGGGGAACAATTCCTTTGTATGAGGAAATAGACCCGGAAGTGGCGATCTTTAGCACCACCGATGAGCTTCTGCCGGTTTATCTGGGAATCCGCTATAATTATCATCTGGTGTATGAACAGAATGTCAAGCAGATATTCAACTCCGCCGAAAACACTATTACCCTGCCGCTTCCGTATGCGGCCGAATACCGCAACATACCTCCGTTCAACGGGACAATCGTGGAGAAAGTCCGCGGATCTTGAATTTTCTTTATTTTTATTTAATATGAGCCGCATTTTGGGCGGCACGGGAGATTGATACTCATATGGACAGAATATTGTTAGGCTGGGCCGAGGAAGATATTACTCCGAAAAAAAGAATACGCCTGATGGGGCAGTTCTACGAAAGGGTGTCGGAATATGTCGAAACCCCGATTTCGGTCACGGCGCTTGCTGTCGAATGTTCCGGAGACTCTGCGGTTTTCTGCTCCTGCGACCTGTTGGAAGTCAAAGAAAGCCTTATGGAAAATATAAGGAAAAAACTCTCCGAAGCAGGGGCGTTTGGGCTGGGGCTGGATGTCAGTAAAGTGCTGCTAAGCGCGATTCACACGCACAACTCATATGTTTACTCAAACGATGACGACTATTCGAGCAGCTCGACGTTGTCGCTGCTCCGCTGCCTTCTGCCGGGGCAGCAAAATGATTATAAATCGCTTGTCGATGTTAGCGCAGACGGGATAATGTCGCCCGATGAGGCCGAAGAACTTATCAGCAGCCGGATTGTCTCGGCGGTCATGCGGGCATGGAGAGGGAGAGCGCCTTCGTTCATCAAGTACGGGTTTGGCAGGGTTCCTATAGCCAACTGCCGACGCGTGGTGTATGACGACGGCACGGCGAAAATGTGGGGGGATACCGACACGCCCAACTTCTGCGAGCTTGAGTCGGGAACCGACACCGGAATGGAGCTGATTTACACATTTGACGAGCGCAAAAAGCTGACCGGCGTCGTCGTTAACACCTCCTGCCCCGCACAGGTACTGGAGCACCGCAGCTTTGTGTCCTCCGACTATTTCGGAAAAACCAAGGCCATGCTGCGCGAAAAATTCGGAAAAGATATAAACCTGCTCGCCCTGGTAGGCGCGGCAGGCGACCAGTGCCCGCGGGATCTTATCCGCTGGGTGGAACCCGAGACGCCATTGAACGACCCCAATATTGTGAGAATGAATCCAAAGCCAAGGCTTGCCGGCCCATCAATGTTCGATATCCCGGGTTGTGTTAAAACCGCGAAAAGGGTATATGACGAAATTGTCTCGGTTCACGAGGAGATTGACTCCTCGCCCCTGATAGGTCGCGCCGAATTCAGTCACATATCCGAAGTGGTTCAGCTTCCGCTGCGCCGCGTGACGCATGGGGAATACATGAACGCGCTCAAAATTATCGACGATTTTTCAAAATCCGCGTCAAAGATCGACTACCGCTACAACGCCTCCCTGCATATTTATGCCGGAACGATAATACGCTACCGACATCAGCAGAATCACGAATTCTATAATACCGAAATGCATTTCATCCGCCTCGGCAATGCCGCGTTCGTCTCCTGTCCGTTCGAGCTTTTCCTCGATTATGGCAATAAAATCCGGGCCCGCAGCCCGGCGGCGCTGACATTCATTATCCAGCTTGCCTGCGGTTCCGGAGGGTATCTGCCGACCGCCCGCGCCGAGCGCGGGGGCCATTACAGCGCGTATGTGTCAAGCGGAAACGTCGGGCACGAAGGCGGCGAGCTGCTCGTGAGAAAATCAATTGAAACCCTTAAGTCTTTCTGGAAGAGTTGAGCCCTAATTCAAGTCGGCTGCTACCGGGGCCCGGAATTCCTCAAGCCGCCCGAAGCCAAGCGTCAAACCGCTTGTCTTCCGCTTTACATGATGTCGCGCGGCTTGACAGGGTGGTGAATACGGCTTCTAAGTTCCATATCTGAACGTCGTCAACCGTCACGTGAATGTTGTACCGGTCGGAGAGCGTGGCGACGAGGGTAAAAACTATTCAAATACGGCGTCATTATGAAGTGTATAACCGCCGCTTATTGCCAACCGGCCCTAAGGGGGTATATGTGGGCTGTATATGCTGTTTTTACTGCCGGACAAAAGCCGGATTTTTTAAAAATCGTATTTAAACTATTGACATTTCGCGAATTTGGTGTATAATATAATTCGTCGTGGCAAAAGCTGGCGGGGGCATACGGGAGTAGAGGAGTAGCCAGGCGCGCTAGATTCAGGTTCTAGTGGGGGCAACTTCGTGGAGGTTAAAGTCCTCTTGCCCGCACCAAGCAAACGGCAGAGGTGCCGCAGGATTGCCTGTAGTGCCTTTGCCTTAAATTGTTTTGCTTTATTTTCGGAAAGGAAAGAACCCTATGAAAGTACCCGAGCATTTCGGAGAGCTTGTGTTTGACGACACCACAATGCGCTCACGCCTGCCGCGCGAAACATACGAGGCACTGAAAAGAACCATAAATCAGGGCAGGTCGCTCGACATCAATGTCGCCAATGTGGTTGCAAACGCCATGAAAAACTGGGCGGTCGAGCGCGGGGCTACGCACTATACCCACTGGTTCCAGCCCATGACCGGGATTACTGCCGAAAAGCACAACAGCTTTATCTCCCCCACCCCCGACGGGCGGGTTATCATGGAGTTTTCGGGCAGCGAGCTGGTCCGGGGCGAGTCCGACGCCTCCTCCTTCCCCTCGGGCGGCCTGCGCGCCACCTTTGAGGCCCGGGGATATACCGCCTGGGACCCCACGTCCTACGCATTTATCAAGGGCAGGACGCTCTGCATCCCTACCGCATTCTGCTCATACGGCGGGCACGCGCTCGACAAGAAAACGCCGCTGCTCCGCTCAATGGAGGCCATAAACCGGCAGGCGCTGAGAATCCTGAGGCTTTTCGGCAACACCAACGTCTCATATGTCCGCACCTGCGTGGGGGCAGAGCAGGAGTATTTTCTTATTGACAAAGCCATGTTCGACAAGCGGCCCGACCTCAAGTTCTGCGGGCGGACCCTTTTCGGGGCAAAGCCCCCTAAGGGACAGGAGCTTGAGGACCATTATTACGGCCCGATAAAACCGCGCGTCGCCGCCTTTATGGAGGAGCTTAACGACGAGCTCTGGAAAGTAGGGATTCTTGCCAAAACCCAGCACAACGAGGTAGCCCCGTCGCAGCACGAGCTGGCTCCGATTTTCACCACCACAAATATCGCCACCGACCACAACCAGCTTATAATGGAGCTCATGAAGCAGGTTGCCTCAAAGCACGGCATGGTCTGTCTGCTCCACGAAAAGCCCTTTGCCGGGGTCAACGGCTCGGGCAAACACAACAACTGGTCGCTTGCCACCGACACCGGTATAAACCTGCTCACCCCCGGCGACACGCCCTATGAGAACGCACAATTTCTGCTTTTCCTGGTCGCGGTGATACAGGCAGTTGACGATTATCAGGACCTCTTGCGGCTCTCGGTCGCTACCGCCGGCAACGACCTGCGGCTAGGCGCAAACGAGGCCCCGCCGAATATCATCTCGGTATTCCTTGGGGAGGAGCTTTCTGCCGTGCTCGACGCCATCGAGCACAACAAGCCCTACAACTCAGGCAAAAAAGAAGTCATAAAGCTCGGCGTGCATGTGCTGCCTAAGTTCCCGAAGGACACCACCGACCGCAACCGTACCTCACCCTTTGCCTTTACCGGCAACAAGTTTGAGTTCCGCATGGTAGGCGCCTCCAATAGTATTGCCTGCGCGAACATTATGATAAACACAGCGGTTGCCGAGTCGCTCCGCCAGTATGCCGACTACCTTGAGGCCGCCCCCGACTTCATCCCGGCACTGCAGGAGCTCATCAGAAGCACGATAATAAAACACAAACGGATAATATTCAACGGCAACAACTACGACCCGGCCTGGCAAAGCGAGGCTGTCGGGGTGAGAGGCCTGCTCAACCTCAAGACGACTCCCGACTGCATGCCCTGCCTGCTCTCAAAGAAGAATGTCGAGCTTCTGGTCTCGCACCGGGTTTATTCCGAGCCGGAGCTGAGGTCGCGGTGTGAGATAATACTTGAGAACTACTGCAAGGTTATCAATATCGAAGCCCTGACTATGATTGAGATGGCAAGAAAGCAGATTCTGCCGGCGGTTGAGGGCTATTGTGCCGACCTTGCAAACGCGGCCGCGCTCAAGCGTGCAATAGTGCCCGACATCGAGCTGAGCTATGAGAAAGGGCTGATTCAAAGGCTTACCCGGCTGATAAATGAAATCTCGGAGAGGACCGACGCGCTTGAGGCGGCCCTGTGTGAAATCAGGAAAATTGAGACGGTGGAGAAGCAGTCCTGCGCCTGTCGTGACCTGATACTTACAAAAATGAACGAGCTGCGCGCCGCCGCAGACGAGGCCGAGACGATTGTGGCCGGGGGCTACTGGCCTTATCCTACATACGGCGAGCTTTTGTTCGGGGTAAGATAATTGACAAAAAATAATGCGGCGCAACCCGGTGTTTTCCGGAGTTGTGCCGCTTTATTTTTCAGGAAGTAATATGGCGCCCACTCAAGGTAAATAACGTGTGATGGCGAAAGTCGTCCCGGAAAATGTCGGCCTTGCAGCCGGCATTTTTCGTTTTACCGCATGTTTTTATACTCACAAGTAAGGGGGGCGCCTATGGCACCCCCCGCGCTTTTTATTCTGTTTTCTCCTCCGTCCCGGCAGCCTCTACCCTTTTCCCGAGATAATCTGGCAGCTTCATGCCGGCCATGTCGAACATCTCATTTAGCGGCGGGACCGCCTTAATGATGCCCGAGAGAAAATTCGCGGTCGTTGTCTTGCCGTCGGCATTTCCCGCGCCGCCGCCGTCCCAAACGGTAATCTTGTCAATCTTAAGGTTCTGAATAGCCTCGACCTGAATCCTGACAAGCTCCTCAAGTTTCTCGGCCACCATGTAGCGAATGGCGTCGTTGGCCTCGCCGCCCGCGGCCTTGACAAGCTGTTCAAAGCCTTCGGCCTGCTTGATAAGAATTTCACGCATACCCTTGGCCTGGGCTTCCATTTTCATCAGAGTAGCGTCGGCCTCGCCGCGCGAAATGCGCCTGATCTGCTCGGCCTGAGCCTCGGCCTGAAGCTCAATTTCCCTTTTCCTTATTTCGGCCTTGACGATAATATCGGCCTCCTGGCTGGCCTTCTCAAGCTCGGCTCTGGCATTTTCGGCATCTCTCTCGGCAGCATAGGACTCCTCTTTTGCCTTGGCCGCCTGAATATGCTCAGCCGCAATTGCCCGTTTTAGAAATTCGGCCTCGCGCTCCCTGCGGTTTGCTTCCGACTGGGCTATTGTGATTTTGGCTTCGTTTTCACCGGTTATGGCATCTGAATTGTATTTGGCAACCTTGATTCTCTGCTCGCGCTCGGCGTCGGATGCACCGATAGAACCGTCTCGGTCGGCCTTTGCCACAGATACTTTTGCCTCGTTAATCGCCTTTGCCGCGGCCTCCTTGCCGAGTGCGGCGATATAGCCCGATTCGTCGTTTATATCGGTGACGTTAACGTTGATAAGGCGCAGACCGATTTTCTTGAGCTCGGTTTCCACATTGCCCGAAACGGCGTCAAGAAACTTGTCACGGTCGGAGTTTATCTCCTCAATGTTCATCGTGGCGATTACCAGACGCAACTGGCCGAAGATGATGTCCTTAGCCAGCTCCTGTATCTCGACCAGTTTTAGCCCGAGCAGGCGTTCGGCAGCGTTCTGCATAACGCCTACTTCGGTGGATATGCCGACCATGAACCTTGAAGGGACGTCGACGCGGATGTTTTGGTGCGAGAGGGCGTTGGTCAGGTCGACCTGAATCGACAAGGGCGTCAGGTCAAGAAATTCATAGCCCTGAACAACCGGCCAGACAAAGGCGGCGCCGCCATGAATGCATTTTGAGGAGCGCTGCGTGCCGTCCTTGCCCGAGCCCACCTTTCCGTAGATGACCATAATTTTGTCGGAGGGGCATTTCTTGTATCGCGATATTATCACAATAAAGAGCATAAAGATGACTACCGCGATTACAACAAACAGCCACACAAGGGATGGGGAGATTCCCCCGTTCTCAAGTAAGAAGTTTCTCGGCATGATGTTTTGTCCTTTCATATGTATTAGTTTTTGTTGATTTATTTATTTTATCCCCAAAACTTTATCCGCTCTGCCCGCCGGTAAGCTCAGTGCGGTCGGCCCTGCGCTTCTTGTAGCCCATATAATACGCAGAGGTTATAACCCCGGCATATATACAAAAATAGATCATGAATGCCCCAGAGCAGGCAGGGAATCCGATATCTTTTGCACTGCTGTTGGCCGTGAAGTCTTTGCCGAGCGAGATAAGCCCGGCAAGATACCTCACCCCACCCGAGACCACAGGGGAAAAGGAGAGCGCCAGCGATATCAGATAGTGGGCTATTACAGCGATTGTCAGCGGATATGCAATATCCCTGTATCTATACTCCGCTGTCCTGTATCCGTCCCGATAAGCCAGAGTATACAGGATAATCCCGCAGATAACCGCGCTTGAGATTGCCACTATCGCCGCGCGCACGGGATATTCAAGTCCTACTGTTTTATTTAATATGAAAGCCAGAAACGCCGAGGCGACGGTTGAGGTCAGGCAGGCCAGAATAATATATACAAGGTAGGCCAGCGCATTGGGCAAAATGTCGCTTTTCCTCATTTTTCGGTGTTCCCGCCGATAGGCTCAACCACAAGCGTCCCCGATTCATCCACCGCGACCACCCTGACATACGCCCCGGTTCTCAGAGTCTGGTTTGCAGTGGTTATTGCATTGAATTCGGCGTATTTCTCCTGAACCGTGAGGGTCACCTTTCCGGATTTTTCTCCGTTTGGAGCTATCGGTATATATACCTGAGCAACCTTGCCTATTGTGTTTCCTACGTCAATGTTCCCCGAGGACTGCAGCTTTGATATAAGCTTCATTATATAGGCCATAAGCACAAGCATAAAAAGCCCGAGCACCACGGCAATAAGGATAGAGACCCCCTCGGGCAGCGCGGTTTCAAGCAGGGCCATGCCGCTCCAGCCCATAACCGCCAGCATGGTCATAATTCCCCGAACCGAGAACAGGGCCAGCCCGTCTCCGTCGACGCCGTCGACAACGCCGTCGCTGTCTATGTCGGCATCGCCGCCGTCTCCGAGGCCGATGAGGAGCAGTATGGTCTGAATGATAATAACGACTGTTGAAGGTATGGCTATCAGCGCGAAAATCTGCTGCGTGGTTGTCAGCGAATTCCACCAGTTAATCATAAATATAACCTCCATGCCACCGCGGGGCGGCTGAAATATTCGTGTTTACCGGACTAAATGCGGCCTGTTTTTTTCATGATGCCATAAAGCATGTCATCAGCCTTTTTTTTCACTAGCGACGCATAATAGGCCGTGATGATTATCTCAAGGGCGGTGCAGAGCCTTTTTCTCGCGCCCGACACCTTTTCCTCATATCCCGAGGTGATCTCCTCAATGCATTCGCCGAGAGTCGAGGTATCCTCCTTGTGCTCAACCATGTCGAATATGCGGCAGATATAATCGTAAAGCTCGGAATATCTGACAATGTCGTCGCCAGGCTCCCCCGCCCTGCCGTTTATATATTTAATGAGGAAGGCTATCCCGTCGAGCTGCATGCAGGAACGCAGCATATTGATAATCAATATGTGTGCCAGCTGATCAATGTCATATCTCTTGTTTTTCGGGCTCTCGACCCAGCCACGCTTGGTCCAGTTCTGAAGCGTCGAGCCGTCAATCCCCGAGATTGCGCGTATCTGCGAGAGCATGATTCCGTCGGTTATATAAAATATCTTACGCAGAAAGGCCAGCCCGGTCACATCCCCCATTTTCCGCCTGTCAAGCACAGTGCCAGGAATAAGTTTTAAGTTCATCCTGATAATCACATTCAAACCCTCCTGCCGAAATAGTGTGTGCTGTCATGGTTTGATTATAACACACGGTCGCGTGACTGTCAATAGGGTTCGATTGTTTTAATAATTTTACTGCGCCCTGCCTGCTGCGGCAGAATGGTAATCAACCTGTTATTTACATTATAACACGCCGCCCCGGATTTATCAAGGGCGGCTTTATGTATTGTTTTCGCATTTTCTGCATATAAATAGTAGGCGTTATGAAAATGCACAAGGAGAATTCATACTATGCCCAAAAAAGGCCAGGAGGTTGACAATAAATACCTGTACGCCTTCATAACCGTTCTCGTTATTCTGATAACCACGGTTTATTGCATATCCGTGGTATCAGCACACAACCCGCTCCCCTTTTGCGCGGCGGGCGAGACAACCGTTCAGACATCTGAGAACACACAAGCTCCGCCTTCTGATGAGCTTGCCGGCTCAAAAGCAGAGAGCGAGTGCGCCCTGCCCGCCCAAAAGGAGAGACCGGCTATCGTGTTCCCGCTTGACGGCAATATCACCTCGCTATATGCCATGAGACTTGACCCCTTTTACGACCCCGTAAGCGGCGAGGAACCGACATACGAGTTTCACCATGGCATTGACATATCGGCCTCAAAGAGCCGCGATATACTCGCCTGCGCCGACGGCGAGGTGGTATTCAACGGGTATGACTCAAGCTACGGGTATTATCTGATGATAGACCACGGAAGTTTTGTCTCGCTCTATGCGCACTGCGAGTCCTTTTATTGCGCGGCCGGCGACAGGGTTTTTGCCGGCGAGCTCATCGCTACGGCCGGCAGCACCGGGCGCTCGACCGGCCCACACCTTCATTTTGAAATACGGGTTGGCGGCAAGGCTGTCGATCCTCTTCTGTATGTCGGATGCGTTTACGCGGGTACAATTTACTGAAAATTAAGCTGCGCGTCAGTATTTTCGGAATTCTGATGCTTCTTGTTCTGATTTTCGGCGACGACAGGGTGTACACCGCTATCGCCCTTTTGGCGGCAGCGGTTCATGAACTCGGGCATATAATAGCCGCCGCACTGCTGAAAATCAGATTCGGGAGCCTGTCGGTAAATTTATTCGGCGCCAGGCTCGGCACTGCCGCCCCGCTTTATTCCTACCGCCGCGAATGGCTGCTCTCGGCGGCCGGCCCGGCGTCAAACCTTATCACCGGCGGCATTGCGTGCTACATATATTATCTGGCCGGCGAACCCGAAAACCTCAGGTATGTGCTGTTTTTTGCCATAGCCTCGTTTTTTCTGGCCGGGCTCAACCTTCTGCCGATTAGAGATTTCGACGGCGGGAGGATGCTGCTCTGCATTACGGCGCCGCTGTGTGGCCTGTATGCCGCCGAGCGGCTCACCGGCGCGCTGTCTTTTATCTTTGTGCTGCTACTCTGGGTGATGTCGCTGTATCTGATGCTGAGGGTCGGCTCCTCGCTTGCGCTTTTTGTGTTCTCAACCGCGCTTTTTGCCGAGCTGTTTCTGGATTCGGGGGAGTTTTCGTGACAACACCGGCGCAACAGGGCAGCTCTTTCCCGTGCCTTAAAACATCTGGTTTATAAAGTCCCAAAACCGCTTGCGGGCCCCCGGCCCGTTTTTTGTATTTTTATAAAAAATTATTGATTTTTAGTGATTTTCTGATATAATGTGGTTCAAGGTAAATAAAAGCGAAAAGGCCAGCTTATTTGATGCTTTTGAGTGCGCCGGTTTTCGCCGCTAAAACCAAGTTTTCATATCCAGAGGAGTCTTTATGTTAAATGAAAAAAGAATCGGTGCTTATCCGCCTCAGGGGTATCAGTAAGTCATTCGACGGCGAGACAGTTCTCGACAATATTGACCTCGATATCCACGACAAAGAATTCATCACTCTGCTTGGTCCGTCGGGCTGCGGAAAGACTACAACGCTGAGAATTATCGGCGGCTTTGAGACGCCCGATTCGGGCGAAGTTTTTTTTGAAGGAAAACTGATAAACGACCTGCCGCCCTACCGCCGACAGGTAAACACCGTATTTCAGCGGTATGCGCTTTTCCCCCATTTGAATGTCTTTGAAAACATAGCCTTCGGCCTGCGCATAAAAAAGCTCTGCGAAGAGGAAATCCGAACGCGGGTCAAGGAAATGCTGGCACTGGTCAATCTGCGCGGCTTTGAAAAGCGCCATGTATCAACCCTCTCGGGAGGCCAGCAGCAGCGGGTCGCAATAGCGCGCGCGCTGGTAAACAACCCAAAGGTACTTCTGCTTGACGAGCCGCTGGCCGCGCTCGACCTGAAGCTCCGAAAGGATATGCAAAACGAGCTGAAGAACATTCAGCAGAAGACCCATATCACCTTTATTTATGTGACACACGACCAGGAAGAGGCTCTTACGATGTCGGACACCGTGGTTGTCATGTCCGAGGGCCGTATTCAGCAAATAGGCAGCCCGGTCGACATATACAACGAGCCGGTCAACGCCTTTGTCGCCGACTTTATCGGCGAGAGCAACATTCTTGACGGGGTGATGCTCGAGGACTACAAGACTAAATTCTCAGGCCAGGTTTTCAGTTGTCTTGACTATGGCTTTGAAAAGAATGAGCCTGTCGACATTGTAATTCGCCCCGAAGACGTCGACGTTGTGCCGGTTGAACGCGGGATGCTTACCGGCAAAGTGATAAACGTCACATTCAAGGGAGTGCATTACGAGGTAATAGTCGAGATTGACGGCTTTAAATGGATGATACAAACCACGGACTATGTCGCCCCCGAGGCGACTGTCGGGATATATATTGAACCCGACGCTATCCACGTCATGAAAAAATCGCAATACTCAGGCAAGATAGGAGATTACTCCTCATACAGCGAGGAACTCGAGCACCTGTCGGACGTCAACGAAATTCCGCCGGCGGAGGTGAGATATGAGGAGTAGTGTAAGACACCGCTCGCTGCTTGAACGTGCAGCGGCAGCCCCGCATGTGGTCTGGGCAATACTCTTTATAGTAGCCCCGCTGCTTTTTGTAATCTACTTTGCCATGACCGATGCAGAGGGCAACATCACCTTAAAAAACCTGGCGTCGCTTGCCGATTACTCAAATATCTTTCTGCTCTCGGTGAGCTTTGCCTTTATCGCAACGCTTATCTGCCTGCTATTAGGTTATCCGCTCGCATATTTTATGTCAAGGGCAAGCAAGCCGGCCCGGCGGGCGCTGCTTTTGCTACTCATGCTCCCGATGTGGATCAGCCTGCTTATCCGCACATATTCGCTCATGGCCCTGCTTGACAACGGCGGGCTGCTCAACACCCTGCTCGTCTCGCTGGGGTTTGAGCGGATAAAGATAATCGGAACCGGCGGGGCGGTCATTCTCGGCATGATATACGATTTTTTGCCTTATATGGTGCTCCCAATATTCACGGTCCTGACTAAGCTCGACCCGCGCTACATCGAGGCCGCAGCCGACCTCGGCTGTAACGGCCTGCAGGTGCTCGGCAGGGTAATCCTGCCGCTCTCGCTCCCCGGGGTAATTTCAGGCATTACCATGGTTTTTGTGCCCTCGATAAGTACCTTCTATATATCCCAGAAGCTGGGCGGCGGCGCCTTTGAGCTTATCGGAGACACAATTGAGCGGCAGTTCCAGCATCCTTCCACCTACCACACCGGAGCCGCGATATCGCTTGTTATGATGATTCTCATCATTATATCGGTAGCCATAATGAACAGGTTTTCGGACAATGGCGGGGGGTTTGTGGTATGAAGGTTTTTTCAAAAATCTATATGGGGTTGGTGTTCGCCCTGCTCTATGCCCCGATACTTGTGCTGGTTATTTACTCCTTCAACGAGGCCGGCGAGCTCGGCTCGTTCTCACGGGTTTCGCTGTATTGGTACCGGCAGCTTTTCAGGGATGCAAAGGCCTTTGAATCGCTGAAAAATTCGCTTTTTCTTGCCGTAACCTCGTCTGTGCTGGCTACTGTCATCGGCACCTTCGCGGCGCTTGGACTTGACCGCATGCGCCGTCGCTATATAAGAAATGCCATAATGTCGGTGACAAATATACCGATGATGAATCCCGATATAGTGACCGGCGTGTCAATGATGCTTTTCTTTGTGGCTAGCGCCTCAATACTCGGGCTCGCGTCTCCGCTCGGCCGCACCTCAATGATAATAGCGCACACCACCTTCAATATACCCTATGTAATTCTCTCGGTGAGGCCGCGCTTTCTGCAGATGGACAGAAATCTCACCGAGGCCGCGCTCGACCTCGGCTGCACCCCGTCCCGCGCCTTCTTTAAGGTTGAGCTCCCTTTCATAACCCCCGGCATTATATCCGGGCTTATAATGGGATTCACGCTCTCGCTTGACGACTTTGTGATAAGCCACTTTGTCAGCTCGCCGGATTTCCAGACCCTTCCGCTCTATATTTACAACCAGACGGCACACCAGGTAAAGTTCAGCATGTACGCGCTCTGCACGCTTATAATTCTGTCAATACTCATATTACTGCTCATAATAAACTTTGCCGGTACTTTCGGAGAGACGAACAACAATAAAATTTTAAAATTAAAAAGAAAGGAATCGAGAAGTTGAAAAGAACACTTTTGCTGCTTGTCCTGATAACCCTGTTTGCCTGCGGCGGCCTTGTGTCCTGCGGCGAGCGGGCAGACGTGGCGACGCTTTACGTCTACAACTGGGGCGAATACATCTCGGACGGCTCCGAGGGCTCGCTGGACGTCAACGCCGCCTTCGAGGAGTATTACTACGAAACCTATGGCGAGAGGGTGAAGGTCAATTATTCGACCTTCCCGAGCAACGAGGCTCTTTACGCCAAACTGAGCAGCGGGGCGGCAAATTACGACGTCATTTTCCCTTCCGATTATATGGTGGAACGTCTGATAGCCGAAGGTCTGCTTGCCAGGCTCGATTATTCAAACATCCCGAATATCGAGTATATCAGCGACGAATTTAAAGGCGAGAGGGCTTACTATGACCCTGACAACGAGTATTCGGTTCCTTATACCTACGGGATGGTCGGGATTATCTACAACACCGAGCTTGTCGACCCGAACGACGAGAGCATCGGCAGCTGGAAGCTTATGTGGAACGAGAAATACTCGGGCAACATCCTGCAGTTCAACAATTCCCGCGACGCCTTCGGCACCGCGCTCTACTACCTCGGATATGACGTCAACGACGCGACGGAGGAGCAGTGGCGCGAGACCCTTGAACTGCTCAAGCAGCAGAAATCAATCGTCCAGGGTTATGTCATGGACGAAGTGTTCAACAAGATGATAAGCGGCTCGGCCGCCGTGGCGCCCTATTACGCTGGCGACTTTCTGACCATGTATGAAGGCAACAACAAGCTCGCGTTCTATTATCCGAAGGAAGGCACGAATATCTTTGTCGACGCGATGTGCATTCCGGCCTCCTCAAAGAACAAACAAATAGCCGAACGGTACATTAATTTCATGCTCTCCGAGGAAATTGCTATCGCCAACGCAGAATACACCTATTACGCCACGCCCAACACGCTTGTCACCTCCTCGCCCGAATACATCGAGTATATCAGCTCAGTGCACGAGGACGCTATGGATATCCTTTACTCGGGAACAGAGGGGGTAATGACCTCCTTCTACAAAAATCTGCGTCCCGAAAAGCTCGAGCTGCTCAACAGCCTCTGGGAGGAGCTTAAGATTGAAAGCTCGGTCGGAACCGCGATATATGTCGCCTGCGGCATTGTGGTGCTGCTGGTCGCAGGGTATCTCGTGTTCCGGGCAATAAGGAAGAAAAAGCGCGAAAACTACGACTGACAAAAACCGGCCTGCCGCGGCAGGCCGGTTTTTGTCAGTCGTAGTTTTCGCGCTTTTTCTTCCTTATTGCCCGGAACACGA
>DURE01000038.1 GCA_012837425.1 Clostridiales bacterium
ACGATGATTTTTCTGCACCCGCGCCGGGCTGCGTCGAGTATCAGCTCGCCGACGCCGTATGTGGTGGTGAGCAGGGGATTTTTTCGCTCGCCGACAAGCGGCAGCCCGGCGCAGGCCGCCATCTCGATTACAGCCGTCCTGCCGTCGGGCAGTATTCCGTAAAATGCGTCAAGCTTCTCAAAATAAGGGCCCTTGACCGCCACCAATACCTTTTTCCCGCCGAGCGCCGCAAGAAAGCAGTCGACGCTCCCCTCGCCGCCGTCGGCTACCGGGACAGAAACCACCTCGCACCCGGGGAAGGCAGAAAGGATTTCAGCGCAGCAAATTTCGCAGTTCTCGGCCGAGGAAAGGGTACCCTTGAATGAATCGGGGATGACAATTATCTTTTTCATATAACGATTTTCCTGCATTTTTAAAAACAGTATAAATCATTTGTGTGTTTTTGTCAACATAGGCGCTCGCCGCCATAAATTTTTGAAAAAATCAAAAATTGCTATTGACAAACCTTTTTGCCTGTGTTATAATGTGGCACAAACCGTTGAGAAAGAGCAAGTACCAGGGATTGATACTGGCACAGAGAGCCGCCGATGGTGGGAGTGCGGCGCAGGGTCACCTTGGGAATGGGCTTTTGAGGGCGAGCCGAACCGGATTTTCCGCAGTAAGCGAGCCGGAGCGCGGCGCTCCGTTAACAAACGCCAGCATATAGCCGTATGGCCGTATGCGCAGAGCGGGCGCAGAATTGCGTCAAGCCGGGTGGCACCGCAGGGGTTTTATCTCCTGTCCCAGCACTAAACTTGCGTGGGACAGGAGTTTTTGTTTATCTTCTTTCCCACCGGAAATTTTCGAAAGGAGAAAAAACAATGCCACAGTCAATTCCCTACAAAATCTATTTGTCAGAAAACGAGCTTCCGAAGAACTGGTACAACATCCGCGCCGACATGAAAGAAAAGCCGGCGCCGCTGCTCAACCCCGGGACACTCAAGCCGATGACCGCCGAGGAGCTTTCGGCCGTCTTCTGTGAAGATTTGGTCGCACAGGAGCTGAACGACCACGACAGGCTTATTGAAATTCCCGAAGAAATTCAAAACTTTTACAAAATGTATCGCCCCTCACCACTGGTCCGGGCTTATTGCCTTGAGCAAAAGCTTGGCACCCCGGCACATATCTACTACAAGTTCGAGGGCAACAACACCTCGGGCAGCCACAAGCTCAACTCGGCGGTGGCTCAGGCCTATTACGCCAAAAAGCAGGGTCTGAAGGGGATAACCACCGAGACCGGGGCCGGCCAGTGGGGGACAGCGCTGTCGATGGCCTGCTCGTACTTCGACCTTGACTGCAAGGTGTATATGGTCAGAATTAGTTATGAGCAGAAGATTTTCCGCCGTGAGGTCATGCGGACCTACGGCGCTGATGTCACGCCGTCACCCTCAAACCAGACCAAAGTAGGTCGCGAGATGCTTGAAAGATTCCCGGGCACAACCGGCTCGCTTGGCTGCGCGATTTCCGAGGCGGTCGAGGCCGCCGTCACCACCCCGGGCTACCGCTATGTGCTGGGCAGTGTGCTAAACCAGGTGCTGCTGCACCAGTCTGTTATCGGGCTGGAATGCAAGACGGCGCTCGACAAATACCATATCAAGCCCGATATTATCATCGGCTGCGCGGGAGGCGGCTCCAACTTCGGCGGGCTGATAGCCCCCTTTGTGGGCGAAAAGCTGCGCGGAGAGGCCGACTACAGGATTATTGCGGTCGAGCCGGTCTCCTGCCCGACCTTTACCCGCGGGAGATATGCATATGACTTCTGCGACACCGGAATGGTCTGCCCGCTGGCCAAAATGTACACTCTCGGTTCGGGCTTTATCCCGGCGCCCGACCACGCCGGCGGCCTGCGCAACCACGGCGTGAGCAACACTCTCTCGCAGCTCTACCATGACGGTGTAATTGAGGCCCGCGCCGTGAAGCAGACCTCGGTGTTCGAAGCGGCTGATATGTTCGCGCGCATCGAGGGCATTCTGCCCGCCCCCGAGAGCAGTCATGCCATACGTGCGGCTATCGACGAGGCGATGGCCTGCTGCGAGACCGGCGAGGCCAAGACAATTCTATTCGGCCTCTCGGGAACCGGATACTTCGATATGACCGCCTACGAAAAATACCACGATGGCATAATGACAG
>DURE01000039.1 GCA_012837425.1 Clostridiales bacterium
CTGGCGACCACTCACATGCTTGACAGAATCGCAGCCTCTTTCGGCGAGATCTGCTATGAGGTGCCGGTCGGGTTTAAATACATCTCGGCTGCAATTGACAGGTATGACGCCGTACTTGGCGGCGAGTCCTCGGGCGGGCTCACGGTCAGAGGTCACATACACGGAAAAGATTCTATATATGCCGCCTCGCTTTTTGTAGAAATGATATGCAAGACCGGCAAATCCCCCTCGGCTCTTATGGAACAGCTTACGGCCCGGTTCGGGAGCTTTATTATGGTTGAGGACAACAGTAGCTTTCACCCGGACGACCGCGAGAGGATAAACAACCTGATTATGGTCGAGCGCAGACTGCCTGATTTCGGCGGCCGACAGGTGCGGGAAGTGTCCTATATCGACGGTTGCAAGGTAACATTCGAGGATGATTCATTTGTTCTCTGCCGCTTCTCGGGCACCGAGTCGCTGCTCCGGATTTTTGCCGAGGCTTCAAGCGAGGCCGAGGCGTCGGGGCTGATAGCGGCATTCAAAAAATTTATCGCGGACAACCTATAATACCATAAGCCTTGTAAACACCGGCAAAAAAAGAAAGCGCAAACATGGCCCTGTTTGCGCTCTTTGCTGCTCATTAACCTTATTTTTCTTTGTCTTCGCTCTCCTGCTCGTTGTCAAGGCGCAGTCCCGAAATTTGCGAAACGGGCAAAGAGAATGCCACAGCCCCGGCCTCGGTGCCCGGCCCGCAGCGCTCCATGACCGCGCTCATAATGGCATCCCGTTTCTCAATCCTTGTGGCGATAAGCAGTATCTGCTTATCCTCGGCTATTGTCATTCCCAAGAATTTTTCAGCGAACTTGGCCCCGGTTCCCTTGGCTTCAATAATCGTACCGCCGCCGGCACCGGCAGCCCGTGCGGCATCCATTACTTCGTCCGAATAGCCGCTATTGAGAACAACGAATATCATTTCCTTGTCGAACTTGTATTTCGGCAGGGTTTTATGGATGTTCTTATCACTTGTCAGATAGTCCAATGTTTTTGTTCCTCCGATACTGCGTATTGGAATTGCCGATATTATTCCGGTACCCGGGATATCGATATAGAGCTTTTGCTTTGCATCCCTGAAGACCTTAGTCATCTTTGCCCTGTCGACAGCGGTTATAAGAAGGGTCTTTTCCGAGGGCTCAAGCCCCAGTATGCTGAGCAGGTCCTTTGAGGCGGTGCCGTATGCGTTGAGCGAAAAGATTCTGGTTATGCCGTTTCTCCTCATCATTGTCTTGTAGTCCTGCGCGAGCTTGCGGTCGGTGACAATCAAGAGCAAATAAAGTTCCATAAACTATACCTCCCAAAGGTCGATAACCTCGGTATCGCCGTACACGGCTGCCTGCTCTTTTGCAACCTTGAGCTTGATTTTGTATATAGCGCCCATTACCTGTATGGTTATCAGCGGCATCATGGCGACCGTGCCGACCAGTCCGAAGGCGTCTGACAGAATATTGCCGCCAAGCGCCCGGCTTGCTCCTATTGCAAAGGGAAGCATGAAGGTTACCGACATGGGGCCCGAGGCGACACCGCCCGAGTCAAAGGCAATCGAGGTGAAAATATCCGGGACAAAAAACATCAGTGCAAGCGAGACAAGATAGCCGGGGACCAGTATCCAGAGTATGGATATGCCGGAAATAACACGAATCATCGAGAAGGCCATAGCGCAGGCCACGGCAATCGACAGGGCCGTACCCATTGCCCCGGCGGTTATTGTCCCCCCTGAAATTTCCTCGACCTGCTTGTTCAGCACCTGAACCGAGGGCTCGGCCGAAATAGAAAACCACCCCAGCGCCGTGCCCACCAGTACCAAAAGGACGAGCATATCATTTTCTGCAAGCACTCCGCCGATAAGCGAGCCTACCGGCGAAAAGCTGACATTCACTCCGGTAAGAAAAAGGACAAGGCCCACATAAGTAAACAATACACCGGTGGTTATGCGAATAAATGTGTTCCGGTTGAGTTTCAGTACCGCAAACTGAAACAGCAGAAAACATATAAAAATCGGGGCAAGCGCGCTCAAAACCTCAAGCATGTATACCGGAATTGCCCTTACAAATGACCCGCTCAGCTCAAGTGTGTCGGAATATAATTTCAGAGTATCGAGAGTGACAACCGCGTTGCCCTTATATACAAAACTGAGCGCCATGACAACAAAAATCGGGCCGGCGGCAATAAAGGAGACCAGTCCGAAGCTGTCGGCGTCGGCCCCGGTGTCGCTGCGCAGGGAGGCTGCCCCCACGCAGAGCGCCATTATAAATGGCACGGTCACAGGGCCGGTTATAATCCCGCCGGCATCAAAGGCTGCACCGAGAAAATCCGACTCCACAAAGGCCGTAAAAACAAAAATAGCGGTGTAAAAAAAAAGCAAAAACCATTTAAGCTTGATTCGATAGAATATGCGAAGTATTCCAACGGTAAGCATAATTCCCACCCCGGCCGCCATTGACAAGGTAAGCACCGTTTTATTCATAAAAGGGACATTGGCCGCCAGCACCTGCAGATTCGGTTCGGCTATCGCTATGACCGCCCCGAGCACAAAGCTCAGCGGGATGATTATCCGGAATTTTTGGGTTTTGGCCATCCATGTCCCCGAGTGCTCCCCTATAGGTATCATTGCGTTTTCAACGCCGATTGTGAAAAGTGCAATTCCTACAACCAGCATTGCCGAGCCGAGCAAAAAGGAAAGCATGGCATCTGTTGAAATCGGAACAAATGTAAAGCATATAAATATAACTATCAGCGTTATCGGCAGAACCGAGCGCAGAGATTCCATGAATTTTTCAAATAAAAGCTTTTTTTTCTTGAACACCGAATATTCCCGCCTTGTCAAATTAACAAAACGCGGCCTTATCCTTTGGTCGCCGCAGTTTTATTATATCATAGCATGACACAATATTCAATACTAATTGAAATATAAAATAAAAGCAATATAATTTGTGCAGTATTCTATTGTAGTTTTTATATTCCCAATATCAGCCTCATCAGCGCATCCGCTGCGCGCGAGATGTCGGGATTTTACCCTTGCCCTCGTCGCCCCAGCAGGCGCCGACAATTGCTCTGACCATATGAAAATCCTCCCTTCCATGATACAATTCAGTGTATCACGAGGGTAAAAACTATTCAAATACGGCGTCATTATGAAGTGTATAACCGCCGTTTATTGCCAACCGGCCCTAAGGGGGCATATGTGGGCTGTATATGCTGTTTTTACCGCCGGACAAAAGCCGGTTTTTTTAAAAATCGCATCTAAACTATTGACATTATGCGAATTTGGTGTATAATATAATTCGTCGCGGCAAAAGCTGCGGCTGCATGCGAGAGTGGCGGAACTGGCAGACGCGCACGTTTGAGGGGCGTGTGGTTTATACCGTACGGGTTCAAGTCCCGTTTCTCGCACCAATGCGGGCATGGCGGAATTGGCAGACGCGCTAGATTCAGGTTCTAGTGGGGGCAACTTCGTGGAGGTTCAAGTCCTCTTGCCCGCACCAATTTATAACAATTTTATTAGAGGATTTCGTCAAAAACGCGAAGTCCTTTTTTGTTATATATTCTTTTCTCTTTGCCATGGAATGTCCTCTTTCTTCGGTTCTTACCGATTCTTATTTTACATCATTCCATTAAGAATTTCAATTTCTGTGTCTTAATTCATAAGACCATTATAGTCATCAATGGTTCAAATCCACCATCCCTCACCAAAAAACCACTCTGCTTTTGATACAGTTTCGTATCAGCAGCAGAGTGGTCTCTGTCATTTAACCCATCCCGAACCTGTCGGCCGGTAGGGCAGCACCCACGTATATATTCGGTCGGCCGCGTTGTAATACTCCTTTACATGCAGTTTGTTTACCAAATAATCATTATACGTGAATTCAAGATAAAGGGGAAGCAACGCGTCGGTAGTGGTGAACAGGGCGATATCCGGGTCAATGACCTTATATATCGACGTCGTCCCGCCCTCGCCGCCATGATGGGCGACCTGAACGATGTCGCTTTTCAGATAGCTTCCGTACATGGTTGCCGTTTGGTTGTTGGAATCTACCTGTGAGTCGCCGAGGAACATTATTTTCTGACCCGCGATGCTGACCGAGAAAATCATCGAAGACAGGTTGTAAATTTTCGTGGATGTAAAGGTTCTTCTGGCGTTAACATAGTCC
>DURE01000040.1 GCA_012837425.1 Clostridiales bacterium
AAACCTTAGGTTTCCCCCTGAGAACCCCCTTCCTCTTGCCGCCGCGCGCACAGCGCGGCGAATCAGCGCTCCGGAGCCTCGCGCTACTTTCCCATGTTAGTTTATGGGCTACAGGCAGAAAAAGCGCGGGATGTGGGGCCCCCGAAGCATTATGACCTGATTTTAAGCCCAAGCTTGTATTCGAGTGCCCGGAGAATTTTTGAAATAAACATATCCACGTCCTCGGGCATCAGCTCGCGGTCCCCCGGGGTGAAGGTGAGCGTGAAGGCCATGCTCTTTCTGCCCTCGCCGACCTGCGCGCCGCGGTAGACGTCGAACAGCCTCACATCGCTGACCTCCCGGCAGGCCGCGCGGATACCCTCCTCAATCTGCCCGCAGGTTATATCCTCGGGGGCTACCAGCGCTAAGTCGCGCTTGATGTCCCGGAAGGGCAGCACCGGCGAGTAGACCAGCTTGTTTTCAAACATGGCAGAGAGCTTCCCGTAGTTGATTTCACCGACATAAGCGCTTGCGGCTATTTCGTTTTCCTCGGCAATATCGTAGGCAAGCTGGCCGAAATAACCTATTTCCTCGCCCCTGCAGAGGACTTTCGCTGTCGCCCCGGGGTGCAGGTAGGGCTTTGTGGTTTTCTCGTAGGTGAACTTTAGTCTGAAGGCCTCGGCTATGCTCTCAAATACGCCCTTGAAGGTGAAAAAGCTCTCGCCCCCGCTCGTGTCGTACAGGCCGAGTCCCACGGTCGGAACCTCATCCGGCAGTCCCTCGCCTCTGGGCACAAAAATATTGGCAAGCTCGTATATCCTGACAGAATCGTTGCCCCGCTTTGAATTGTGCGAGAGGATTTTTACTACTGTCGGCGCCAGAGTCGTGCGCATTATCGAGTATTTTTCGCTCAGCGGGTTTGATATGCGGATTGCATTTCTCTCGGGGGCGTCGGGCGGGAAGCGCAGCATGTCAAGCTCGGCCGGCGAGGTGAAGGAGTAATTCATCATCTCGCAAAAGCCTGTCGCACACATGAGCTTTTTGAACTTTTGCGTGTTCTGTTGTTCTCGGTTGTACCCGCCGCAGGTAATCGCGGCATTCGGCATAAATCTCGGGGTAATATGCCGGTATCCGTAGATTTTTATGACATCCTCGGCCAAATCCGCCGCGCTGCCCTCGATGTCCTCGCGGTAGGGCGGCGGGGTTGCGGTGAGGTTGTCCCCGTCGACCGCAATATCATAATTGAGCCGGCGAAGAATCTCAACTATGGTGTTGGCCGGAATTTCAATACCGAGCACGGCGTTGATTGCCTTTGTGGTCGTCTTAATCTCGGGCCGGGGCTTATCAGGCTCAGCCCAGATGTCAAGGTCGGTTGCGCTGATGACACCGCAGCCGAGCTTCTCAATGAGGTGCAGCGCGCGGTCCATGGCGAGCCGGGTCGTGTACTCGTCGACCCCCTTCTCAAAGCGGCGGGAGGAATCCGAACTCTGGCCGAGCGCGCGCGAGGTGCGGCGGATATTGCCGCGCTCGAATTTTGCCGCCTCAAAAAGCAGATCGCGGGTGTCCTCGCCGATGCCGCTCTCAAGGCCGCCCATTATCCCGGCCAGCGCCACAGGCCGCTCGGCGTCGCAGATGACAAGGTTTTCCTCTGTGAGTTTAAATTCTTTCTCGTCAAGCGTGACAATTCGCTCGCCCGGTCTTGCACGCCGCACTTCAATTCTGCGCCCGCGCAGCTTTGCCAGGTCAAAGGCATGCATCGGCTGGCCCAGCTCGAGCAGCACGTAGTTTGTGATGTCGACTATATTGCTAATGGGCTTGAGCCCGCACATGATAAGCCGCCTGCGCATCCAGACCGGCGACTTCCCGATTTTTATATCCCTGACATAATGGCCGATATACCTCGGGCAGAGGTCGGGCGCGCTCACGCTTACCTTGATACCCCCGTCGTTGGCGGCTTTATTCGGCTTGCAGCTCACGTCGGGGGTGTTCAGCCTCCGCCCGAAGTAGGCCGAGAGCTCGCGCGCCACGCCGTATGCACACTGGCAGTGGGGGAGGTTTGCGGTGACCGAGATGTCCCAGACCTCGTCGTCAAGCCCAAGATAGGGCCTGACGTCTGTTCCCGGGGTAAGACTGCCCGGTAGCTTCATGATGCCGTCGACCACCGCGCCGTCGTACCAGTCCTCGTCAATCCCCAGCTCCTCGCCCGAGCAGAGCATACCGTAGGAGACCGCTCCGCGCAGCTTGCCGGGCTTAATCGTGATGACCTTGGGAGCGGAGTCTGTGTCGTCTTTTTTGCGGGCATATACGGTTGCACCCTCCAGTGCCACTGGCACACAGTCTCCGGCATTGACATTCTGTGCACCGGTCACTATCTGTATGTCCCGGCCGCGCTCGCCGCAGTCGAGCCGGCATACAAACATGTGGTCGGAGTCGGGGTGCCGCTCGATATGCGTGACTATACCGACATAAACTCCCGAAATATCAGGTGATACCGGCTTTTTTTCCTCGACCTCAAGGCCGCAGGAAAAGAGTCCGTTCTCTATTTTTTCCAAAGAGACTCCGTCAAGCTCGAGTAGTTCACGGAGCCAGCTTATAGGTAAATACATATCTGTTTTTCTACTCCTTATCTGAACTGCGAGAGGATGCGCACATCCCCGTCATATAAAATGGAGATATTGTTGATGCCGTACCTGAGCATTGCGAGCCGCTCAAGCCCGATGCCGAAGGCAAGGCCGCTCCACTCGTCGGGGTCAAGCCCGCAGTTGGCAATCACCCGCCGGTTGACTACGCCGGCGCCGAGTATCTCAATCCAGCCGGTGCCCTTGCAGAGCCTACAACCTGCGCCGCCGCACTCCGAGCAGCTGACGTCAACCTCGACGCTCGGCTCGGTGAAGGGGAAGTATGAGGGGCGGAAGCGGGTTTTCGTGTTTTGGGTGAACATGTTTTTGGCCATCATGTCGAGCAGGCCGTGCAGGTCGCAGAGCGAGAGCCCCCGGTCTACAACCAGCCCCTCCATCTGCTGGAACATGGGAGAGTGGGTGGCGTCATCGTCGCGCCGGAAGGTGCGGCCCGGGCTCAGCACCTTAAAGGGCGGATTTGTGGTCTCCATCATCCGGATTTGCGCCGGCGAGGTCTGGGTGCGGAGCAGCAGGTCCTCTGTTATATAAAAGGTATCCTGCTTGTCGCGCGCCGGGTGGTCGCGCGGGGTGTTGAGCGCCGTGAAGTTGTGATAATCGTCCTCTATTTCGGGCCCTTCATATACAATAAAGCCCATGCCGGCAAAAATCCGGATAAGTTCCTCGCGCACCAGGGTCACCGGGTGAAGCGTGCCGAGCCGCCGGACCTCGGCCGGCATGGATATGTCGAGCGCCTCCCGGGCATAGCGCTCCTCAAGCTCACGCGCGGCAAGCTCGGCCTCGCGGCGGTCAAATATCTCCTCGGCCCAGACTTTTAGCTCGTTGATAATTCGGCCGGCTTCGGGCCGCTCCTCCTTGGGTAAGTTTCCCAGGAGCTTGAGCAGGGCCGGAATCTCGCCCGAGCGGCTCAGGTATTTTGAGCGGACCTCCCTCAGCCCGGCGACCGTGGCCGCGTCGGCAAGGCTCTTCTCTATCTCCGCTCTGATACATCTGACTTTTTCCTTCATAAAAAACTCCGCAGAATTTCCGCAACCGGCGGCTGCCGTTGCAATTAAAATACTTAAAGATATAATATGTAATGTTACCACAATGCCCCCTTTTTGTCAATAGCGCGGGCACACGGTCCCTGGCGCCCGCAAATGTCACAAACATAACCGTGACCGACCTGCCGGCCGACCTTGACAGCATACACGGTTCGCACAACGGCCCCAATTACCTGGCGTATACCTTCCATGTGACGAATACCGGCAAGTATACCGTGACGTATGAGTACCACCTCTACATAGTAAATGTCACCAACAATGTCGACGAGGCGGTGCGCGTGCGGTTTTATGTCAACGGCGATTATGTCGACTACGCCAAGACCCGCAGCGACGGGAGCGGCCCCGCCGCGCTGCCGCTGACCCACGGTATGCTTCCGGCGTCGACAGGACGGGGTGAACTTCTTTGCGCTCGAGAACGGCCAGTATCTCGGCGAGGACGGGATTGCGGATGAAGAAACCACCGTCTTTAAGGATGTTACCGGGGTTTATGTAGGCTATAACGACGGCGAGGGGTATTATGCCGATTTTGAGTTTATCATAAAGGGCATGGGAGGTAATGACGCGAACGTTGGAATCGAGTCGCTTACCATTACCACCGATGAAGGCTCGACGCCTGACGAGACAATCAAAATCGCAGTCTTTGAAAAAGACGGCGAGACGCTAATCCTGAGGGACTTCAAGGCGGCCGATGATACGGCAGTCGATGCAATAGAATCAATAGACGAATCAAAGCATATTTCCGAGACCTCTGCCGAGTTTGCCGAGTGCGACGGGTATTTTCTCGTCAAAGCAGACGAGAGCGAAACAGTCATTGTAATAAGGGTCTGGATAGAAGGCCAGCACCCGGCCTGCAACATGAGCAATCGGAAAAATTCGGTAAACATCCATGTTGTATTCACCATCCGCGAAGAGGGATGATGATATTTAGGAACCCGCTGCCGCCCGCCGGGCGGCAGCGGGTTTCGGTACTGTCCGGAATCTGGAAATTATTCGGGACAGTTTTATCCAAAATATACAAAAAACACATCATACTTTTGATTGATGTTTGCGGATTACTATTGACATGAATTATCAGACAGAGTATAATTTAAATATACTCTGTCTGTGGAGATTATAATGCAAAAAGCAAAAAAGTGGCTGGGTATCGCGGTAAATGTACTGCTGTGGCTGTTTGTAGCCTTTTCGGTGGTTATAACTGTGCTTGTTTTTGCCGCCAACTCCAATGACGACGGGATTCCGTCAATAGGCGGCAAAAGCCCGATAACCATACTCAGCGACTCAATGTCACCCACCTTCAGGGCCGGCGACCTGATTGTCGGGAATATGCTTACAGACACCGAAAAATCCACGCTTGATACGGGGGATATAATTACATATTATGTTGACCTGAACGGTGACGGAATAAACGAGATAAACACCCACCGGATTGTCGACAAATACGACCAGGGCGGTTATGTCTATTATGTCACGCAGGGCGACAACACAGTGACCAACCCGACTCCCGACGCCGACCCGGTGGTATATTACAATGTAATCTGCAAATATACCGGGACAAGGATAGCAGGGCTGGGGAAGGCGCTCTCCTTCCTTCAGACCTCCCAGGGGTTTCTGATTTGCGTGGTGCTCCCGCTTTTACTGTTTTTTATTTATGAGCTCTACCGATTTGTGTCGGTAGTTGTCGAGGTCAAGAGCAAAAAAGGCGTAAAACTTACCGCCGCGGAAGAAGAGGAAATCAAGCGGCGCGCAATCGAGGAATATCTGGCGACGCAGCAGGCCGGGCAGCCGGGTGTGCCGGCAACCGATTCGGACGGTAACCGAGCTGCAAACGCGGACGAAACCGAACAGCCGGACGGCAAAGAGTAAAATGCGATAAACGAACTTACACAGGCGATAAAATCAGACAGGGGGGCAGGACGGGTCAATTTTGTCGCTTTGAGCTCAAAAGTCGTTATCAGGCGCCGCAGCCGCGGCGCCTTTTAGATAATCCCCTGTAAACTCCTCTGAAAGGTTTACAAATATGGACGGATTTTTAAGTTGGTTTTTTGCTTTCATGACGACCATGCTCGGCGGCGTCTGGAGGATTTTTTCAAACGCATTGCCCGCGCATATACCGACTCAGAATTTGAAACATATATTTTTCGGGCGGGGTTTTGTACCTATTATGTAGAGGCGTGAGCAGACAAGTTTGCTCGCCTCTCTGATACCTGAGAGGATATTCATAGCAATGACCAATGCGAAAAAAAAGAAAAAGCCGGGAAAAATCCTTTCAATAATATTCAACCTTATCTTGGTGCTGATGATTCTGGTTGCGGCTATTTTTGTGGTCGACCGGTTTTACAATCGGGTCACCTTTATATTTGACCACTCGGTGATAATAATAGCAACCGGCAGCATGGAGCCCGCTATACCCGCCCGCTCGTGTATTCTGATAAGCAGGGTTGCCCCCGAGGATGTCAGAGTGGGGGACATAATCACCTTTTATTCAGACGACCCGGCTATAGCCGGGAGCCTGAACACCCACCGCGTGCACAGCGTAATCAGCAGTATTGACGGCATTGAATACCAGACTAAGGGGGACAACAACCCGTTGCCCGACGCATATCATGCGCGGGCTGAGCGGCTTGTCGGCAAACACGTGCGAAACCTGCCGCTGTTGTCGTTTGTTGCCCGAATAATACTCTCACCCTATGGCTATGTGGTGGTTATTCTGTTCCTTAGCCTTTATATGGCGGCGGTCCTTATCCCTTCGGCCCGCAGGAAAAGAGCTGCCGCAAAGGAGGCTGAAATAGAACGCAGGGTGGCACAGGAGCTTGTGCGGCTTCGTGAATCCGAGGCGAAGGGAGGGGCAAGTCAAGACAGCCGGGATAGTGCAGACAAGTAAAACGACCTGCCGCACAGGACAGGCCGGACAGGACAAACCAACCCCAGACAAGAAAGGACACGGAGTTTTATGTTTGAGAAGTATAACTGAAAAGAAAAATCAAATCAGTCAGTGGGCTACAGGCAGCAAAGCGAGGGATGTGGGGTCCGCGCTGTTTTATTAGCGATGTGTTTTTCAGGAAGTTTTTGGGGATTCTCAAGGGGCTTTTTTTCAAAAAGCCCCTTGAGTGGGAGTGCGGGGGCAGCGCCCCACATATAGTTGACAAAGTCCGCCCGATGTGATATATTAAGGCGAAAAGATTTTTTATGAGGGCTCAACATGAATTCAGACAGCTACATTCAGGGTATTATCGCCGACCGGCTGGGCGGGAGCAGCTTCGGTAAGTCAAACACTGTCTACAAGTTTGCGCGGATAAAGGCGCTCAAGGCCGAGGCAGCCAAGAAGTTCCCTGACCTTCCGCTTATCGACATGGGGGTCGGGGAGCCCGACCAGCCTGCCGACAACAGCGTTGCAGAGGTGCTCCGCGCCGAGTGCAGCAGGCCTGAAAACAGGTTTTATGCCGACAACGGCATAATTGAGTTTCAGGAAGCTGCCGCGCGGTACATGGAGAGGATCTACGGTGTCAGCGGGCTTTGCCCAAGTAAGAACATAATTCACGGAATCGGGACAAAACCGATTCTGGCAATGCTGCCGCTCTGCTTTATCAACCCGGGAGATGTGTCGCTGGTGACGGTGCCGGGTTATCCGGTGCTGGGCACCTATACAAAATACTGCGGCGGCGAGGTTTACAACCTGCCGCTGAAGAAGGAAAACAGTTTTTTCCCCGATTTTGACGGTATCCCGGCTGATATACTTCGCCGCAGCAAGCTGCTCTACATCAACTACCCGAACAACCCCACCGGTCAGGCGGCAACCCGGGAATTTTTTGAGCGGGTGGTAGAGTTCGCCCGGGCCAACAACATTGTGGTGGTCCACGACGCCGCATATGCGGCCCTCACCTTCGGGGATACCAAACCGCTGAGTTTTTTGTCGGTGCCGGGGGCAAATGAGGTCGGCGTCGAGATACAGTCGCTCTCGAAGGCCTTCAACATGACCGGCTGGCGGCTCGGGTTTGTCGCCGGGAATGAGAAGGTGATAGCCCTTTACGGCACGGTCAAGGACAACACCGACTCGGGCCAGTTCAGGGCTATTCAGAAGGCAGGCATATACGCCCTCGAACACCCCGAGATAACCGAAATAATCCGCCAGAAGTACGAAAAAAGAATGAACCTGCTGGCGCGGACGCTGCGCGAGATAGGCTTTGACGCCGGGCCTTCCAAGGGCACTTTTTACTGCTATGTCGGAATGCCGAAGGGACTTTGTGACGGGCGGGTTTTTGCCAGCGCGCAGGAGGTGGCCGAGTATCTCATTATGAACGCCAACATCTCGGTGGTCCCGTGGGACGACTGCGGCGGGTACCTGAGGTTTTCGGTGACCTATTCGGCGTCAGATGAGCATGAGGAAATTGAGATGATGAACGAGCTTAAAAGAAGGATGGCGGCCCTTGGGCTGATTTTCTGATTTATGTAATACTTGATTTGAGGCCAGTATAAGGAGCTTATTGCGTGCAGGGTCAGGGAACGACGTCTACCTGGCCATACTGCCTCATAACATACCACTCTCCGATTTTTTAGCGCTGAGACCTGTGGGCATAATCTTTCCTGCGCGAATGCCGCAGTAAAGAACGCAGAGCGTAAAATATACGGGGTACAATTCCATCCGGAAGCGGAAAATACAAAGAAGGGAAAGGCGATTCTGAGCAATTACCTGTTCGGGATTTGCCGCGTCGACGGGGGCTATTCAATGCAGGATTATATTCAGGAAAAAGTTAAAAAGATCCGCGAACAGGTGGGGAACAAGCGGGTGCTGCTTGCGCTGTCGGGGGGCGTCGATTCGTCGGTCTGTGCCGCCCTGCTGTCTGAGGCGGTGCCGGGGCAGCTGGTCTGCGTGTTTGTCGACCACGGTTGCATGAGACTTGGCGAGCCCGAGGAAATCAAAGAGGTGTTCGGCAAGCGCAAGCTCGAGCTGGTTATGGTCGACGCAAAGGCGCGCTTCCTCTCAAAGCTTGCCGGGGTCACCGACCCCGAGGAAAAGCGCAAGATTATAGGCCGGGAGTTCGTCCGCGTGTTTGAGGAGGAGGCAAGGCGGCTCGGCCGCCCCGAATTCCTCGCGCAGGGCACCATATACCCCGATATAGTCGAGTCGGGCAAGAACAAAGCGGCGGTCATAAAGAGCCACCACAATGTCGGCGGGCTACCTGCTGACCTGGGGTTCGAGGGCATTATTGAGCCTCTCTCGGACCTTTTCAAGGATGAGGTGAGAAAGCTTGGCGCCATCCTGGGGCTGCCCGACCGTCTGGTCAACCGTCAGCCTTTCCCGGGTCCCGGCCTGGCCGTGAGAATCATCGGCGAGGTGACCGAGGAAAAGCTGAGTATCCTGCGCGAGGCCGACTATATAGTCCGGCAGGAGATTGAGAACTCGCACGAGAAGGTCGACCAGTATTTTGCGGTGCTGACCGACACCATGAGCGTCGGGGTCAAGGGCAACTCCCGCACATACGAGCGGGTGCTTGCCGTCCGTGCGGTGTGCACAGCCAACTTTATGACCTGCGAATATGCTCAGCTGCCGCACAGCCTGCTCTCGCGTATATCGTCAAAAATAACCAACGAAGTAAGCGGGATTAACCGCGTGGTTTACGATATCACCGCAAAGCCGCCGGCTACCATAGAGTGGGAGTGAGCCTGAATTATATCACGGAACGCAACCAAAGTCAAAGATGCAGAGCGCGGTGAGGTCAGATGGCGAAATATATTTTGTGACCGGAGGGGTTGTGTCCGGTCTGGGCAAGGGAATAACCGCGACGTCGCTCGGGCGCCTGCTCAAAGCGCGCGGACTGAAGGTGGCCGCGCAAAAGCTAGACCCGTATGTCAACGTAGACCCGGGGACCATGAGCCCCTATCAGCACGGCGAGGTCTATGCGCGGGACCCCCGCCCCGCACCCCGCTAATGGAGCGCACGGGGCTCTGCCCCGTACCCCGCTTAAGGAACTTTTTTGAAAAAAGTTCCTTAAGAATCCTCAAAAAACTTCAAAACTATACTATAATTGAGCTTTTTGCACCAAATGGGGTTTATTGTGTGCGAGAGAATGTAACAACCATAAAAAAGGAGCCGACATGAGAGTTTTTGAAAAGTCAAAAAAGCTTGACAACGTGTGCTACGATATTCGCGGCAAAGAGCTTGAGGAGGCCGCCCGCATGGAGGCCGACGGCATCCACATTATAAAACTGAACATAGGCAATCCGGCGCCTTACGGCTTCAAGGCACCCGACGAGATAATTGTCGATATGATCTACAATCTGCGCATCTCCGAAGGCTACTCCGACTCAAAGGGCATTTTTCCGGCACGCAAGGCTATAATGCAGTACTGTCAGCTCAAAAAAATCCCGAATGTCGGGCTGGAGGATATATACACCGGAAACGGGGTCAGCGAGCTGGTAACTATGGCGATGCAGGGACTGCTTGACAGCGGGGACGAAATTCTCATTCCGGTGCCCGATTATCCGCTCTGGACCGCCGCGGTGACGCTGGCCGGAGGAACACCGGTTCATTATGTCTGCGACGAGGCAAATAACTGGTCCCCCGACCTTGATGACATGCGCAATAAAATCACCCCGAGAACAAAGGGGATTGTGGTCATCAACCCCAACAACCCGACCGGTGTTTTGTATCCCCCCGAAATACTTGAGGGTATTGTGGGGCTTGCGCGGGAATTCGGCCTTATTTTGTTTGCCGACGAAATTTACGACCGGATGGTCATGGACGGCAAGGAGCACACCGCGCTGGCCTCGCTTGCCCCCGACCTGCTCACGGTTTCCTTCAATGGCCTGTCGAAATCCCACCGCGTGGCCGGCTTCCGCATCGGCTGGATGTGCCTTGCCGGCGACAAGAGCCGCGCCGAGGGGTATATCCAGGGGCTCAACCTCCTTGCCTCGATGAGGCTCTGCTCGAATGTCCCGGGCCAGAGCATCATACAGACGGCGCTCGGCGGCTACCAGTCCTGCGATGAGTACCTGCGGCCGGGCGGGCGCATATATGAGCAGCGCGAGTACATATGCAAGGCGATAAGCGAGATTCCGGGGCTTTCGGCGGTCAGGCCCGACGCCGCGTTTTATATTTTCCCAAAAATCGATACAAACTATTACGACATAGAAAACGACGAGGACTTTGCCTTTGAGCTTCTGCGCGAGAAAAAAGTGCTCATCACCAGAGGTACTGGCTTCAACCTCAAAACCCACGACCATTTTCGCATAGTTTTCCTGCCCGATGTCATTCAGCTTGAGGAGGCGATGGAGCGCATTGCCGATTTTCTTGCGACAAAAAGGAGACACTGACAATGCACGAGGTTTACGAGAACCCGCTATGCGTCCGCTACGCGAGCGGGGAAATGAAGCGCGTTTTTTCGGACGACGTGAAGTTTAAGACCTGGCGCCGGCTCTGGATTGCTCTGGCTGAAGCCGAGTGCGAGCTTGGCCTTCCGATAAGTGAGGCGCAGATTGCCGAACTCAGGGCGGCGGCCGAAAAAATAGACTATGACAGGGCGGCTGCGTATGAGTCCGAGCTGCGGCATGACGTCATGGCGCATATTCGCGCGTATGCCGACCGGAGCCCGACGGCCGGGGGGATAATCCACCTCGGAGCGACCTCCTGCTACGTGGGTGACAATACAGACATTATCGTCATGCGCGACGCGCTGAGGATTATACGCAAAAAACTGATAAACTGTATCGCCGCGGCCGCCGATTTTGCCGAAAAATACAAGGACACGCCGACCCTGGCCTACACTCATTTCCAGCCCGCGCAGCCGACCACGGCCGGAAAGCGCGCGACGCTTTGGATTTACGACCTTATCACAGACCTCAAACGGCTGGATTTTGAGCTGTCAGACCTGAAGCTGCTCGGCTGCAAGGGGACCACCGGCACGGCCGCCAGTTTTCTCGAGCTCTTTGGCGGTGACCACGAGAAGGTAAAGAAGCTTGACCGGCTTATCGCTGAGAAGATGGGCTTTGAGGCGACCGTCCCGGTGTCGGGGCAGACCTACTCGCGCAAGGTGGATTACAATATAATATCGGTGCTCTCGGGTATCGCGCAGAGCGCCGCGAAGTTTTCAAACGATATCCGGCTGCTCTCTCACTTAAAGGAATTCGACGAGCCCTTTGAGCCGGGGCAGGTCGGCTCCTCAGCCATGGCCTACAAGCGCAACCCGATGAGGAGCGAGCGGATTGCCTCACTGGCGCGCTATGTCATCACAATTGCGCAGTGTCCCGCGATTACCGCGGCAACCCAATGGCTGGAACGCACGCTTGACGATTCGGCCAACCGCCGCATCACAATCCCCGAGGCCTTCTTAGCTACAGACGCGATACTCTCGCTTTACTACAACATAATCTCGGGCGGGACGCTTTACCCCGGCGTGATGAAGCGGCACCTTGACGAGGAAATGCCTTTCATGGCGACCGAAAACATCCTGATGTACTGCGTCGGCCGTGGCGGCAACCGGCAGGTGCTGCACGAGGCCATCCGGCGGCACTCGGTGGCCGCCGCAAGGAAAATCAAGCAGGGGGGCGGCAGAAACGACCTGCTAGACCGGATTTCGGGCGACCCGGTTTTCAGCCTTACCAAGGCCGAGCTTGACGCGATTGTGGCGGGCGGCGGGTTTGTCGGCCGGGCCGCCGAGCAGACCGAGGAATTTCTGGCCGGATATGTCAGGCCCCTGCTTGACGCCAACCGCGGGGAACTCGGAATCAATATTGAAATAAAGGTATAAACCGCAACACAGCCAGCCTGCCCGTGGACAGAGATGTTCGGGGGCGGGCGGTTTTTTAGTTGTCAGACATTAGATATTAGACATTAGTAGAGACGATTTCGGGGGCTATACTGGCAGAGAAACGGCAGCTGGGTTATTAGGTTTTGATTATTTGTCTTGTTTTGTGGGATTATAAGTGGTATAATAAAGCTACTGGGCGCGGCTTTGAGCCGGTCGAATTCCGGCGGGATGCGGGGATGCTGATGTGAAGATAAACATAGTCAGGCTTGGCATAGTCCCATACGACAGGGCGCTCGACATCCAGCGCCGTCTGCTTGAGCGGCGAATTGCGGGCGAGATTGACAACACCCTGCTTTTGCTGGAGCACCCGCCGGTGCTGACCCTGGGGACGCGGGGCGACCCGGCCAACATCTACCTTACCCCGGAGGAACTCGAAAGCCGAGGCGTGCAGGTTTTCAAGGTCGAGCGGGGCGGGGATGTCACCTATCACGGGCCGGGGCAGCTTGTGGGATACCCGATAATCGATTTGAAAAGCATAGGCAGCGACATCCGGCGGCTTGTCCGGAACATCGGGCGTGTCTTTACAGACCTGCTCGACCGGGAATACGGTATTGCGGCGCACTACAAAACCGACAAATATGCCGGCGTGTGGGTGGACGAGGAGAAAATCACCGCCATAGGTATTGCAATAAAACGCTGGGTGACAATGCACGGATTTGCCTTTAATGTAAATACAAATCTTGAACACTTCGGCTGGATAAACCCCTGCGGGCTCTCAAAGGGTGTCACTTCGCTCGAAAAGCTGACCGGCAGGGAGCAGGACATGGGGGCGGTGCGGGATATGGTTGCCGATTATTTTGCCGCGACCTTCGGCTGCGAGCCGGTCAGCGCCGCTTTGGATGAACTCATATGATTAAAAAAGAGAGCTTTGATAAAAAGCCCGAATGGCTCAGGATAAGGGTCAGCGGGGGCGCGGTCGGCGGCGAGGTGACGGGTATGCTCCGGGACCTCGGGCTCCATACCGTCTGTGAGGAGGCCGGCTGCCCGAACTGCGGCGAGTGCTTCGGCAGAAAAGCCGCCGCCTTTATGATACTCGGCCGGGTTTGCACCCGGGGCTGCCGCTTCTGCTGCGTCGAGAAGGGCACTCCGGCCGCCCCTGATGCCGGCGAGCCCGAAAATGTAGCCCGGGCGGTTGAAATACTGGAACTCGGGCATGTGGTTATCACCTCGGTTACAAGAGACGACCTGCCCGACGGGGGTGCGGCACATTTTGCCGCGGTGACAGGGGCTATAAGGCGTCGGATGAGCGGGAACCCGCCGCGCATCGAGGTGCTTGTCCCCGATTTTAAAGGGGATTTTGATGCGCTCAAAACTGTGGCGGCTGCGCGGCCCGATATAATAAACCACAACATTGAAACCGTGCCGGGGCTATACCCGGCGGTCCGCCCGCAGGCCGACTACCGGCGCTCGCTTGAGCTACTCGGCAGGGTAAAAGAAATTAATCCGGCTATCATGACCAAATCCGGAATTATGGTCGGCCTCGGCGAGACCTTCGAGGAAGCGCTCGGGGTATTCTCCGACCTGCGCAGGGTGGGCTGCGAGCTTCTGACGGTGGGGCAGTATCTTGCGCCCTCAAAGGGGCATTACCCGGTTGCCGAATACGTCCGTCCCGAGGTGTTCGATGAATACAAAAGGCGCGCCCTTGAAATGGGTTTTTTGCATGTCGAGTCGGGGCCGCTGGTGCGCAGTTCATACATGGCAGAGCGGGCCTGTTATGATTTGCACCGCCCGGAGTGAAGTTTCACTCGGAATGATGTGAGCATACCGGCTACATAAAACTTACTGTGCCTTTGTTGTCACAGAGAGAGGTGCGGAGCATGATTGAATGGATTAAAGACAAGCTGATTTTATACGGCTGGAGTGCGGTGGCGGCCGACTATGCGGCGGCAATTGCGGCGATAGTCGTCGTGGTGCTGCTCTCTATGCTTGCCTACCTTATCGCCAAGCTGCTGCTGCTCAGGGTCCTGCGGGAATTTATCGCAAGGAGCAGGGTAAAATGGGACGATAAAATCCTCCGACGCGGGGTGCTCGAGCGCCTCTGCTTAATAGTCCCGGCAATTGTGCTCCATGTCATGGCCCCGGTGTTTGGCGCAGGCGAGGTCTGGGTGCGCCGGATAGCCTTCTGCATAATTGTGCTCGGGGTTGTGCTGGCGCTCGACAGGCTTCTTTCTGCCGTCGACGACATATACAGAGGCTTTGAGGTGTCAAAATCCCGGCCGATAAAGGGGTATCTGCAGATAGTCAAAATTCTGGCCTACATCGTCGGCGGGGTTGTGATTATCAGCGCGCTGACCGACCGCTCGCCCCTGCTTTTGCTCAGTGGCATCGGTGCGGCGACCGCCGTTTTGCTTTTGATTTTCCAGAACTCGATTCTCGGCTTTGTGGCAAGCATTCAGCTGACCGAAAACGACATGGTCCAGATAGGCGACTGGATTGAGATGCCGAAATACAACGCCGACGGAGATGTTGTTGACATAACCCTGCATACCGTCAAGGTGCAGAACTGGGACAAGACCATAACCACTATTCCGACCCACGCGCTGGTCTCGGATTCCTTCAAGAACTGGCGGGGCATGAGGGAGATAGGCGGGCGGAGAATCAAGCGATCGATATATATCGACATGAAAAGCATAAAATTCTGTGACGGGGAGATGCTGGCACGGTTCCGGAAAATCCAGTACATCAAGGAATATCTGGAGCGGAAAACCGAGGAGATAGAGGCCTACAACAAGCAGCACGTGGTGGACGACACAAGTCTTGTCAACGGCCGGCACCTGACAAATATCGGAACCTTCCGCGCGTATGCCGAGGCATATCTGAAAAACCACCCGAAAATTCACAAGGGACTTATCCATATGGTACGGCAGCTTGCCCCCGGCGAGTTTGGCCTGCCTGTCGAGATTTACGCCTTTACCGCCACCACGGCCTGGGTGGAGTACGAGGGTATACAGGCCGATATTTTCGACCACCTGCTTGCGGTGGTGCCCGAGTTCGACCTGCGCATATACCAGAGTCCGTCGGGACATGACCTGACCGGTATAAAAACAAACTGACCATAAAAGGAACTGGCAAAGCCAAAAACTTGTAATATGAGAGAAACCAAACAAAAAGAACAAACGCAAAAAAACACAGCTCCGGGTCTGGCCCCGATCATGCTGCGTTTTACCGAACTTGGCCCGGACAACATTGAGGAATACCGGAAACTGAGCCGGCACTGCCCCTATCTTCTGTCCTGTTATTCCGCTGGGGTATTGTTCATGTGGAAAAGCTATTATAGCGCGGCATATGCCCTTTATTCGGGCTGCGTGATTATCAGGCTGACAATAAACAACAAAGTGTGCTTTTTGTACCCCTTCGCCTACACAGACGGCGGCGATGTAAAAGAGGCGCTTGCCGCCATTGAGAAATACACCTCAAAAAACAGCATCCCCTACTCATTTTATGCGGTGCCTCGCGACGAGCTGCCGCGCCTTGCGCTGCGCTATACAAATATGTCTTTTTCGGTGAATCGGAACGAAAGCGAGTATATTTATGCCGCCGGGGACATGAAAAGCTTTGCCGGCAGGAAATACTCGGGCCGGCGCAATCAGGTCAGAAGGTTTAAAAAACGATATCCCGATGCTGTTTTGCGTGAGTATGATCAACCTGCCGACCACCGGAGGCTACAGCGCTTTTGGGAGAGGTTTGAGGACGGATTTAAAGCCGACGCACCGCTGGCGCTGGTTGAGCTGGAAAAATCAAAGGAAGTATTTGCAAACCCTCATATTTACGGGGGACATTTTGCCTGCGTCGAGGAAGACGGGGAGATTGTCGCCCTCTGCTATGGCGAGATAGTTGGGGACATGCTGATAATACACATTGAAAAAGCGCTTGTCAGCTATGAGGGCGCATATCAGTTTATGTTCAGCGGCTTTGTAAACAAATATGGCGCGGGGTGCAGATATGTCAACCGCGAGGACGACGTCGGCAGCCCCGGCCTACGCAAATCCAAGCTGCAGTATCATCCGATAAAAATCGAGGAATATATCTCGGTTGACGTGAACACCGAGCTGACAAGGCTAAGTGAGCCGCCAAAAATCGAAACCGAGCGGCTTGTGCTCGACCTGATAAGCGAGCGGGATGAAGAGGCCTACAACCGGCTCTGTCTTGACGAGCAGCACAACAGGTATTGGGGCTACGATTACCGGGAGCAGGTTACCGGCACCCCGCCGCGCGACTATTTCTGGCGCGATGCCATTGCTGATTATGAAAACAAGGTGAGCCTGACGCTGGCCATAAGGCGCGGGGGCGAGTTTATCGGCGAGGTGGTGATAAACGAATTTGACTATCGCGGCAGCGCAAACCTCGGTGTCCGCATTCTGCCTGAGTACACGGGCAGGGGCTACGGGCGCGAGGCGCTCTCGGCGGCGGCCGAATACGCCCTCTATAAAATAGGGCTTGACTCCGTCACAGCCTACTGCTACAAGGGAAACACAGCCTCATACCGCCTGCTGTCTTCCTGCATGAAGCTGGAGGGTGAGGATGAGAAGTTTTATTATTTCCAAAGAAAGGCATAGGACAGCGGTGGCGCATTAGAAAAATATGCAAAACCCACAAGTGATGCCGTAATATTAGGGCAAATAACACAAAAAACAAACAACCGGGTATAATCACTTGACAAAGTATCCAAATGATTGTATCATTAGAATATCATATAATTTGGGAGGAATGATGAGCATGAAAAAAGCCGCATCAATTGTTCTGCTCGCCACCATGATTATTACGGTGTTTGTCCTTACCATCCCCGTGACGGGTATCGCGGGTATGAACCCTGTTCCGACCGATATTACCGACCAGATTAAGTGGTCTACGGTGTATGAAGTCTATTCAATGAAGCTCCCGGTTGTAAGGCTGGACGCGGTTTTTGTCCACGCTCAGGACTATGACATGGCGCTGGCGAAGGCAGCTCCGGGCAACGGCAACAGAACCGTGACATTTACCGACTGGAATCTTCCGTATTTCTTCGACGACCCCTTCAACCTCGGCGAAGGTGTTTTCTATTACGATAACGTAAAGTGGCAGAACCCGGCCAATAAGGAAGACGTCAACGACCACGGCACGCTTACATATGATATCGAGGTCAAAGAGGCTGGGACGTATGAATTTGTAGTGCTCGGGTGCGCTCAGATAACCGAGGCCAATCTTGATGTTGATGCCAAGGACCGCGGCTTCTGCTACAGCATCGACGGCGGACCGATGTACCAGGTGAATATTTCGGATACGCTCGGGGTCTTCAGGGAGTATGCGTACACCTATTCAAGCGCCGAGCTCAAGGGAGGAGAACTCCAAACCACAAACGGAGTGAATTCAACGTTTTACCAGCCGGTGTACTATTACAACATGTTCGCCGAGCTTACTGCCGGGAAGCATAAATTTGAGTTCCATGCACTGGCCTACAGCGGCGACACCTTCACCCCGGCAAACTCCTCGCGTCTCAACTTTATGGGTTTCTATTACCAGAAGGCCATATCCGAGGTCGAATGGCTGGCCTACACACATCCGGAAGTGACAACTCCCGAAACTCCCGCAACCACAAAGTCGCCAGATACTACGAAATCACCTGATACCACAAAAACACCCGGAACCACAGAGGCGCCGGGCACCACAAAGGCTCCGGCCGAAACCACCACAGGGGCTGCGACCACTAAAGAGGAGACCGGAGGGGGCGGCTGCAAATCTGCCATAGGACCCGGAATGCTCGCCTTCATTCTTCCCGCCGCAGCAGTAATAAAAAAGAAAAAGCGTTGAACCCCGGCATCCGTCCGGAGTAAAGAATCAAACTATTATTGCCAGCGGCCTTGCCGTTGGCAATAATAGTTTGTCAGCGCTTTCCAACAAGCCCCCGAGGCGGGAGCTTTCGGCTTTAGTCATCCGGCCTGCCGCAGGCCTGGTTTTCGGGCAGCAGTCGGCGCAAACTAACAAAAAGGATGGTCAAAACAGTGTTTCCCGACGTTATGATATTGGGGCTTTCCCTGTATGAAATTTTTCTTGTCGCCGGCGTGATTTCGGCGCTTGTGGTGTTCCGCGTGTTGTCGGACAAAACCCGGCTTGACACCCGGCTCTTCAACTTCTGCCTTATTGCCGGGGTGGTGGCTATAATCTCAGGATACGGCTTGTCGGTGATTTTTCAGGCCTACTACAATTATGCCGCGGGCGGCGTGTTCGAGATAACCGCTACTACCGGCACCACCTTTTACGGAGGGCTTATCGGCGGTGCGGCGGTTTTCTTGCTAATATATTTTGTGATAGGACATTTCGTGTTCCGCGACATGCTTCATATCCGCGAATTTTATCACGTCTCAGGGATTGCCGCCTGCTGTATTGCCACCGCCCACTCGCTGGGGAGACTGGGCTGCCTTATGGCCGGCTGCTGTCACGGAATTGCCTCCGACGCCTGGGGGATATACATGGCCTATCCGGGGTACAAGGTGATACCTACCCAGCTTTATGAAGCGCTCTTTCTGGCCCTTATGTCGGTCTGGCTTATCACAAGGGTGCTGAGGGGCAAAAGCTGCAATTTCCCGCTCTATATGATAGCCTACGGCATCTGGCGATTCTTCATTGAGTATTTCAGGGGAGACGAGCGCGGGGCGACCTTTGTAAGTTTTCTTTCGCCCTCACAGCTCACGGCGATTATACTAATCCTCGGCGGCCTGGTTTTTTGGTATTTTGAAGGCCGACACGCCCCGAGGGTCGGCGGCACCCCGCAGGGCGACGGACAAAAATGATGAAACTCAAAAAAAACCGCGTTGAGCTTGCTGCGGTTATTGTCTGTGCGCTGGCCATGCTCTTTTTTGAGCTTGCCAAAATCAGCTTTTCGGATGACGAGACAATCTCGGGCATCATAAACATGGTAATAACCCGCGCCCTGGGCTCGGCAATGTTTGCCATACTGGTTTTCAGACTGGGTTACCGGGTGACAAACCCGCTGAGGGCCCCCCTCGGCAGGTCGTTGCTCTTCATTCTCCCCTGTCTTGTGGTCGTGGTCAACAACCTGCCGATAATTGCGCTCGTCTCGGGGAATGCCTACCTGGCTTATCCCCCGGCGGCAGTCGCGCTTTTTGCACTTGAATGCCTTTTTGTCGGCATGTTTGAGGAACTGGCCTTCAGGGGCGCCTTCTTTCTGATGATTCTTGAGAGCAGGCGGGAGACCAAAAAACAGATTTTTATCTCAACGGTTGTCTCGTCGGCGGTTTTCGGCGGGGTGCACCTGCTTAATTTGTTTGCAGGCACCGGACCGGGCGCGGTGATACTGCAGATTGGGTATTCGTTCCTTATCGGGGGCATGTGCGCCGTGGTGCTGCTCAAGACCAAGAATATATGGCTTTGTGTCCTGCTTCATGCCCTGTACAATTTCTGCGGAACACTTGTGCCGACGCTCGGGGACTTCAAATCCGGCGGCCAGTGGGATCCGGCGACAATTGCCATTACCGCCGTGCTGTCGGTAGTGGTTGCGGCATATATAATACTCTCGCTTATCAGGATAAACCCGGGGGACATAGACGACATGTTCCCCGGGAAGGCAGAGAATTGATTGTCGGCTACAGCAGAACAGAAAGGAAAGGATGTATCATGTACAGGATCGGAGTTGACCTCGGAGGAACCAAAATAGCCGTCGGACTAGTCGATGAAGGCTACCGAATAGTGACAAAGGCCACCCTGCCGACCGGCGCCGAGCGGCCCGGCGAGGCGATTGTCGACGATATTGCCCGGCTCTGCAAAAAAGTATGTGCCGACGCCGGTGTGCCGGCAGGCCTGATAGAGTCGGTCGGAATTGCGTCGCCCGGCATTGCAAATAATGCCGCCGGCCGGGTGGAGTATGCCAACAACCTGCCCTTTCGCCGCTTTCCCATTGCCCGGTTGCTGCGCGAGCGCTTAGGGGTGGAGGGGGTCTATGTTGAGAACGACGCCAACGCCGCCGCCTGGGGAGAGGCGGTTGCCGGGGCGGCCAGGGGAACCCGCAACTCGGTGATGATTACGCTGGGGACCGGTGTGGGCGGCGGTATTATAATAGACAACAGGATTTTTACCGGCTCAAACTGCGCCGGGGCCGAACTGGGGCATATTGTTATTGTCTATGACGGATACCCCTGCACTTGCGGGCGTCGGGGCTGCTGGGAGTCCTACAGCTCGGCTACCGCACTTATCAGAATGACCCGCGAGGCTATTGCCGGGTGTGAGGCGGCCGGGCGGAAAACGCTCATGAGCGAGCTTGCCGAAAAAAACAGCAGGGTCGACGGGCGCACGGCCTTTGACGCCGCCCGGCAGGGAGACGAGCCGGCTCGCGAGGTGTACGACAAATATATCAGCTATCTGGCCTGCGGCATTACCAGCATAGTGAACATATTCCAGCCCGAGGTTATCTCGCTGGGCGGCGGCATCTCAAACGAAGGACAACCGCTGGTCGATGCGCTGCTGCCGCTGGTTCGGGCTGAGCAATACGGCGGCGACATCGTCACACATACCGAAATACGCATAGCACAGCTTGGCAACGACGCCGGTATAATCGGGGCTGCGGCGCTGGGGGTATAAACATGCTAAAATGAGCAAAATGCGGAATCTGTGTTCCGCATTTTGTGTTTTACGCCATGCAGCGGCAGTTAAGCCGGACAAAGCTGCAGATTGGAGCGAAACAAGCCGGTTTGTGTGATGTTGTCTATAAAATTAGCATATACTATTGCAAAACAGACCGAAATGGTATACAATATTACGCATGTACAACATGATTCTGCAAAAAAAATATTGCCGCATGCCGCGCCACGGAGATAATATGCAGGACAACAACAAAAAAAGGATATATGCCGATAATGCCGCCACAATGCCGGTGCTGCCCGAGGTTGTCGAGGCCATGCTACCGGTGTTTTATGATAATTGGGGGAACCCGTCAAGCCTGCACGAGGAGGGTCAACGCGCCGGCAGGGCGCTTGAAGCCGCCCGCACGACGGCGGCGGGGGTGCTCGGATGCCGTCCGGAGGAGCTTTATTTTACCTCCTGCGGTACCGAGTCGGACAACTGGGCAATAAAGGGTGCGGCATATGCCGCAAGAAATAAAAAGAATAAAATAATCACCAGTAAAATTGAGCATCATGCGGTGCTGAGCACCTGCGAGGCGCTTGAGAAAGACGGCTTTGAGGTCAAATACATCGGTGTCGACAAGGGCGGGCTGATTGACCTTGACGAGCTGCGCCAACAGGTCGACGACAAAACCGCGCTTGTGGCTGTAATTATGGCAAACAACGAAATAGGAACCATTCAGCCGATTTCCGAGGTTGCCGAAATTGCTCATGGCGCCGGGGCGCTCTGTTTTACCGACGCGGTTCAGGCGGTCGGGAGCATACCGGTTGACCTCTCAAAACTGGGAGTCGATATGCTCTCGCTCTCGGGGCACAAGTTCGGAGCGCCCAAGGGTATCGGCGCACTTTATATCAAAAAGGGAGTCAGGATAAGGAATCTGCTGGAGGGCGGCGGGCATGAGAGAGGGCGGCGCAGCGGCACCGAAAACCTGCCCTATATCGTCGGACTTGCCCGCGCGCTTGAGATAGCCCGGGAACGAATGGGCGACATGAAGCGGGTTGCCGCCCTGCGCGACAGGCTTATTGAGGGGCTGCTCGCCATACCGCACTCCTGCCTTAACGGCCATCCGACAGAGAGGCTGCCCGGAAACGTCAATGTTTCCTTTGAGTATGTCGAGGGCGAGGGCATGGTGCTCTGGCTCGACAAAATGGGCATCTCGGCCTCCACCGGTTCGGCCTGCTCGTCAAAATCGCTCGACCCGTCGCACGTGCTGCTCGCCATAGGGCTTCCGGTGGAGCTGGCCCACGGCTCGCTGAGGTTTTCGCTCTCACACGCAAACACCGAGGAGGATATAGAATACATCATCGCCGCAACCCGCGAGGTGGTGGAAAAGCTCAGGAAAATGAGCCCTATATATCCGGGGTATGAGGCAATACCCCCGATTCCTACAGAAAGGTAAGGACAGGACAATGGTTTACAGTGAAAAAGTAATGGACCACTTTATGAACCCGCGCAATGTCGGCGAGATACCCGACGCAGACGGTGTCGGCATGGTAGGAAACGCAAAGTGCGGCGATATAATGCAGATGTTCATAAAAGTCAGTGACAAGGGGATTATTGAGGATGTCAAATTCAAGACCTTCGGCTGCGGCGCGGCCATAGCTACCTCGTCGATGGCGACAGAGCTGGTTAAGGGCAAAACCATTGAGGAGGCGCTCAAGCTTACAAACGCTGCGGTGGTTGAGGCACTTGAGGGGCTGCCTCCGGTGAAAATCCACTGCTCGGTGCTGGCCGAGGAGGCAATAAAGGCGGCGATTACCGACTACTACAAGCGCCGGGGTATAGAAATGAATTTTGCACCCTCAGAACATAGCTGCTGTGAACGCGATTGCGAACGCAGGAAAAATTAGTAAAACTACCCGGGCGGCCTGACCGCCCGGTTTGCTGTGATGTGCGGCAAAAGGCTGAAGGAGGGCAGACAAGGCTCAAATCAGGGAAAACAAACCTAATTGAAATAACAACACATATGTAGAAAATCAGCCCTTAAATTTGTACAACATATACAAAATAACACAAAAAAACATGGTTGCGAGCGCAATTATTAAAAATCCTCTTGGGTAATTGTTTATTACCCCGCAATCACCCTTGAAAACACAGGGATAATTGTGTAAAAAATCGGCCGGAATCAGCTCTTGACAGGTCGAAAACGAAACAACAATAGTAACTTATTATTACCCAACAAAGGCGCCGGATAAACATATGTCAATATTGCACTAAAAAAATAGCTCAAATATCCGGATGGAAAAACCGGCCACCGAACTATGCTTTACCCCCGGGAATATATAATAAATATAAGATAAAACGACGCTTGACAAAAAAAAAACGGTGTGGTATCATTACTTTGTGAATTCAGGACGATAGTGTATGGTTGCGCCGCTGCGCGGGCAAATTGTGCCGGTTTGATGTGAAATATCGCTTTTGCACGACTTTGGCACCCAAATCCGATAGTCATTTTACACAAACAAATACAGACAGAATTGTATTGTGGTAAATGAATAAAACGACCGGTACACTCAAGCCAGGTCTTGCCGGGAAACCATTATGCTTGGCGACAGAATCATTGACATTCACCGGCCAAAGGCCAACGCTGCGGCACAGGACTGCGGCTTGCCGGCTGATGGCTGTTGATTTTTGATTGCCGGTTACAGCCGGAACTCAAGCCTCTGGTGCGGCACGGTAGAGCGCATCTCAAAATCATGGCAGGAGGAAGAACCCCATTATGGAAAGAACGAAATTTACAAAGCTATGCGCTTTTCTCCTCGCATTGTCATTTCTGATACCCGGTGGCATGGTAGCCGCCGCGGCAGATGACACCGATTCAAGCTCGGTGACAGACAAGACGATTGACGATGTCAGGGAGCAGCTTAGTGCGATTTCGTATGATGAGTACAGCTCAAAGTATGCCAATGTTGGCAGAGCCGAGCGCGAAATCGTCATAAACGGTGTCGACTATGACAAGGAAAACACAACTGCCGCTGTTTATGCTGATACATATGACGGCGTGGAGGCGCTTTATACGCCCGACACCGGCACGGTTTCCTGGAAGGTATCGATACCCGAGACTGCAAAGTACAGCATGATAGTAGAGTTTTATCCCGTCGTGGCCAAGTCCACTTCGGTTCAGCGCGTGCTGAGGATAGACGGCAGGATTCCCTTTGCCGAGTCGCGCTATATCACTATTTCAAAGAACTGGAAAAACGAATACCATGAGGGCGAGATAAAGGTCGGGAAGAATGAGAATCCGGACGATTATCTCGCTGCTGCAAGTGCAGCCGGAATAACCGCCAAGGCCGAGGCCAGGGAAGACGGGACCTACATACTTTATTCGTTCCCCGAGTACTGGACGGCCGAGTCGTCAAAGCTGGTCGACGAAAACATAATACGATACTTCAGGCTGGATATCGACCGGAACGAAATACGCAACACTATGTACCAGCAGCCCAAGTGGTCTGCCCTTGAGATGCGGGATATTGACGGCTTTTATCCCGAAAGCTTTGAATTTGTGTTTACCGCCGGCGAGCATCAGATTTCGCTTGAGGCGGTTAACGAGCCTTTGGCTATAAAAGCCATAAGGCTTGTGCCCCATGAGGATTTGGTTCCCTATGAGGAATACAGAAGCCGCTATGCAAACGAGCCCTACGGCACCGACAAAATCAAGATAGAGGGTGAATATACTTCGGCGATTTCCTCTCAGACCATTTACCCGGTCGAGGACAGAGCCGGCGCTATAAACTCGCCGACCGATACTTCAAGGACGGTTCTCAACACCATAGGCGGCGATAAATGGCAGACCTCGGGGCAGTGGGTTGAATACAGCTTCCGCCCGAGCACCGACGGCATATACCGGGTTGTGTTCAGGTTCAGGCAGAACATTCTTGACGGAATCTTTACCTCACGCGCAATGTATATCTACAGCGAGGGGCTCCAGGAGGGCGAGAAGGGCTATTACAACGGCATCCCCTTCAAGGAAGCTGCCGAGCTGGTCTTTAATTACTCTACAGACTGGCAGACCGGGTCGCTTCAGTACCCGATTAAGATTGAAGACGAAGAAGGCACCCTAAAAACCGAATATCGCGACATTGAGCTCTACTTCAAGGGCGGCGTGACCTATACGGTTAGATTCCAGGTCACGCTCGGAGCCATAGGAAGAATTGTGCGTCAGCTTAACGAGTCGCTGCTCTCGATAAACAACGACTATCTCTCGATTCTGAAGCTGACCGGCGCAAACCCCGACCCCTACCGCGATTACGGTTTTTACCGCATAATGCCGGATACCATAATAGACCTCAAGGTTCAGGCGCTTGTCCTTGAGAAAATTGCCGACGAGCTTGCCTCAACCGCAGGAGTTAAGAGTACAAACGTCGCAACCCTTACCAAAATAGTCTGGCTGCTGCTCCGTATGAACGGTTCCGAGGACCAGGTTGCGCGCAACCTCAGCAACCTGAACAGCTATCTCGGAACGCTGGGTACGCTACTCAGCAACGTCAAGACCCAGCCGCTGCAGCTTGACTACCTGATAATCCAGTCGCCCGAAGAAAAGGTTCCGAAGGCAAAGCCGAACTTCTTTGAATCCTTCGCGCATGAAATTTCCAGCTTTATTATGAGCTTCATACGCAACTATGACCGTATGGGAGCTACAGAGGCCTCACAGAGCAAGGACGCCATCGAGGTCTGGCTGGCCACTGGACGCGACCAGGCTCAGGTGGTCCGCAACCTCATCAACAATGACTTTACGCCGCAGTTCGGACACCCGGTCAACCTGAAGCTGATTTCGGGCGCGACGCTTTTGCCCTCAATACTTGCGGGCAGGGGGCCGGATGTATACATAGGCCTTGGCGAGGACAATGTTATAAACTACGCAATACGCGGAGCCCTGATGAACGTCGAGAACTATGAGGGCTTCTATGATATTGCCATAAACGAAGAAACCCGCGAGTTCAACGAGGCAGCGATGCTGGTTCTCGGCATTTCCGACGCCGACGGTAATTACCATTATTATGGGCTTCCCGAAACGCAGCACTTCCCCATGATGTTCCTGCGAACCGATATCCTGTCCGACCTGGATATAGATATTCCGAGAACTTGGGACGACCTGCTTGAAGCCGTTCCGATACTTCAGGCAAACAACATGCAGATAGGACTCAACTCGAGTCTTTCGCCCAACTACGGTGGCTCGGTTGCCAACGCTCCGCCTCCGGATTACAGAATATTCCTCTACCAGATGGGCGGCACGCTTTTCGCTGATGACGGCATGAGAATAAATCTCGACTCGGATTTAGCACTCAAGGCCTTTGAGAAGATGTGCAACATGTTCACCATGTATTCTTTCCCCTACAAATACGATTTTGCCAACCGCTTCAGGACCGGTGAGATGCCGATAGGCATATCTTCGTATACCAGCACGTATAACCTGCTTGTGGTTTATGCTACTGAAATCAAGGGACTCTGGCAGTTCGTGCCGCTGCCCGGTTTTGAAGATGAAAACGGCAACATCGACAACACCACGGTTTCCACGGTGTCGGCTATAGTCATGATTGTCGGATGTGATAACGAGGAAGGCGCATGGGAGTTCATGAAATGGCATGCCGGCGCCGATTGCCAGAGCGCGTATGCCAATGAAATGGTTGCGATTCTCGGAGATTCGGCAAAGCACCCGACCGCCAACATCCACGCGCTCGAGAGCCTGCCCTGGACCACCGAGGAATACAATAACGTCAGCCTCCAGTTTAACAGACTCGCGTCGATTCCCAACTATCCCGGCTCCTACATAATCACCCGTTACGTCAAATTCGCATACCTGGATGCCTACAACGACAACAAGGACCCGGTCGAAAGAATTCAGAACTATGTTCCGATTATCAACAAGGAGATAATCAAAAAGCGGCTCGAATTTGACCTTGAAGTGCTTGAGCTCGGACAGACTCTGGCCGAGAAGAGAATAGACCAGGTGTTGTGGCTCCTTGATAAGATTGAGGCATCGCTTTCATATTCCGCTGCATACGCCGAGGCAATACACGGAGTGCGCTATGCAATTGAGAGCGAAGAGCCTGCGGCAATGATTGTGTCGGCCGAAGCCATCACAAACATACTGAATACGCTTGACCCGACTGGCTCTATTGTTGACAATGAGATAGACGCCGTCAAGAAGGCAAAGAACTGCTTTGCTTACGATGTGTACAAATATACCGATGATTTTGCAACCCTTATCTATTACACGGCAAAATTTACAAACGAAGCAGGTAAGGCGCTTATTTCATACATACATTAATTTTTCAATGAAATCAATGAAATCTATGTAAGGAGAGAGAACACATGTCGCAGAAAACGGCTGGAGTGCGAGCTGTAGCCCGTAAGGATATGACGCGCAGGCAGTGGATATGGAAAGAGATGAAGCGCAACAAGGTGGGCTATATCATGGTTGCGCCCTACATGATTCTTTTCACGATATTCACCGTCATACCCGTGCTGTTGTCAATGGTGATAAGCTTCACCGACTTCAACATGCTGCAGTGGCCGAATTTCGTATTCCTTGACAACTATATCAACCTGTTCCTCGATGACGACATTTTTCTTATAGCCGTTAAGAACACCTTCATTTTCGCGGCTATTGTGGGGCCGGCATCCTATCTGATGTCCTTCCTTGTCGCCTGGTTCATAAACGAGCTGCCGCCGAAAATCAGGGCCGTCGTCACGCTCATATTCTATGCGCCCTCAATTTCGGGTGAGGTCTACATGATTTGGAGGACACTCTTTTCGGGCGACTCGTACGGCTGGGTCAACGCGACACTGTTGCGGCTTGACATAATAACCAAGGAGATTCAGTTCTTTGAAGATAAAGACTGGGTTATGCCACTGTGTATTGTGGTTGCACTTTGGCTTTCGCTGGGCACCACCTTCCTGGCCTTCATCGCCGGCCTGCAGGGCGTGCGGCGTGAGCTTTACGAGGCCGGGGCGGTTGACGGTATCAGAAACCGCTGGCAGGAGTTGTGGTACATAACACTGCCCGAAATGAAGCCCCAGCTCATGTTCGGAGCTATTATGTCGATTACCAGTTCGTTCGGGTTCGGCGCGGTTGTCACCAACCTTTGCGGCTACCCGTCGGTTGACTACGCGGCGCACACTATTATGCACCACCTTGACGACTACGGGCACTTGCGGCTTGAAATCGGATATTCTTCGACGATAGCGGTTGTGCTTTTCGCAATAATGATTGGCGCAAACCTCTTGGTTTCGAAATTAATTTCAAAGGTGGGACGGTAATATGGCAAAGCTTAGAACAAGAAAGCATAGAGTGGTTCTCAGCCGTTCGGCCGGCGGAGACACCGGCATTACGATACTGCTGACATTTCTTGGGGCGTTTATGCTCCTGCCGATGCTCTATGCTATAATGCAGTCGCTAAAGCCCCTGGATGAACTTTGGAGGTTCCCCCCGAGATTCTATGTCACAAAACCCACCTTAAAGAATTTCAGGGACCTGTTCGTCCTGATGAATACGGCCTGGGTACCCTTTTCAAGGTATCTGTTCAACACCATGTTCACATCGATTGTAGGCACCACTGGGCACTTGTTTATCGCCTCGATGGCCGCGTATGCCATGGCGAAAATCCCCATGCCGGGCGGCAGAGCGATGTTCAGGACGGTGCGGATGTCGCTCATGTTCCATTCGACGGTAACCGCCGTGACCAGCTTCATTATAATGAGCGCCTTCGGGTGGATAGACACATATCTTGCAATTATCTTTCCGGCGCTGGTCTTTACGCTCGGCCTTTACCTGATGAAGCAGTTCATGGAATCAAACGTTACTGATTCGGTGCTTGAGAGCGCCCGGATAGACGGCGCCTCGGAGTTCAGAATCTTCTGGGTCATTGCAATGCCGATGGTAAAACCCGCTTGGTTGACGCTTATCATCTACTGCTTCGAGAGGCTCTGGAACGCAGGGGTTTCGATTTATATACATTCAGAGCAGCTCAAATCCTTCAACTACGCTATTCACCAGATAATGGCGGGCGGAATCAAGCGTGCAGGAGCCGCCGCCGCCGCTACTGTTGTTATGATGGTTGTGCCTATTTCGGTGTTCGTTATTACGCAGTCGAACATCATTGAGACAATGGGCTCCAGCGGAATGAAAGACTAAAGGGGGAGGTGAGAAAAATGAAGAAAGCTGCCTCGATTCTGTGCCTTTTGTTTGTGCTTATCCTGCTCTTTTCAATTCCGATAAGCGCGGCAAAGCCCTATCAGACCTATACCTACAGCGCAGACCCCCCGAAGATGACCTACGCGCAGTATTCGCCCGACGCCTATACGCCGCTGATGACGGTTGACTCAACCTATATGGGGCTTGACGAGGCCATTTCCGACCCGCGGGATATTTTTGTCGACGACAGGATGAACGTATACATCGCCGACGCAAAGAACAACCGGATAGTTGTGCTTGACCGCTACTACAAGCTAAAGTTCATTATCAAGGAGTTCATCAACGAATTCGGCATTGAAGACGAGTTCACGGCGCCTTCGGGCGTGTTTGTCACCAAGGATACCATCTATGTCTGCGACACCGATGCCAACCGGATTGTCACCTTTGACCGTGACGGCAATTACAAGAAGATAATCCCGCAGCCCGAGAGCAACCTGTTTGAAAACGATGCGGTCTACAAGCCTATAGCCGTCGCCGTCGACCAGTACGACAGAATCTATGTCGTTTCCTCGACCACATACGAGGGCATTCTTGTCATGACATCGGACGGCGAGATGACCGGCTTTATAGGCGCTCAGGCGGTCACCATTTCAAAATGGGAGATTCTGTGGATGAGATTCCAGACCGCCGAGCAGAGGGCCCTGACCGCCTCCTTCATACCCACCGAGTTCAACAATATCACCATTACCCAGGATGGCTTCATCTACGCTACTATCGCGTCGATAGAGGATTCTCAGGTCAGCAGCTTTATAAACGGCGGGAGCAGCAAATACTCGCCGGTTAAAATGCTCAACGCCGCCGGCGATGAAATTATGAGGCGGAACGGCTTTCAGGCGCCGGCCGGTGAAATCAGATTTGACAGAATGAACATGGAATCTATCACCGGACCCTCCAAACTGGTTGACGTTGCGGTGGGACCCGAGAAGACCTGGTCGATAATCGATGAAAAAAGAAGCAAGATATTCACCTATGACTTTGACGGCAACCTCCTTTTCGCCTTCGGAAACGACGGCTCGCAGCTCGGAAATATCAAGACCATAAGGGCCGTTGCATATCAGGGCGACGCGCTCCTGGTGCTTGACAGCAACTTTAACAGCTTTACGGTCTTTGAGAGGACCGAGTACGGCAATATCCTGATTCGTGCACTGGCCGATGAAAACGCGCGCCGCTACAGCAAGGCGGTTGAGGGCTGGACCGAGATACTTAAGCGAAACATCAACTTCGACACCGCCTATATCGGTATCGGCAAAGCGCTCTACAGGAGCGGCGAGTACGATAAGGCTATGGCCTACTACAGGGCGGCCTATGACACCACAAACTACTCGGAGGCCTACAAGGAGGTCCGCAAGGCCTGGATTTCCAGGTTCGTGCTGCTCATACCGGTAATTATTATCGTCATTGTTGTGGCATGTACCAAATTCATGCAGTATGCGTCCAAGGTCAACAGGCGCGCGGCAACCGCCGGGGGCAAACGCACCTTCAAGGAGGAGCTGCTCTACGCTTTCCATGTAATCTTTCATCCCTTTGATGGCTACTGGGACTTAAAGTATGAAAAACGTGGCTCAATGCGCGCGGCCGTGGTGATAATTCTGGCTACCATAATGACATATTACTATGACTCTATAGGCTCAGGCTATATAGTAAACCAATACGGCTTTTACAATTCGATAATGTCGGTTGCAATCAACAGCGTGCTGGCGCCTCTGTTCCTGTTTGCAACCGCGAACTGGTGCCTTACAACCCTGTTTGACGGCGAGGGAAGTTTCAAGAATGTTGTAGTAGCAATCTCATATGCACTTATCCCGTTGATTCTCACTCAGATTCCGGTCACAATCATGTCGAACTTGGTGACAGTCGAGGAGGTAAACATCCTGAATCTGGTTACGACTATAGGAGTTATCTGGACCGGCATTTTGGTGTTCCTCGGCATGATGGTAACCCACGATTATTCACTTTTCAAAGGCGTCACAACAACCATCGGAACGATTATCGGCATGGTGTTTATAATGTTCTTCGGAATATTGTTTGCGACCCTCCTTGGAAAGCTTGTGAGCTTCGTCACCAACATCGTCCTTGAAATCGGTTACCGAATATGAGTTGCGGAAAGAGAGGTATTAATATAATGAATAAATTTATCAAAACAATATCCCTGCTCTTGACTGCAATAACGCTGCTTGGCAGCCTTTCGTGGTTGTCGGTAATCGGAGTATCTGCTACGTCCTCGAAAGAAAAGGATGAAGGTCCTACCATCGAGGAAATTCTTGAGGGATATTTGACCAAAAAGTACGATACCCCCGAGGCGAAGCTCTCCACAATGGAACTCAGGCTCGAAAAAGACGGGTACGAGCTCTGGGTCGACAAGCAGAGCGGTGAAGTTGCGACGGTAGATCAGGCAACCGGCCAGATATTGTTTTCAAATCCTTATGATATTGCCACCTCACACGGCTCTGCCTCCACAAAAGAACAGATTATGTCGCAGATTCATGTCAGGTATATTGACAATGACACCGAAAAATCCTTCTTCAGCTTTGTCGAGGCGGCCTACAGAGGGCAGATTAAGGTAAAGAACATCAAAAACGGCATCCGTGTCGAGTATACGCTCGGCCGCGAGGAAACCAGAATGCTGGTTCCCAGGCTTATCAGAAGAGACCGTTTCGAAACCTTAATCCGCGATGTTGCCGCGGCCGAGCTCGGAGAGGAAAACTTCACCTTCAAGAAACTGGATGCTTACTATTCGTTAAAAGACCCTGACGAGCTCGTTTCAGACCGGGCAAGGGCGGAGCTGCATGCAGCATTTCCGATTACCAAGAGGATGGCGGTTTATATCTTTGACCCCACGGCGTCTGAGACCGAAATTCGCAAGATTGAGGAAATAATCAAGACATACTGTCCGCTGTATACATACGAGATGCTTGATGAAGACCATGAAATTACCGAATTTGAGGGTACAGACCGCGCGCCCGCACTCTTCAAAATGGCACTTGAGTACACGCTTGACGAGTACGGCGTGAGCGTCAGGCTGCCGGCAAACGGCATACGTTTTGACGAATCTCAATATAAGCTTGAGTATATTAGCATACTTCCGTACATGGGCGCCGGCGCAAGCTATTCGGCGGCCGACAAAACGAAAACCCAGACCGGCTATACCTTTTTCCCGGACGGCTCTGGCTCGCTTTTCAGGTTTGAGAAGCTTGCGCCCCTGCCGACCACAACCATAGCCGGCAAGGTTTATGGCCCCGACTACGCTTACCAGACGCTTACCGGCTCCAACCAGGAGATAATAAGATACCCCGCATTCGGCATTGTATCGAATGATATTATTTCACAGTATGTCCGAGCCGAAATTGACGGCAAGATTTCGCTTGTGCTGCAGGATGTAATGGTTGACAACGGGTATCTTGCCGTGATAGAGGAGGGCGACGCGCTGACCGATATTTACACCAACCATGCGGCACAGCTGCATAAATACAATTACATGGAGATGCGCGTCTATCCCCGGCCCAAAGACTCCTATAATATGAGAGACGCTATCTCTGTCGGTATGAACACGACCTGGACGGTTGTCTCCTCCAGAAAATACGTGGGCAGCTACAAAGTCAGATATTTCATGCTGACCGATGACAATATCGCCAAGGAAAAGGGCTTTACGAAATATTACGAGGCCTCATGGCTCGGTATGGCGACCGCATACCGCGAGTATCTCGCCAAAACCGGCGTACTCGAGCGGCTTTCCGATGATGATGTCAAGCCCGATATTCCGCTTTACATCGAGACCTTCGGAGCAATTGAGACTATCGAGAAGATACTCTCAATTCCGGTGAGCACAATGGTTCCTCTGACCTCCTTTGAGGATATAAGGACGATGTACGACGAGCTGTCGGCAGACGGCATATCAAATATCAACTTCAAGCTCACCGGCTATGCCAACGGAGGCATGTACTCGTCAATTCCTTACAATCTGAAATGGGAGAAAGCAGTCGGCGGCAAGGATGGCTTCGAGGAGCTTATCGGGTATGCTGAGGAGAAGGACTTCGGGGTTTATCCCGACTTCGACTTTGCCTATGCCTGGAGTGGGCTCAACGGGCTGTTTGACGGGCTCAGCCAAAAGCAGCATTACGCAAAGTCTATTGACAACAGGTACGCCAACCGGCGCGAATACAGCGCGCTCTATCAGACCTTCACGCAAAGGTTCGCATTTTCTTTCAGCATGGTTATCTCGCCAGCTTATTTCAGTCATTTCTATGAAAAGCTGTCCGACAACTATAAAAAGAGTGGCGCAACCTCTATTTCGGTGTCGACGCTCGGCTCATCTCTCAACTCGGATTTTGACGAAAAAGAACCCTACAACCGCGAGGACTCCAAATTCTTCACGATTGAGGCCTTCAAATATCTGGACAGCAATTACGACAGCATTATGACCAGCGGCGGAAATGCCTATACCTGGAAATATGTCGACCACATACTTGATGTGTCGCTCGACTCGAGCCGCTATGTGAGGTCAAGCAACTCTGTTCCCTTTATCGGAACGGTGCTGCACGGCTCGGTTCAGTTTGCGGGCACCCCGCTCAATATGGAGGGCAATATCGGCTACGCAAAGCTGAGGATAATCGAGAACGGCGCCGCACCCTACTTCATACTGTCATATCAGAATCAGACCCTTCTCAAGGAAGACAGGTATTTCAGCAAATACTATTCGGTGCGTTACGATATTTGGCATCGTGAGCTTGTGGACATCTACAACGAGCTCAACAGTCTGCTTGCAGATGTTCAGACAAAACTGATTATCGACCACAAATTCTTCATTGGCGAGCGTATTCCCGATGAGGACGAACTGCAGGCCGACATCCTTGAGGAGATGAACAGAATAGGCAAGGAGCATGCCGACGCCGAGGCCGAGGCCGAAGTCAAGGCAATCAAAGCCATACTTGATGCCAGAATGACCGCCAAAAACAATGCCGCCAAGACCCAGGAGCTTCTTGCCACCGCAATCAAGGCGGCCGACGATGCCGAAGCGTCGATAACGGCTATCGAGGCGGCGCTGCTGGCAATACCCGCGGCCGAGGCCGCAATTGAGGCTGCCATAGAGGCCGAAGCCGAAGCGCTTGAGGCTTATAACGCCGCCAAGGCAGTAGCCGAAGAGGCCAAAGCGGCATACCAAAATGCCCTGTCCAGCGGCGACACCAACCTGATAAATACTACAAGAGATGCATATACGGCAGCTGCCGCAGCCGAAACTTCGGCAAGAGCCGCCCACACCAACGCGCAAAATGCCATAAAGACGGCACAGAATAATTTAACCGCCGCCAACAAGAACCTTGATGATGTTCTCAAGGCCGGCACCGACACGGTGGCTGCTGCAGCGGCGGCGGCTTCAGAGGCAGCGGTTCTCGCGGCCGACGCACGCGTTGCAGCCAGCTTTGTGAACACCGTCGAAAGCGCGACCGCCCAGATAAAACAGTCGGCTCTTGACTACGCGACTCAGGCCGAAAACGCCGCAGCCGAAGCCCTGACATATGCTACAAAGGCCAAAAACAACGCAGCCGCGGCAATAGCCATCAGCTCGGATAAATCGGTGGCAACCCTGATAAACACCGCAAAAACCACTGCAGCATCGGTCGATACAAGAGTGGCCGACGTTGCAATCAAGTATGAGGCCCTGCAAAACGCAATAATAAAGAGTGAGGAAGCCATCGTTGCTGAGGCCGAGGCGCTGCGGATTTATGAAGAAGCGCTGGCGGTTTATGAGGCGGCCAAAGCTGCGGCAGCCCTTTCGACGGCTACCCAGGCCGATAAAGAGGCAGCAACCGAAGCCGGCACCGCGATGAACATGGCAAAGGCCGATTATATCACCGCGCAGTCAAATGCCACCAAAGCATCCAACTCGGTCAATCAAGCATTGACAGCCCTACGCATTTCGCTCCAGAGAGCGCTTGAAACCAAAAACACAGTGCTTGCAACCGCCGATTCGGTGGCAAAAGCCCTGAGTGATGCCTCGGATGCCATCGCCCTGCTCAACACACTTGAAGGTGTCAGCGATACCATCAAGACAGCGGCTACCGACGCATACCTCAGTGCCCAGGAGTTGTCTGTCGAAGTGAACATATTTGTCAATGCCGCAAATGCCAAATACAACGAGGCGGCCGAGCTTGTCAAGGATTATGTGGTTATCGAGGAGCAGCCGGCCGACGACACTCCCACAACCCCGACACCGACGACGCCTGACCCCGTGCCCGGCGAGACCGAAAGCGAAGAATACGTATACACCAAGTATACCAATGACAACGGCAACATTGTTATGGTGACTTATGGCGACCAGGACAATGCCGGCTACTACCTTGCGTACAAGACATTCGTCCTCAACTATAACTTCTTCGACGTGACGGTTGTTATCGAAGGAGTCAGATACACCATACCCGCCTCAGGATATGTTGCATTCTATCATTGATGAAAGAGAGGTACAGTAATGACAAGCGAAGTAAAACTTAAGAATACCGTCAGTAACAAGGGTGCCTCGAAAAAAAGACGCCACGCCTCTCTTGACAAGCGCAAGGCGCGGGCGGGCTGGCTGTTTGTGTTGCCTTTTGTGGTCGGTTTTCTGATTATCTATCTGCCGGTCATATTCGACTCCATAAGGCTCAGTTTTTACCACATCAAGGTCCTTCCGGGCGGGGGATATACCCTCGACCCGGTCGGATGGGGCAACTACAAAGAGGCACTTTTCGTAGACCCCGACTATGTTCAGACCCTGCTGACAGGCATAAGACAGCTGATATTTGACATTCCCGCGATTATCATGTTCTCGCTGTTTATGGCGGTTCTGCTGAACCAGAAGATGGCGGGACGGGCAGTCTTCCGCGCAATATTCTTTGTTCCGGTTATTCTGGCTACAGGAATTATGGCGTCGATTGATTCCCAGAACATTCTTTCCGAGTACATGGAAGAGGAAGAAGGAATCAATACCGGCACAGGGCAGAGTGCTGCCGCCGAGATAGTCACGGCGATGGACATATCAAACCTGTTCCGAAACATGAGGTTTTTCAGCGGTATGGAGGAGTATGTCGCGACAGCCATCAATAACATCTACGACATAGTCAACCGTTCGGGCGTGCAGATGCTGATATTCCTTGCTGGCCTTCAGTCTATTGACCCGAAGATTTACGAGTCCTGCCAGATAGACGGCGCGACCAGCTGGGAGACCTTCTGGAAGATTACCTTCCCGATGATAAGTCCGATGATTCTGGTCAATGCGGTTTACACGATAATAGACTCATTTACGGCGGGCTCAAATCAGGTGATGCAGTTCATCTCAAGGGTTTATCAAAGACCCGACGGCAACGTGGTGAGCGCAGCAATGTCGTGGATGTACTTCCTGATAGTCATGTTGATAATAGCAGCCGTTGCCGGCCTCATGTCAGCATATGTGTTCTATCAGAGACGCGATACATAAGGAGGCAGAAAGATGAATTCTCAGAACATCGAAAAACCGAGAGTCCTAAAGGAGACCAAAAACAAGATAAGGGTCGAATTTGAGAGAACTCCTCTGCTTGAAAGACTCAAGGTAAAGTTCATCTCGATGCACTTCCTTGTGAGTCTTATATGGTACATCTTCCGGCTGATTCTTCTGATAGGAATCTCATATATCATACTTTATCCCTTCTATACCAAGATAGCCGGCTCGTTCATGATTCCCGACGATTTCGTCAATGTGACGGTTCGGCTCATTCCGACGCAACTCACGCTCAATACCTACAAGCAGATTTTTATTGAGATGGAATACTCCAAGGCGTTTGTCAACACTCTTTTGCTGTCGGGTACAGCCGCCATAATACAGACCTTTGTCTGCTGCTTTATTGGGTACGGGCTTGCCAAATTCAGGTTCAAGGGCGGGAGGATCCTCTTGCTGCTGGTTATTTTAACCCTGATTGTACCTCACCAGACACTCCAGCTCTCGCTTTTCATGAACTTCAGATACTTTGACATTTTCGGCATACTGAAATTTTTGAGCGGCGGCGCCACGGTAGGAGTGGCGTGGATTGACAATATCCTCTCGAAGATAAAGATATTGCCTTTCCCTTACGGACTGACGCTGACCAACACCTTCTGGCCGATGATACTGCTCTCGGCCACCGGCCTTGCATTCAAGAACGGACTTTACATCTTTATGATGCGCCAGTTCTTCCGCGGAGTGCCCGATGAGCTTGAGGAATCGGCATATATTGACGGCTCGGGAGTGGTCAGAACATTTCTTACAATCATAATCCCCCTGTCGATACCCATGATGATTACCGTATTTCTCTTTGCCTTCTCGTGGCAGTGGACGGACTCTTTCTATACCAACCTTTTCTTCACTACAACGCAGACCATACTGATGCCGAAAATCGTCGGTATCCCAAGCACTCTCGAGACCAACTTCGCAGGGCAGAACCTCTACTACGCCGCAATCCGCAATACCTGCGGACTGATGATTATCGCGCCGCTGGTAGTGCTCTTCCTGTTCTGCCAGAAGTTCCTTATCCAGGGCATCGAGCGCTCGGGTATCACAGGCTAATAACAAAACAAACAAAACAAAGGGGAAAGCTTCGCATGAAGCGTTCCCCTTTTGTTGTTAGGCATCAGATATTAGATACTAGTGTATGCGGGAAATAAGGAAGCGCGGCGACCCCGGCGCCCCCCATACCCCTCTCCGATTGAACCGGTATGCTACGAGCAGCAAAGCGCGGGATGTGGGGCTCGCGCTGCTTTATTTGCGATTTAGTTTCAGGAGGTTTTTTGAGGATTCTCAGGGGATTTTTTCAATAAAGTTCCTTGAGCGAGGGGTATGTGGGCAGCGCCCCGCAATATTTTTATCGCAGCATAGCGGTAAGGGCGCCGGAGGCCGAGGCGAGGGCATCATCGAGCTTGGAGGCATCGCGGCCGCCTGCCATGGCATTGTCAGGCCGCCCGCCGCCCTTGCCGCCGGCAATGGCGCTGATACTGCCCACCAGCTTTCCGGCGTGGGCGCCGCGGGCGACGGCCTCGGCCCCGGCAACGGCGATAAAGTTGAGTTTTCCGCCGTTGTCTGTGGCGATTATGGCCACGGTATCGGGGTTTCGGGCTTTTATTTCGTCAGCAAGGCTGCGGGCGACATCGAGCTCCATACTGTCAAACCGGGCGGTGACCAGCTTTACCGGCCCTATGGTGACGGCTGATTTTAATATGTCATCAAGCTTTGTGGCTGCAAGCTTTGTGTTGAGAGCTTCAATTTCGCGCAGGGCGTCGCGCAGCTCGGTCTGGAGCGCGGCCGCTTTTTTGACAATATCGGAGGGATTTTGGGCTTTGAGCTCGCGGGCAGCGTCGCTGAGCAGCCGGCGCTCGCGGGTAATAAGGCTGAGCACGCCCTTGCCGGTGGTAGCCTCAATGCGGCGGACGCCGGCGGCGACCGAGGACTCGGCGAGGATTTTAAACAGCCCGATTTTAGCGGTGTTGTCGACATGCGTGCCGCCGCAGAGCTCCACCGAGCTCTCGCCCATGCGTACTACGCGCACCGTATCGCCGTACTTCTCGCCGAAAAAGGCCAGCGCGCCGAGCCTTTGGGCTTCGTCGAGCGGCATTTCGGTCATGCTGCCGGGTGCTCCCCGGAGTATTTCATCGTTGACCAAATCCTCAACCCTTGAAATTTCCTCAGGGGTGAGGGCTGCAAAATGTGTAAAGTCAAAGCGCAGCCGCGCCTCGTCCACATAAGAGCCGGCCTGCTCTATATGTGAGCCCAAAACCCTGCGGAGCGCCGACTGGAGCAGATGGCAGGCCGAGTGGTTGCGCATGATGTTTTTGCGGCGGTCTTCATCAATATGAGCCATAACCGTGTCGCCGACCCGGATTCTGCCGCTTATATTTGTGGCAATATGCAGATACACGCCGTCGGCTTTTTTGGTGTCGGTGACAATGGCCTCCATGCCGGGGCCTGAAATATTGCCGGTGTCGCCGACCTGGCCGCCGCCCTCGCCGTAGAAGGGGGTTTTGTTGAGTATGAGGGTAAAATCGCCCTCGTTGACCTCTTCAACTGCGCGGGCGCCCTCCTCGTCCTCAATGATTATTGCAATCACCCTTGCCTCGGCGACGGGCGTGGTATAGCCGCAGAACTTGGTTTTCGGGAGGTTTTGGAGCAGCTTCTTTGAGTCGTCGCTCCAGCCGCCGACGCTGCCGCGGGCGGCCCTTGCGCGCTCACGCTGGGCTTGCATTAAGCTCCGGAAGGTTTCCTCGTCAACTCCGAGCTGTGCCTCGGCGGCTATTTCGCGGGTGAGGTCAGGCGGGAAACCGAAGGTGTCATAGAGCCTGAACACTTCCTCGCCCGACAAATGTGTCCTGCCAGCCGACCGGGCGTCGGCTATGAGGTCTGAGAGCTTGGCCAGCCCGGCATCTATGGTGGCGTTAAAGCGCTCCTCCTCGATTGAGATGACCTTCTTTATATATTCGGCCCGCTTGCCCAGCTCGGGATAGGGCGCGACGTTTTCGGCAATAGCGACATCGCATAACTCGGCCAGGAACCGACGCCCTATGCCGAGCAGCTTGCCGTGCCGGCAGGCGCGGCGGATTATGCGGCGCAGCACGTACCCCCGCCCTTCGTTTGAGGGGGTAATGCCGTCGCATATCATGAACATTGCACCCTTGATGTGGTCGGTGATGACACGGATTGAAACATCGCTGTTTTTGTCGACACCGTATGTTTTGCCCGAAATCTGGCAGACCTTGTCGAGTATATTTTTGATGCTGTCAACCTCGAACATATTGTCGACACCCTGAATTACACAGGCCAGCCGCTCAAGTCCCAGGCCGGTGTCGATGTTCTTTTGCCTGAGCTCGGTATAGTTGCCCTGCCCGTCGTTGTAGAACTGTGTGAAGACGTTGTTCCAGATCTCCATGTAGCGGTCGCAGTCGCAGCCGGGTTTGCAGTCGGGGCTGCCGCAGCCGTATTTTTCGCCGCGGTCAAAGTAGATCTCGGAGCAGGGGCCGCAGGGACCCTGCCCGTGCTCCCAGAAGTTGTTGTCCTTGTCGAGCCGGACAATGCGCTCGGCCGGGACACCGACTATATCCCGCCAGATGGCGAATGCCTCATCATCCTTCTCGTAAATTGAAGGCCAGAGCAGCCCGGCAGGAATCTCAAGGTCTTGGGTGAGGAACTCCCACGCCCAGATGATGGCTTCCTTTTTGAAATAGTCGCCGAAGCTGAAGTTGCCGAGCATTTCAAAAAAGGTGCCGTGCCGCGCGGTGTGTCCCACCCGCTCAAGGTCGGGGGTGCGTATGCACTTCTGGCAGGTGGTAATTCGGCGGCGGGGAGGTGCCTCCTCGCCGGTGAAGTATTTTTTCATCGGCGCCATGCCCGAATTTATCAGGAGAAGCGATTTATCGCTGTCTGGTATAAGCGAAAACGAGGGGAGGCGGAGGTGGTCTTTCGACTCAAAGAAGGCGAGAAACTTCTCGCGCAGCTCATTAAGAGACATCCACTGCATAAAGGTTAGGTCCTTTCGGAGAATTTATGGCTGCTGCCGCAGGCGCGGCAGCAGCAGTATCCAATTATACCATCGAGGGCAAAAGGTGTCAAGTTGCCGCGCCGGCTCAATCAGCGTTAAAGCAGGTACAGGTTTGTTTTTTGCCGAAAAGGTCGCGGTGTATATCGAGAGTCGCAAAATAATCCTCGGGGGTTTCGGCGCGTCTTATCAGCTCAAATGTGCCGTCCTCTTTTTTCAGGATTTCGGCGCAGTGGAGCTTGCCGTTGTAATTGTAGCCCATCGAATAGCCGTGCGCTCCGGCGTCATGTATAACCAAAATATCGCCGATGTCGATTATAGGCAGCGAGCGGTTTATGGCAAATTTGTCGTTGTTCTCGCAGAGTGAACCCACGACGTCGTATACCATGTCGCACTCGCGGTCTTCTTTTCCCAGAACCGTGATATGGTGGTAAGCCCGGTACATTGCCGGTCGCATCAGGTTTGCCGCGCAGGCGTCAACTCCGATATAATTTTTATATATTTCTTTTCTGTGAATGGCGGTGGTGACCAGCTGACCGAAGGGGCCGGTTATATACCGACCCAGCTCGGAGCATAGGGTGATATGCCCCAGCCCGGCCGGCACTAAAATTTCATTATATGCCCGACGCACCTCCTCGCCGATATAGCGTATGTCAACCGGCTGCTGCTCAGGCCGGTAGGGAATTCCGATGCCGCCCGAGAGATTGACTACCGAGAGGGCGATGCCATGGTCGCGCCTGAGTTTTGCCGCGACCTCAAAAAGCGTGCGCGCCAGCGTGGGGTAATAGTCGTTCTCAAGGCAGTTGCTGGCAAGAAAGGCATGTATACCAAGCTTTTTCACGCCGCGCGACAAAAGTTCCTTGTAGCCCTCTACAAGCTGCGGGTAGGTAAAGCCATATTTCGCCTCGCCTGGGTTGTCCATGATTTTGTTGTTTATTTTGAATTCATCCCCCGGGTTATAGCGGCAGCATATCTCCTCAGGGAGGCCGGCGAGCGAGCCGAGAAATTCAATATGCGTTATATCGTCAAGGTTAATCCGGGCGCCGAGCCCCCTGGCATACAAAAAGTCGGCAGCAGGCGTTTCGTTGGACGAAAAGAAAATATCGTCGCCCCGCGCGCCCAGGACCTCGGCTAGCATCAGCTCGGTGTATGACGAGCAGTCAAAGCCGCAGCCCTCTTCCCTGAGGATTTTCAGGATAATAGGATTAGGGTTGGCTTTTACCGCGAAATACTCACAGAATCCCGGGTTCCAGGAAAAGGCCGCAAGAAACTCCCGCAGGTTTTCCCTTATACCCTTTTCATCATAAATATAAAACGGGGTTGGATATTCGGCCTTGAGTTCAAGTGCCTCTGCCAAGGTAAGAATCGGTCTCATTTGCACATCCTTTTTTATCTTGCGTAATAATATAATATTTTATCATATTATAGCAATTATATCAACAAAAAAATTCGGGGGCGGTCCGGTAAAAATGAAAGCGGCGAGGCGGCTTATATTGACATTAGCTTCTGTGTGTGCTAAAATGCAATCAGAAGCCCTGCCGGACGCTCTGTGACCGGCAGGAGCCCACGGCAAATTTTTGAGAGAAGGGGAACTGATATGAAAAGGATCCCGGTATTTTTGCTCTGCCTGATAATGCTTGTTGCATCTCTCGCCTCCTGTAACCAAACCGGCCCTCAGACCGATACCGAGACCGGTGAGGAAGATATAATTGAAGTTGATATAACAAAGTACACCTTAATCCGCCCCGAATTCCTCTCAAATACGCTGCTCAGGGCGGTTGTCCAGATGAAAAAGGATATTGACAGCAGGCTCGGCATCTCCATCAAGCTAAAGGATGACTGGGTTATGAGGGGAACCGAGCCGGACGACGAGGAATACGAAATTCTGATAGGGGCGACCAACCGGCGCCAGACCGGCGAGGTGCTCTCGCAAATTGAGGGCTCGGCCTACAGAATTGCTGTGGTGGGTCACAAAATTGTCATAATAGGCACCAACGATGCGGCAACGGTTGACGGGCTAAAGTATTTCATGGACACATACGTCGGCGCGTCGCAAAACGGCGTTATCTCGCTGCCTAAAAGCTATACCAGCGCCCAGTACAACATGATAGAGCTTGTCTCGGGCGGCAAATGCAGGTATTCGGTGGTTTACAAGGAAGGCCTTGACAACACCACGGGTACAAGCTCAAACGACCGCTTTGACTACGAGGTGCAGCTTGCCCAGAATGTCAGAGAGCGGCTCATTAAACTGACAGGTGCGTCGGTTGCAATCAGCACCGACTGGCTCAAGTCCGGGGACAGTGCCGGAGATAAATATGAAATATTGATAGGCGGCACCAACCGGCCCGAGACGGCCGAGGCAAAGGCCGGACTGGGTGCGGCCGACTGGTGCGTTAAGATAATCGGGAAAAAAATTGTGATCTGCGGCTGGACCGAAACCACAACCGGTATGGCGGTCGATTCCTTTCTCTCGCTGCTCGAGGAGTCGGTGACTCAGGACAGCGAAGGGCACAAGGGAATCAGCTTTATCGACTTCGGGGAAATGACCGGAACCTATTCGGAGTGGATAACCGACATTCCCGAATATGAGGGTGGAGAGTTCTCAGGCTGCGTGGACGCCAACTTCGGGCAGCTCGAGTACTACATTACCGGTACAACGGCAACCGAGTTTATCGCCTACAAGGCAAAGCTCGAGGCCTCAGGATACGAACTTTATTTTGAAAACGAGTCTGCCGGAAATCTCTACGCCACCTATACCCGAAACAGCGCAATGATACATGCCTACTATGTCGACAGTCAAAACGCGACAAGGATAATTACCGGGCGGCCGGACGGCGAGGTAAGCCTGCCGAATGTTATAGAGGAGAGCTATGAAAAGGTTACCGAGTCGGCGATAACCCAGATGACGCTCGACTATGCTTCGGGCAACTTCGGCATGTGTTATGTGATAACGCTTGAGGACGGCAGTTTTATTGTGTTTGACGGCGGCGGGAGCGACGGGAACAAGGACCATATAAGGCTCTATAATCTCCTGAGTAAGCTGAACAAGCGCCCCGACGGGAAAATTGTAATTGCGGCCTGGATTCTCACCCACGAGCACTGGGACCACTTCATGGTTTTCTATAATTTCTGCAATACCTACGGCCGGCAGGTCACCGTCGAGCAGTATATTGCCAACACCCCTTCTAAAGTAGTCGGTTACAACTCATACAACCCGAACACATACATAGAGGACGGTTATTTTGCCACCGCGTCGGCCGCGGCCGGGGGCATAAAACTTGTAAAGCCGCACACCGGGCAGGTAATCAAAATCCGCAACGCCGAAGTCGAGGTAATCTTCACTCAGGAAGACCTTTACCCGAGAAAACTGTATTTTTACAACGACGCAACCATGATAACCCGCATGAAGATTGCCGGCCAGACAATAATGTGGCTGGGCGACACTTGTGACGTCGCCTCGGATATAGTCTGCGATATGTACGGCTCATATCTCAAAAGCGACATGGTTCAGGTGGCGCACCACGGATATAACGGCGCGACGCGCGAATTCTACACACTTATCGCACCGAAGTTCGCCTTCTGGCCTACCTCGGCAGACGAGTTTGCCAGGCAGACCAACGGAACCAATAAGTCGGGCTACTATGCCGTGGACTACTTTGTCGCGCATGAGCTGGGCGTGCTTGAAATATATTGCGCCAGCCCCGACAACATTTCAATAACCCTGCCCTATGTCCCAGGGAGCAATAAGGCCGAGATGATTGACGTGCCGGCGGGCTGAGCGCGGGGGCTCTGCCCTCGCCCCCTTTTTAAAAAGGCCTAAGAATCCCAAAAACTTTCGAACCATATCTCTAAAGAAGCAGCGCGGGTTTCACAGTCTGCGCCGTATAGTTAATTAGATATTTGACATTAGACATCAGTGGATGCGGGGGAAACGTGGGCAGATTATATCTTCCCCTACGGTGCAGGAATAGAGAGGGTGGCACACATACGGCGGTGCGCCCTACAATGAGGGAGCGCGGGGCGATGCCCCGCGCAAACCTTTTCTTATTCCTCAAGCCCGAGGAGTGCTGCGCCGATTACCGTGCCGAACTGGGCGTTGTCAGGAACAATGAAGTTGACGTTAAACGAGGGACCGAGCCGGACTATGGTGTCCCGGATGGGAACAAAGGAGGTCAGGTTTCCGGTAAGCACAATTTTGTCTATTTTGTATATGCGGGCGGCAAAGATTGACATCATGGCGATTATCTCGGCCACCATGTTGGCAATGCCGAGCGCGATGTCGTTCGGCCCGGCCAGGTCACTGAGCTTACCGAAGTTTGAGGCGGTGAGTTCATGGTTTATGCTCGGGAAAAGCGAGAGGTCCGAGATATCCTTAACTCTCAGATCGACTTTGTTGAGGTCGCCGCCCGCGCAAAGCTGCTCGATGTGTTCTATGGTGTCCACTCCCAGCATCTTGCGCGACAGGCCGATAAGCGTGCCGCCACCGATGCCGGTGCCGCCGAGATAATTAATTTCTGTCTTTTTCTTGGTGCGTTTGGCGTGGATCACCGGGGTGCCGGTGCCCATGCTGACCACAATGGCCTCATTCAGCCCCGAGAGGTAAAGCCCGCCGACGCCTATGCTGGTGAATTCGGGCACCGAACGGCATTTGAGCGAGTATATCGGCTTTGTCACAAAGGTTGAGCCGACACCGGTCATCATAACCCGGTCTATGTCGCGGAGCTCAAGGTTATTGAGGTCAAGGAAGCGGCCGAAAGCGCCGTAGATTGAGGTTATCGGGTCTGTCGCCCGCACAATCTGTGGCTCAACAAGCTCTATATTTTCATCTTCATAGATGCGAAATCCGACGATTTTAGTCGTGCTGCCGCCGACGTCGATTCCGATAATTGTACGCATTCTCAGTCACACCTCTCTTTAATGAATAAAGTATAACATACCCTTGCAAAAATTGCAATAAAATGATATAATAACTTCGGCTTTCTGCCGAATGAAAACAAGCATATCGAGGTTTTTCAATGAATTTTATCAATCCCGACCCGCGCATTTTGTCCGAAAAAAAGCTCTACATCTTCGACATGGACGGCACAATATATCTCGGATACCGGCCGTTTGATTATGCAATCCGCTTCATAAACAACCTGCGTGGTGCCGGAAAGCAGATTCTGTTTTTTACAAACAACGCCTCCCACACTCCCGAATACTATTTAAAAAAGCTTGACAAACTCGGCTTTTCACCGACCCCGGACGAAATAATGACCTCCGGGGACGTTACAATAGAGTTCTTAAGGCGCCACCGGCCGGGCAAGAGTGCCTATCTTGTCGGAACCGACGAGTTGGTGGAGAGCTTTCGCAAGAGCGGGATAAATATTGTAAGCGGCGACCTGCCAAAGGTGGATATTGTGGTGACAAGCTTTGACACCACCCTGACCTATCAGAAGCTGAGCGACGCCTGCCGGCTTATCAGGGGGGGCGCCGAGTATCTCTCCACTCACCCGGATTTCAACTGCCCGACAGAGGACGGCTTTATCCCCGACAGCGGGGCAATTGCCGCATTTGTCACGGCCTCGACCGGCAAGGTGCCGACCTATTTCGGCAAGCCCTACAAAGAGACCATCGAGATGATAAGCGAGGCCACGGGGTACAAGCTCGGGGAGATGTGCATTTTCGGCGACCGGCTTTATACCGATATTGCCATCGGAAAGAAGCACGGCGTCACCGCCGTTCTTGTACTATCGGGCGAGACGCAGCCCGAGGATGTCGACCGGGCCTCGCCGGCCGAAAAACCTGATTTTGTCTTCAACTCACTTGACGATGTTGACAGAGTGATGTTTGGTAAATAAGAAGTGCCCGTTTGTTTTGCAAACAACGCATTTAGCTTACTTAAATTTATAAAGTGTTCACGGTTTAAAATCAGTGTAAAGTTTTTGGGGTTTCCAAAGGGGGATTTTTCAAAAATCCCCCTTTGGCGGGGGTCTGGGGGCGGAGCCCCACGATAAATCCTTTAAGGGGGTGCGGGGGCTTAGCCCCCGTAAAAAAACTCATGGCATTTGATGCTGGCATGCTTGCCTGTGTGGTGAGCGAACTGAAAAAAAGCGCCGTTGGCGGCAGGGTGGAGAGGATTCACCAGCCCGAGCTCGACGAGATAATAATACAGCTGCGGACGGTGCAGGGCGGGCGGCGGCTGCTTATCAACGCCGGCTCGCGCAGCCCGCGCATCGGCTACACCGCGCTTGCAAAGGAAAACCCGGCCACACCGCCGAACTTCTGTATGCTGCTGCGAAAGCATCTGGGGAGCGCGAGGCTGAAGGATATAGCGCAGCAGGGGTTTGAGCGGGTGGTGTGGTTGGGCTTTGAGTGCCGGGACGAGCTGGGCTTTGAGGGTACGAAATATCTTATTGCCGAGGTTATGGGGAAGTACAGCAACCTGATACTCGCCGATGCAAGTCTCAGGATAATAAACGCGCTTCGCCCGGTGGATTTCACCACCAGCAGCCGCAGGCAGGTGCTGCCCGGGATGAAGTACGAGCTCCCGCCGCCGCAGGACAAGGCCGACCCTATGGTGACAGGCCGTGAGGAGTTTTTTGCGGCGGTGGCAGCCGCCCCGGCCGGGCAGAAGGCCGAGAGGTTTATCATCGACACATTCATAGGTATATCGGCGGCGCTGGCGCGCGAGATAGTGTTCAGGGCGAGCCGACGCACCGACGCACCGCTGAGCTTTTGTGATAAAAACCGGCTTTGGCGGGAATTTTCAGAGGTTTTTGACGTGATAAGGGAGGAAAAATTCGCTCCCACACTGATAAGCCTTGAGGGTCAGCCGGTTGAGTATTCATTTGTCGACCTGACGCACTACGGCGCGGGTACCGGGCGCCGGCATTTTGAGAGCGCGGGAGAGCTGCTCGACGCGTTTTATGGCGAGCGAGACCAAAAGTTCAGGTTAAGGCAGCAGGCGGCCGACATGCTGCGCATAATGTCGGTAGCCCGGGCGCGTATTTCGCGCAAGCTTGAGAACCAGCGCGGGGAGCTGGCCGACTGTGCGCGGGGGGAGGAATACCGCCGGGACGCCGACCTTATCACCGCAAATTTACATGCAATAAAAAAGGGCGACACGAGCGCGCTGCTTGTCAATTATTCGGACGTGAAGGAGGACGGGAGTTACGGGGTGCGAGTGGTAAAACTTGACCCGCAGCTCTCGCCGGCCGGGAACGCGCAGCGGCTTTATAAAAAGTACAATAAGCTAAAGCACGCAAAAGTCGAGCTTTCGCGGCAAATTGAGCTGGGGGAGGCCGAGCTTGTATATATCGCCAGCGTGCTCGACTCGCTTGAGCGTGCCGAGACCTCGGACGACCTTGCCGAAATCCGGGACGAGCTGTTCAAGGCGGGCTACATGTCAAGGGCAAAAAATTATGCCCCGCCAAAGAAGCAGAAGCCCGGAATTATGACCTTTAGGACCGACGGGGGGTATACCGTGCTCTGCGGGCGTAACAACCTGCAAAACGAGTATATAACCCATCAGCTCGCCTCAAGGGATGACTATTGGTTCCATGTCAAAGGGAGGCCGGGCGCGCATGTGGTGCTGGTGAGGGGCGGGCGCGAGCCGGGGGAGACCGATTTTACGCAGGCCGCGCGGATTGCGGCGCTATATTCGAGCGCTAAGGACGGGCAGAACGTGGCGGTTGACTATACGCCGGTAAAGCACCTCAAAAAGACGCCGGGGGGCCGGCCGGGGTTTGTAATCTACCACACCAACTGGACGGCCTACGTCACGCCCGACCCCGCGGAGACCGAGAGGCTCAGGGTCGGGGAGAAGTGAATAAAGAGCGCCCGCCGGGGTTCGGCGGGCGCTCTTTATTTCATAACTTATTCGCTTGGCGATGTGTATGATGGCGGCGTATAATCGGGCGGTTTATCTGACGGAGGTGTATACTCCGGCGGGGTGTTTGACGGAGGGAGATACTCAGGAGGGTTGTTTTCAGGGGGAGTTTTCGGGGACAGAGGTTCAGAGGGACGGGGAATCACTCCGTCCTCTTTTTTCGGCTTCATAAAGTAGAGCACCGCAATGCCGATTGCGAGTACCAGCGTGACGGCCAGGCCTCCCTCGAGCCCGAATCCGCCGCCGTTTACAAGCCGTCCGGTCTCGGTCAGTTCGCTTGTCAATACCGAGGAGCCAACCTTCAGTCCGCTTACCTGTATGCCGAAAAAATTGCCCTGCACAAAATTCCAGGTGCTGTGAAAGGCAGCAACCCCCCAGATGCTGCCCCGGCGAATAAAATAAAGAGCGGCGAATATGCCGTAGAGAACCAGATTAAAAAAGGCTAGCAGCGAAAGCCCCTTGTTCAGCGAATGCGCCAGGGCGAACATAACCGAGCTTGCCAGTATAGCTGTCGGCAGCGAATACCGCCGGGAGACCAACACCATAATATCTCGATAACAAGGCTTCGCGAGCCCGGGGTTTGCCCGGCTTCAAGCATGCAGGCCGGTCGGCTCAGAATGTCACCGTGGCGGACAGTGGGCTGTGTCGAACTTGTTCATATCGTACTTGCATATAAAATTTTCGGAAAAACCGGCGCTCTGACAGTAAAATTATAACCAGTTTTTATATTTCTGTCAACATTTTGCTGTCTTTGCAATATTGGCCGCTCTGCTTCACATAATATAGTGCGTAAAAGTAGCCGGGCATCAGCCCGGAACTGTGGAGGGCGGCAAAATGGAAAGAACCGACTGGCAGAAGTGGGCTGCCGTTATATTCTGCGCGGCGGCGGCGGTTGTCGCCGGCTGGCTTATAATAAAATACCTGCTCGGCATATTCATACCCTTCCTTATAGCCTGGGGGGTGGCGCTGGCAGTGGTCCCGGCCGCCGGGTGGGTCTCAAAGAAAACCAAAATCCCGCAAAAACTTTGTGCTTTTGTATTGCTTCTTCTTGTGCTGGTAATAATTATAATGACAGCGACACTTGTCATAGACCGCTTGATTTTTGAGCTGAGGCAGATGGTGGAGCGGATACTGTCGGGTGAGGGCGGGTTGGGCGAGAGTATAAAGCATATTGCCGGCCAGCTTCAAAACCTCGGTGATAAGATACCCTTCCTTCGCGACCTGCGCGGGCAGGCCGGATTTGAGTCCTTCCTTGAGAACTTCAACAGCCTGATTGTAAAACTGCTCACCGACCTGATTTCAGGGCTTAGCTCCTTTTTGCCCTCGGTCATCCTGCGGACGGTGGCAAAGCTGCCCTCGGCGATTTTGCTTCTTATAGTTACGGTTGTTGCCTGTTTTTATTTTTGCATGGATCTCAAATCCATACACGCCTCACTGCTCCTGCTGCTGCCCGGCGGGGTGGCAGAGCGCATGCCCGAGCTCAAATCAAAGGTTTTCTGTGCTGTGGGAAAGTGGCTTCGGGCCTACACAATCCTTTTAGGAATTACGTTTGCCGGTCTTTTTGTCGGTCTTATGATACTCGGGGTTGAGTACCCGCTTTTTGTAGCCCTGGTCGGCTCGCTGGTCGATATTCTGCCGGTTCTGGGGGTCGGGACAATTCTTGTGCCCTGGAGCATTTATGAGCTTATAACCAGGAACTTCAGGCTCGGCTTCGGGCTTTTAATCCTGTACGCCGTCATGGTTATTGTGCGGCAGGTGGCCGAGCCGCGAGTGGTGGGGGACAGCTTCGGGATTCACCCGCTGGCAACGCTTGTCGCGATGTACGCGGGACTGAGACTCTTCGGGGTTGCGGGGATGATTCTGCTGCCCGCTCTTGTGATGCTGATCGGGAGCATGGTAAAACCTAAGGAGCCGGCAAAGGACAAAAAAGGCTGAAGCTCGCCTCTGAAAACAAAGATTTAACTTATTGTAAACATTCGGTTAACACCGGAACCCCCGAGGGCAAAATAACGTCAAATAAAAGTAAGAATTCAAAAAGAAAGGAAGGGCCGAGGGGCAATGATTATTGTCGTTATACTGGTCTGCCTTGTACTGCTTGTGCTTTTTGCATCCGACAGCCAGATACAAAGCGAGAGTAACAAGGCCTGGGGTCTGCCGTCGCCGTATGATCATCCACCCCCGTCGGCCCTAAGCACCGGTGCACCGACAGGTTTTTCCGACCTGCCGGACGACTTTAGCTTTTCCCTGAGCTGGAATATAAACGGCCACGGCTCTTATGACAGCGCAAAAGGGATACTGACATGGGGTGCCGGCGGTGAGCAGCGCCGGGAGCTGATACTTAGCAACGAGAAAAAGCGGGCGATACGCGAAATACTCTTGCAGCTAAATTTGTCCGACTACCCCGACGCCGCCAGGCCGGAGGTGTGCAGCCCGGGCGAGCTGATACTTACTATACGCTGCGGACGCGCCGAGAAGACCGTGGGCTGCACCGGGGGCTCCCGGGCGGGCAATTCCCGCCTGGCCAGCGCCTGCTATGCAATAATCGGCATTATTACCTCTTCCGAGGAGGAAGGGGCGCTGCTTGCGTGACTTTGTTATGCAGGGGCTCTGCCCCCGCACCTCCGCGGGAACGCTTGTGGGACTCCGCCCCACGCCCCGCTCAAGGGACTTTTTAGAAAAAATCCCCTTGAGAATCCTCGAAAAACCTCCAAAAAAACACAGCGGCGCGCCACGGCGGAATACTGCGCGATACGCCGTGTGGCTGCGCCTTAAAGCATATTGCGCGTGAAAGAAATGAACAAGAATTAAGCAAGACAAATGCATAATTACAATTAACCGGCTGCAGCGCATTCGCGTTGCAGCCGGTTTGCAGGGGGCTTTCTGTCGGGCCTTATGCCTTTCCGTCAGAGCCGAGCACGTTTACTATCTTGTGGGCGACCATTTTCTTTACCTCGCTGCGCGCCACCGCAAGATAGGAGCGGGGGTCAAAGGCCGAGGGGTCGGAGGCAAGGGCGCGGCGGATGGCCGCGGTCATCGCAAGGCGGATGTCGGAGTCTATGTTAATCTTGCAGACCGCCATTTTTGCAGCCTTCCTCAGCATTTCTTCGGGAATGCCTATGGCGTCGGGCATTTTGCCGCCCAAGGCGTTGATTTCGTTGACATACTCCTGCGGGACCGAGGAGGCGCCGTGCAGCACAATAGGAAAGCCCGGGAGCCTTCTCTCGACCTCCTCAAGAATGTCGAACCTCAGGCGGGGCTTTGTGCCGGGCTTGAATTTATATGCGCCATGGGAGGTGCCTATGGCTATTGCCAGCGAATCCACCCCGGTTTTCTCGACGAATTCCTCAACCTCGTCGGGGTTTGTGAACATCGCTTCGTCGGCCTTGACCTTCACCTCGTCCTCAATTCCGGCCAGTATGCCCAGCTCGCCCTCGACCACGACACCGCGCTCGTGGGCATAGTCGACGACTCTTTTGGTCAGGGCTACATTGACGTCAAACGGAAATTTTGAACCGTCTATCATAACTGAGGAAAACCCGGAATCGACGCAGCCCTTAACCTGCTCAAACGCGGCATCCGGCTCAAGCCCCGCGCCGCCATGGTCGAGATGAAGCACAAGGTCCAGCCCGGTATCCTCGATAGCCGCCTTGACCAGTGCCATGAGATAGGGCTGCTTTGCGTACTTGCGGGCTCCGGCCGAGACCTGCAGGATTACCGGGGATTTAAGCTCTGCCGCTGCCTCGGTAATAGCCTGTATGATTTCCATGTTGTTGATATTGAAGGCGCCAACGGCATACCCGCCGACATAGGCCTTTTTGAACATTTCGGTGGTGGTGACAAGTGCCATAGTGTTTTCTCCTTGCGGTACATTTATTATCGATATATATTGTACCCGCTTGCAAGGCGAAAATCAAGAGGCCGGGGAAAAAATATGTTGAATTGTTGCGATATAACTAAGTTGAGTAAACCCGGCAGCCCTTATGCTATGACATTTCCCATTCCGCCCTCGCTGCCGGGGGGCTCGACAACCGCTGCCGCAGCCCCGGTCGCCGGCATTCCGAGGTCGCCCAAAACCCTTGCCGGGGCAGGCTTTTCGGGCTGAGCCACGGCCGCCGCCGCGGCCGGAGCCGGCTCATATGTCTCCTCGGGCACTATTATTCCGTCAAGCCCGAAGCTAATGGCTATAGCCGCATTTACTTCGTTCATGATAGCGTCATCCAGATGTCCTATCTTCTCCTTGAGCCGTCGCTTGTCAAGCGTTCTTATCTGCTCGAGCAGTATAACCGAGTCCTTGGCCAGTCCTGCCTTTTCGGCGTAAATATCGATATGAGTCGGTAGTCGCGTTTTGCCCATGCGTGAGGTAATGGCCGCGGCAATCACCGTCGGGCTGTATTTGTTGCCGACATCGTTCTGAATTATAAGTACCGGACGAAGTCCTCCCTGCTCGGAGCCGATTACAGGCGATAAGTCGGCGTAAAAAATATCTCCGCGTTTAATTATCATTACCCAAATCCTCTCTTTTCGTTCCGGCGCCCCGCGCAAAAACAGCCGGGCTTGCGGGTGCCGTTTTGCTTTTCAAGTATATTTTTACCTTGCCCGTAGTTTTTTTAATCATCTTTGAGATGATTTGCGGGGTGGTATTTTGTTCCACTAATATCATATTGCATCGGATGTCGGAATGTGTCGACAAAGCCCAAAAAAATTTCAGGCCTGTCCTGGGGTTGTACATAAGTACAGGATAAAAGGCAAAGCCTGTCCGGCGCGGCTTTTTTGGCTGCCGTAATTTTTGGAGAGGCGGCCGGAAACATTAAGGGGCAACGCCCGCGGCGGCCTTCGCGTCAACAGTTTGAATAATTCACACAAAATATCGGTGAATTGTCCGAAAAACTATTGCAATTATATACAATTAGATGTTATAATATCTTTGTCTTATGCGGCAGTCCGGGGACGGCATGTCCCCCGGCCGCCGGAGCATTGGAAAATAATCAAACCAAAATAAGAAAGGCATGGAACCTGCTAATGAACAAAGAGACAGACAAGACCAACGCTGGGTTTGACGCAGTCGCCGCTCACGCCAAGGTCATCTCGGTTATCAACGAAATTGAAAAGGTTATCGTAGGCAAACGCCCCGAAGTGATACTCCTGATGACCGCCCTTTTGTCGGGCTCGCATGTGCTCATCGAGGACGTGCCGGGAACCGGTAAAACCTCGCTTGCCGCCTCGCTCGCCAAAGCGACCGGCCTTGATTTTAAAAGAGCCCAGTTCACCCCCGACGTCATGGCCTCCGACATCACCGGCTTTAACATATACAACCGGCAGAAGGAGAGTTTTGAGTTCCGCGAGGGGCTTGTCATGTGCAACCTCCTCTTGGCAGACGAGGTAAACCGCGCCTCGCCCAAGACCCAGTCGGCGCTGCTTGAAGCGATGGAGGAAAACCGGGTTACGGTCGACGGCGTTACATATCAGATACCCGACCCCTTCATGGTAATAGCTACGCAAAACCCGACAGGATATGTCGGCACCTACCCGCTGCCCGAGGCGCAGCTTGACCGCTTTGCGCTCAAAATCAGGATGGGATATCCGTCAGCCGAGGAGGAGATTGACATCATAAAGGCGCGCCGCGGCGTAAATCCGCTCGACAGGGTAGATGAAATTATCGGCATCGAGGAGATACGCCAGATACGCAGGCATATCTCGGATATACGCATAGATGACGAGCTCTATGGCTATATTGTCGCGCTTGTCACCTCCACGAGAAAGCACCCGCAGCTTGCCCTCGGAGCCAGCCCGCGCGCCTCGGTAGCGCTCATGCACCTCTCTCAGGCTTATGCCTTTATCCGCGGCCGCGAATATGTGCTGCCCGACGATATAGGCGCGCTTTTCCGCCCGGCAATAGGGCACAGGCTCATGCTGCGGCAGGAGGCCAAGCTGTCAAACCAGTCGGCCGATACCATACTCGGTGAAATCCTGCGCACAACAGACGTTCCGTACAAGGGAAAGAGATGAGCCTGATATGAACGCGAGTGCAGTTGGTTTATCCGAAACAAAAAGACCCGGCGCAATAAGGCATTACCCGAAGGTATCGCTGACCGGCAATTTTATCGTATATATCGTCATCTTTGTCGCCGCCCTAATTTTCACACAGGCGCTGCGGTCCAAGGCGTCGAATATATTTTTTGCATTTGTATTCTTTTTGCCCTGGGCAATGCTCATATACGCCCTCACGGCGCGCTCGACACTGAAAACTTATATGCTCTCGGACTCCGCGACAATTATAAAGCTCGAGCCCTATACATACCGGCTGCGGATTATTAACGAGTCGATTTTTCCCTATCCCTTTATCGACGCTATAATGCGTCTGCCGCAGAAAAACAGCGTGCGCTGCACCGACCGCTCGGTAAGCCTTGCTATGTCGCCGCTGGCCTCATATACGATAAGCAACACCGTAAAATTCCGCTATCGCGGCACATATGAGATAGGTGTGAGTTGCCTTTATGTCTATGATTTTTTCAGAATGCTGAGGGTCCGCGTCGATGTCGGCATGTTTGACACGGTATCGGTGCTGCCGCGCCGGCTGATTATGGGTGAGGGTGAGGAGAGTGCGGTGTCAGACTCGGCCCGGGAAAGCAAAAAAGACCCGAACTCATATGAGAAGATAGAAATCAGCGACATACGCGAGTATGTAACCGGGGATCCGCTAAAAAGCATACACTGGAAGCTTTCCTCGAAGGCCGAGGATTTTCTGGTGTGCGACTATGACACCGGCTCTTCCAAAAAGACGCTGTTATTCTGCGACCTGTCGGCGCGCTTTCCCTCCGAGCCGCCCGAGCGGGTTGAGGAAAAGGCACCCGCCAAGGCTAAGCGGAAGGGCGCCAAAAAAGCAAAGAAGCGAAATGAGAGGACCCAGGTAGAGGAACCGGAGACACCCGACGAAAAGCCCGATGCCAGAACGAGCGCCGACCGGGTTCCCACATTTGCCGCCGAGGACGAAAACAACCGCGAGATGTCCGGCGAGTCTGTTTTAACCGGGACAGAGGCCCGAGCCAGAGCCCGCGGACAGAGGCGCAAAAAGAAGCTAAAGGGCGCTCAGTACCGTGAGAATAAGCTTGAGGCCGAAACACTGCAGGACAACGCCCAAAATCAGGTCGACGTAAGCGAGCTGACCGACGACGCCTACTACGACGATATGAACGAATACTGCGCAGACGGCGTGGTGGAGCTGACGGTTGCGGCGGTATTGCGCGAGCTGCGCGACAACAACGAGTGCACGCTGTTTTGGTTTGACCGTCGCTCTGAAACCGGGGTCTACAGCTTTACGCTGCGTGGCATCGAGGACTTCAACGCCATATACAAGCTCTTTGCCACCTCACCGCTCTGCCCGGCCGAAGAGACGGTTGCGCGGCTCTCAAGGATGGTAGAGGATACGCAGGACACAAAACAGCTTTATATCACCTCTGCTATAGACCCCGAAGCGGTGCGCGACCTCTGTTCGTTGCCGAATGTGTCGGACGGTGCATCATTCGGCTCGTCAGGAGTTATATTGTACAATCCCGAGGAGAGATTTGCCCATAGAAGGGAAAGGAAACTGTATATCGAGGGCTGCCGCTCTCAGCTTATGTCAAAGGGACTTAAGCTCATCGAGGGCAGACTTGATAGAGACTGAGGCTGAAGCAAGATGCAGAATTATGAAGATAAATACGCCCACGGGACTAGGGCGGGGAGGGCTGAGGTCAAAAAGCCCGTCCGAAAAAAGAAAAAGAAGAAGGCAGTTCCGCCCGGGCAGCGTCCGATAATCTGCCCGCCCGACAAGGCCGGCATGGAGCCCAGGCTGCGCATTCTGGGATACATAGCGCGCGCGGCTGTGATTGCAACAGCGGTTTTTGCGCTGGTTTTCTTTGTGCTCGACGCGCTAAAGCTTGAGGCGCAGGACATAAAGATTCCGACTGGCCTTGTGGCGCTGATAAGCTTTGTCTCTGTTGCGGTCTTTTCAATGATGCGGCTGTCAAAGCACGGACGTGTTGCCGGCGCGGCGGTGCTCCTTGGCACCGGCGTCTGGGCTGTACTTTATACCGGCAACATCGTATCCTTTGCCATAAAGGTGTTTCTGACCGTCAAAAACGTTGCCCTGACCAGGCTTTACAACCTCGGATACTACGCGGTCATAAAATATATGTCCGAGGTAACCTATACCCCGGCACACACAAAAGAGCTTTGCTTTTATTTCGGGGTGGCGGTCTTTACTGTGCTGCTCTCTTTGATATTTACTTTACCGATAATAAAGAGGGCGCGGCTTGCGCTGCCGGCGGTAATAAGCACGCTTTTGATTGGTGTGATTTTCACTTATAATATTTCGCGCTCGAACTGGGGGGTTGCGCTGATTATCGCCTCCTTCACCGGGATTTTGGTGATGGCCGCCTATGACAGGATTTTTGCAGTCAAGCCCGACCCGGAAAAATACGACACCGAAACGATACTTTTTGAGGACGCCGACGAAAACCGGCCAAAGCTGCCCGAAAACCTGCCGAAGACGCCGCGGCAGCTCAGGCGCGAGCAGAAAAAAAAGCTGCGAGAACTGAAAAAGCAGCGCAGAAAAGAAAAAAAGCCAAGAAGCGTCGACGAGGAGCTGACCGAGTATTTCGGCAGGCCGCCAAAGCAGAGGGCTGCCCGCGCTGAAAAAAAGAAGAAGCTGACCCCCGAGGAAAAGAAGGCAAGGCGGGCCGAGCGGCGCGAGACCCAGCGACAGCTCCGCGCGGTCAGGGAATATGACAGGGTAATAGAAGACTCAAAAGTTGCCCAGGGCGGCTTTATGGCCTTCGGCGCATTTCTCTTGATGTTCTTGTTGCTCCTTATACCGGCGCTGACCATTTCCGGCAACTTTACCACTATCGACGTCATAGACCGGCGAATGGAGTACTATCGCGAGTATATCACCGCCCTTCTGATGGGGGACGACCCGATACTTGACTTGCTGGGTTACCAGAACGACAAGAGCAACTTCGAGCCGCATTCTACCGACGCCGTAAAGCAGAATTTTACCGGGGCCAGACTATTTACGGTTGAGACCCAATACAACACGGCGGTCTACATGCGCGGTTGGATAGGCGTAAACTACCAGGACGGTGCATGGTACGCCGCCGACTCCGAGCAGCTTAAGCGATACCGCGAACTTTACGGCACCCACCTTGACCCGACCGAGACCATGTTTGAAAACTTCTACAGCATAATGAACCCGGCGCTCATAGAAGCCCGGGATTTCCCGAAGCAGTACACCAGCAACACAAAATACGGGTTTGTTGTGATGCAGGTGAATGTAAAGCGGGTAAAGACTCAGGACTCACTGGTCTATATGCCCTCATTTTTGCGGAGCGACGCGCTGACCAGAGCCGGGCGGGCCGAGGGGAGAGGGCTTTACGAGTACGGCACCGACACCCCGGCGGATGTCACCTTTGTCAACTACTTTGACGGCCTTTATACCGGGCGGAAGTTCATGACCGAGCTTCAGTACGCCTCGGTTTCCAACGTCACCACCATGAAAAATACCGAGTGGTACCGGTATGTGGCCGAATATATCGCCGAATATAATGTGGGCTATCTTGATGCCTACAACGAAATTGACAAATACGCCGAGCGACGGGCCAAGGGCAGGAGCGCCTCGATTGATACCGCAGTTGAGGTGATGTTTTCAGAGGAGCCCGAAGACCTTATCTCGGTAGTCGTCGATGAGGAGACAGGGAACAAGATTATCTCGGTTCAGTACTCGCGCGGTGTCGGGGTATATACCTATTCGGCCGAGGGCGAGCTGCTCGGCAAACGGGCTACAGACCTTGTGGTCGAGACCTATATTGACCCCTTGACCGGCGAGGAGCAGACATATACCGTGGCATTCGTGCCCCCCGACCTGCCGCTTCCTATCCGATACCGTGTGATTATGAACCAGGCCGAGCGGCGGACGGTGGCCTATGCTTATTACTACCAACACCTCTACAGTGATTTCGTATACGATACATACCTGCAAAAATCGGGCAGCAGTATTGTTTCCGATCTGCTAAAAACAATTGTTGACTCGGCAACAGAGATTGTAAGGGAAACAGACGACGAGGGCGAAGTGACCGAAAGGGTGGCTCAAAAGGATTTTTCAAAGGCCGCCGAGCGGAATTCGGACGATGCCGAGACCTATATGCAGCGCCATGAGCTGATAATGGAAATTGTCAATTACCTAAAAGAAAATTATACATACACGCTTGACCCGGCGCAGCCGGTCAACGAGTCGCTTGACGGCACCGAAAATTTCCTTTCGGTCACCAAAGAGGGCTATTGCGTACAGTATGCGTCGGCGCTGACCCTACTGCTCCGGGAGGCCGGAGTTCCTGTGCGATATGTCGAGGGATATGTCGCCTCGGATTTCAGGCGCAATTATGCCGAGGACATGGTCGGGCGCTATATCGGAAATGTCCGCGACTACAACGCGCATGCCTGGGTTGAGGTTTGGTATGACGGAGTTGGCTGGGTCCAGTACGAGGCCACCCCGGTGTATTACAACGATATGTATATCAGGGAAACCGGCGAGAGCAGCGGCGGCATCATAAGACCCTGGGAACCTGAGGAGGAATACACCGAGGAGGAAATGCTGCTTGAGGAACTGCGGAGTTCTATTGATGTCGCCGCATTCCGGATTGACAACATGAGGGACGACATATCCCTGCTGCTCGGCAACAAGGAGATTAAAAAAGCGCTTGACGGCATTGAGGCGCTGCTCGGAAATTACCGTGAGAACCAAAAGAAGCTGAGCGACTACTATACCGAAAACAGGGACAGCGCCAAATATGACCGGGTCGATTTCCTTAACGCACTGTATTCCTTTGCCGATTCCTTCAATACAAATATCACCGAGGTGCTGAACTATCAGGATACAAGGATTGACAGCCTCTTGGCACTGAACCGGCTGATATGGACTGCAGTGGCGCTGGCGCTGATAGCGCTTGCCCTGACGGTTGTCGGAATAGTCATCAGCATTCTGGCAAAGAAGGCCGAGCAGAAGCGGGCCGGGACGGTCGAGCGTGTTGCCAACGGCAGCTTTGCCGATGATGAAAAAAGAAAATTGGCCCGGGAGCTTATCGACTGGCTGACCGACCTTCTGGCCGCATATGGTTCGGCGCCAAAGAAGGGAGAATTCCGCGACGAATATGCCCAGCGGCTTGAGGCCGAGTATTCAGATGTGTTCGGCCGGCCTATAGACTCGGATGACTCGACCATCGACAGGCCGTCACAGCGGATCAGCGACACCGACTTTATAAAGATTTTCGCTGCAATTGCCGCCGAGGAATTTGGCTTTGGCATGACCCGGGAGGAACTGTGTGAGCTTGCGGCGTTCTACCGCCGTATGCGCGCTGCCGCCGACAAGCGCCTGGGACGCCTGCGCCGCATAAAGTATCGTTATATCAAGCGGATTATTTAACACAAGTAGTGGCGCCGGAGGGCATTGCCTTCCGGCGCTGGGGTTTTGCACTTGCAGGCGCGCATAATACTGCCGGGAATACTGCCGGGAGCCGGGATTCCGGGCTGCCGGCCCTCCTGTGCCGCCTTTTATGCGGCGGTGTCGCGGGCGTACCGGCCGGGGTACCCCGCGCAGGTCCGGTAAGCTTTAATCTTTTTCTTGACAAAACCATGTTTTTTATGTAAAATAACAGTATGCCCGGCCGGGCAGCATACCGGCCGCCCGAAGATGGGTATAATGTTCTTTGAAATGTGAATATGAAAGTAAGGAGGTGTAATATGGACAATCCTGTAGTGGTAGGCTTAGTCATCGGCGCCGCACTTGTGCTTGGAGTCATAGTCGGGATCATCATCGGAATAGCCTACCGAAAAAAGGTGGCCGAAGCCGCCATCGGCTCTGCCGAGGTCAAAGCCCAGAGAATTGTCGAGGAAGCGACAAAGCAGGCCGAAACTCTGAAAAAGGAAGCTCTTCTTGAAGCGAAGGAAGAAATCCTCCGCATCAGAAACGAATCCGAACGCGAAATCAAGGAACGCAGGGGCGAAGTTGCCCGAATGGAAAGGCGACTGACCCAAAAGGAAGAAGCCCTCGATAAAAAAACCGAGAATCTTGAACGGAGAACCGAGCTGCTCGAAAAAAAGCTTCACGACATCAACATTTTGCACGAGCAGGTTGAGGAGGAGTTGGCAAAGCACGTCAAGGTGCTCGAGCAGTTATCCGGGCTAACCTCAGCAGAAGCCAGAGAGGAGCTGCTAAGGCGTGTCGAGGCTGAAATGAAGGACGAGCTCGGCCAGAGGATGATTGAGCTGGAGGAGCAATTCAAAGAGGACGCCGACACCAAGGCCAGAAATATTATCTCACTCGCAGTTCAGCGCTATGCAGCCGACCAGGTGGCCGAAACGGCAATCTCGGTGGTGCCCCTGCCCACAGAGGAGATGAAGGGCAGAATTATAGGCCGGGAGGGCAGAAACATCCAAAAGCTTGAAACGCTCACCGGTGTCGAGCTGATTATCGACGACACACCCGAGGCCATTACCCTTTCGGGATTTGACCCGGTACGGCGTGAGGTAGCAAGGCTGGCGCTTGAGAAGCTGATAGCCGACGGGCGGATTCACCCGGCACGCATCGAGGAGATGGTAGAGAAGGCCAAGCGCGAGGTCGACGCGGCTATAAAGCAGGCCGGAGAACGCGCAGTCTTCGAGGTAGGAGTTCACGGGCTCAATCCCGAGCTTGTAAGATTGCTTGGCAGACTGAGGTACAGGACAAGCTACGGACAAAATGTACTCAAACACTCTGTCGAGGTTGCTTTCCTGGCTAGCATTATAGCCGATGAGCTGGGAGCAGACAGCGCTACCGCCAAGCGCGCGGGGCTGCTGCACGACATAGGCAAAGCCTTCCCGCACGACGTCGAAGGCTCACATGTACAGATAGGTGTAAACGCGGCAAGGAAATTCAAAGAATCACGAGATGTAATCCACGCTATTGAAGCGCATCACAACGATGTGGAACCCGAAACGATAATCGCTGTTATAGTTCAGGCCGCAGACGCAATCTCAGCCGCAAGGCCGGGCGCGCGCCGCGAGGACCTTGAGAGCTATATAAAGCGGCTTGAAAAGCTTGAGGAAATAGCACTCGGCTTTGAGGGCATCGAGAAGGCATACGCGATTCAGGCCGGCCGCGAAATCCGCGTCATGGTCAAGCCGGAAGAAGTCAGCGATGACGCTATGAAGGTCATAGCGCGGGATATGGCAAACAAAATCAAAGGCGAGGTTAAATATCCCGGACAGATTAAAATCAATCTAATTCGCGAGAGCCGCGCCGTAGACTATGCAACATAGTCAAACTCAGTAATAATCTTTCTCCTGAAGGATGTATATAGAGCAAACATAAAACCCCGCAGGTATCAATAACGGCAAATGCCGTTTTGATTATAGATTTATTGAGTTTATGGGCTGCCGCCGTCCGTCGGCAGCCCTGAAAAATTTCAGCGCCGCAAAGCGGCGCTTTTTTTATGCAGCAAATTGCATATTCTGGCTATTTTATCCCACAATATAATAATGCCTGCTCACAAAAACCGGGGAGAGTGTCCCTGTACCTGCTGGACGCAGTGGTAACACCAGAGAGCATCGTGACTTTTGCTATGCCGGGCGCCTGAAATGGTGGCTCTGTTCCCGGGTGTCGGGCGCGGTCCGAAACAAGTATAGCGAGGGGGATATATTTATGTCAGTTTTAACGTCACCGGCAGCACAGACCGGCATGATGAAGCGCATAGGTCGCGCGCTGATGCTGCCTTTGGCAATTCTGCCGGTGGCCGGCCTGTTGCTCGGTGTCGGCCGGACATTTACCGACAGCGCGATAATCGGGCATAACGACCTGCTCACAAATATCGGTCCGGGGAGTGCGGCGCACGCGATATTTTGGGTCATGGCGAGGGTGGGCACGGCGATATTTGCCAACCTTCCGCTTATATTTGCCATAGGTGTAGCGCAGGGGCTGGCCGACGACGAGAAGGGCGCCGCGGCGCTCTCGGCGGCGGTGGCCTTTTTTGTCATGCACACGACAATTGCGGCGTTGCTGCAGTTGAGCGGCAAAACCGCCGACGGCTCGCTGCCCGACGGGGCGCTTGTCGAGGTCTTCGGCGCCAGGACGCTCGACATGGGCATTTTCGGGGGTATTATTGTCGGGCTGGGGGTCGCAAGGCTCCACAACAAATATCGCGCGGGACAGCAAAGGCCGCTTTCCTTTTTTGGCGGGGTGCGGTCGGTTCCTATTATTGCGTCAGGGGTGTATATCGCCATCGGCGTGCTGACCTTTTTTGTCTGGCCGCTGGCAGCCGAGGCGGCATACGCGCTGGGGAGGCTGGTTGTAAGGGCAGATAACGGCGGGGTAATGCTCTACGGCTTTCTTGAGCGCCTGCTCAGGCCGCTGGGGCTTGAGCAGGTGTTTGTACTGCCATTTGAAGAGACTAGTGTAGGGGGCATAGCTCTTATCGACGGGGTAAAGTATTACGGGCTCAAAAACATCTTCCTTGCTGAGTTTAACTCGCCCTCGATAAACACAATATCGCCAAATACCACAAGATACATGAGCGGACTGTATCCGTTTGTTATGTTCGGCCTGCCCGGCGTGGCGCTGGCCATGTATCTCTCTGCCGACAAGAGAAAAAAGGCTGCCGGGGGTTTTCTTTTCCTCGCCTCGCTGGCCGCAATAATTGCCGGGGTGACCGAGCCGCTCGAGTACACCTTTTTATTCGCGGCGCCGGTGCTCTATCTTGTTCACTGCATTTTTGCCGGAGCCTCGTGTTTGATAACCTATATTCTGCGGACCGGGGTGGGGACAAGCTTCTCGGGCGGTTTTCTGGACTTGCTGTTTTTCGGAATCCTTGAGGGGAACGACAGGACCCGCTGGGTGATGATTCCGGTTGTCGGGGCGTTTTACTTCCTTATCTATTTCTTTTTCTTCAGTTGGATTATCAGAAGATACGAGCCGGCACCCGACGTTAAGGAGGAAAAGAAAGACCTGTCGAAGGTTTCCGATAAGGCCTGAATTGACGGGTCGGCGAAAATCGGCAAAAATACAATATTGACAAAACCGGTCCGATGTGTTATCATAACTAAGCAGCCAAAAAACACCCGGGTGCCGGCACATACGGCCGCCTCGGGGCGCGGGTTTTTGCGTTGCAAAGGCCGTTGCGGCGTTAGCTCAGTTGGATAGAGTGATTGGCTACGAACCAATAGGCCAGGGGTTCGAGTCCCTTACGCCGCGCCAAGAGCCCTGTCAACCGCTTTTAGCGGCTGGCAGGGCTCTTTTTATGAGGGTGTTTTGCAGCGGCAGGCTTATTACTCGGGTGTGCTGACCTGCGCGGCTATGAAGGCCTTTAAGGCCTCCGCTATCCCGGCTGCTGCAGACAACACCGCCGGGTCGGGCGAGGTGTGGGCACCTATCGCTGCGAGCAGCCCGAGTAGCCGTGTCCGGTCGGTCTCAACCTGCCGGGCATAGTCGGGGATGTAGTCGACAACCGCCCGCACACCGAGCGGCGACGGCAGGTATTCTCTCGATACCCCGTCGTATATGACAAGCTCCTCGTCTCCGCCGGTCGCAACCCGGTAGGAGTCCGGCTCGCTTATGTCTGTAATCTCGGCCTCGGCCCTCTCGTAGTAAACGGTAAGGCTGCTGACCTCCCTTGAAAGTGTCAGTGTGTTCCCCGTAATGCTTCCGATGTCCCCCTCGGCGCAGAGATAGGCCGTCCCGGATTTTGCTCCGGCAAGGGCTACCGCCCCGCCGGCAGGTCCGCTTATTGTCTGGGAGGCAACTTTCCGGCAGAGCCTCCGGTTCTCAAGGTCAAGCAGGTCGGCGACCCCGCTTGGCAGCCGGCTTAGCTCGTAATTCTGCGACAGGCAGAGCTCCGAAACAAACTGGTTGTCGGCCGTGCCACAACTCCTGATCCCGCCGACTGATGCATTGTGCAGTCCCCGCCCGTGATATACATCGCCGAGCAGCCTGTCAAGCTCGGCTACCGTGAAGTCCTTGAGCCCGAGTTGTGTCAGGTCATACACGGCAAAGCTGCCTGTCTTAATTACATCGGGCATAAGCTCAAGCGAGACGGTAATTTCAGCCCCGTTTGCCGGCGAGCCTGAAACCGAGCCGGTTATGCCGTAATCCGACAGCTCAACCTTGGTGCCGTCCTCGAATGTCCAGCCAACACCGCTGACGTATGTAAACACATAGTCTCCGCGCCTGGCCGCGGAGCCGAGCGCGCCGGCAAATTCAGCGGCGTTTACCGAAATGTCCGAAAGCCCGGTCTTGCCTGAGGCGGCAAGTAAGGCTGTGGCCTCCTTTGCAAATGGATATGTGAACCTGACCGTGATGGTCGAGCCCTGGCGCGCCTGCTCTGTTGAGCCCGGTTTCCAGGCTGAAATTATGCCGAAATCTGCCGGTTCCACGCCCGGATGGCCGCTTGTGTGGCGCCACTCGTAGTTGTTGTAGACAAAGGTATAATCCCCGCTTGAAGCCGGGGAGTGAGCCTTTATGCGGCGGGAGAATCTCTCGGCGTCAACCGACGCCCAGCCCACCTCCCCTGTGTAGGATATGCTTGCCGTCACCCGGCGCAGGTCCCGTACACCGACGCGGCCGAGACCGGTTTCGGTAGCGTCAAAGCTGCCGCTCACGCGCTGCCAGTCGTTTAAGCCGGCGCTGCCCAACTCCTGTTCGGCACCGCCGGCACCGGCAAACAGAATTATGCCGGAGGCGGGTGCCGGGCTCTTTATTTTGGCGCTGACATAATACCTGCGACCGGATATGAAGTTGAAAGCTCTCGACACCTGAGCCGGTTCCTCCTGGGCAGAGGACTCCTCCACCACCCGGACAACAAACGCGGCAATTTCGTCATAATAATCGGGGTCGTCAAACACCCTGACAGTCGTCGTCCCGATAGCAAGGCCGCAAAGCTCCCAGCCCTCGCCCGAGGACAGTTCGGTGACACTTATAATTTCGGGGTTGTCGGCCACGCAGGTCTGCATGCTCGTGTCGTAGCCGTCAAGCCCGACAGTTTGCCCGACCTCAAGTGTGTAATCGGCCTCGGCTCCTGCGCTCTTCTCAGGAATATTAGGGGTGAGCGAGCAGACATTATCCTCAGCCAGCGCAGTTCCGCCCGACACCTCCCAGCCGGTCATATCGGTAAAATTGCCGTTTTCAAGCAGTTGGACCACGCTCATGCCGGATATGCTCCTTACCCGGGCAAATGCCAGCTCGCACTCGCGCTCGCCCCCGGCACTTTTGCGGCACAACAGTATACTATCGGTCACAATCCGGCGCGCTGGGCTGAGGTTTTTGGCAAAGCCGGCTACAAGCCCCGCGCATTCGCCCGAGAGCGGGGCATATTGCAAGTCGTGGTTGTGCACTGAGGGGGCATAGCTTGAGTCGTGATTGTGCCCGGCCGGGGCGTATGTACCGCTGTGATTATGTGAGGCATCTGCCTTTCCGGCAAGGGCGGCATACACTCCGCCCGAGGTGATGCCCCTTGTACTTCCGGTTATCGGTGTGCTGTCAAGTACGGGTTTATTTTTAATGTAGTCGCAGGCAGAGCTGTCGGTCTGCGCCCAGTCGGGCTGAACGTTTGCCTGTGCCCCGCACTCAATGCCGGCAAGCTTTAGCCTCTCGGCGTCGGTATAGTCATTTGAGGACAACCCCATGCCCGGAACCGCTTCGATCTTGCTCTCAAGCATTCCCATAATCTGCGAAAACTGGCTCGGAGTCGGAGCAAGCGCGGTGTTTTCAACAGGCACGCTGGTCTCAAGCACGCGGATAAGCCCCTCGGCGGTTATGAGCACCTTTTCGTCTTTATATCCGCTGACTACGAATTTGGTGGTTCCGCTGCAGCTCATGACCTCAGCCGGTATGCAGAAGGGCTCACCGGTATAAATTATTGCTACCGGGTCGCCCTCGGGGGGATAAAAGCTGACAGATACCGCCAGCCCCTCCCACTCACGGCTCAGCTCAAAATCAAGCTGCTCAATGCCGTAGCTGCCTTTGGTTCCGGCCACAAATCTCCCCGGAACCAGGACGTAATTATCAACCTTAATTATCACTTGAGCCTTCTTTCAGGCGCTATTTGTTATCCCGGTAGAATTATAATACCCTAATGCCGGCCTGTGGCTGACAGGTTTCCGTCAGTGCAAAAGGGCGGGGCGGAGGCCCACAAAAAACGGGGGCAGGGCCCCCGCAAAATTATTCAGCAATCGCTGAAATCAATCGGACGCCTGAGTCTGTCAGACTCAAACGCAGCCTCCATTATCTTCATTACCCGCATTACCTGGGGGTGGGTCACAATCTGCTTTTCGCGCCCGTCAATTGCGGCGACGAAATTCCGGTAAAAGTTGTGAACATCAGACTCGGGGCGGGGAATAAAGCGCTCGGCGAGGGTTCTTTCGTCGCGGGGCGCCATGGTCCTGGTGATTCCCGCGGCGGTTATCACCGGGGTCACATTCTGCTCGTCCCGGTTTCGGCAGGACACGACGCGGCACTCGTCGCGCCAGTCGCCAATAATAGCCGACCCGTCGGTGCCGGTTATGTAAAACCGCGGCATCGAAATAAAGTTGCTGGTCCCGACCTCTATAAGCGCGACAAGCCCGCCTTCGAAGTAAAGCTCAAGGCGAAAGCCGTCGTCTACCTCATGGTTTGTTATATGGCTCAGGCGGCAGTACAAGCGCTCAATCCTCCGGTCAAAAACAATGCCGAGCATCTGGTCGATAAGGTGGACTCCCCAGTCAAGCAGCATTCCGCCGCCGTGCTCGCGTTGTCCTCTCCAGTCGCCGGGAATTCCGCGCGAGCCGTGAATGCGCGACTCAATGGAGGTGACCTCACCGAGCAACCCTTCGGCGTAAACCTGCTTTATCATAAGATAATCGCAGTCCCAACGGCGGTTCTGGTGCACGGTAAAGAGCCTTTGGTATTTTGTCGAGGCGTCAATCATGTCTTTCAGGTCGGCGCTTGAGACGGTTACCGGCTTCTCGCATATCACATGCTTGCCGGCACTCAGCGCGGCTATAGTCTGCGGCTTGTGCAGGTCATTTGGCGTGGCGATTACCACAATATCAACCGTGTTATCGGCCAGCAGTTCCTCAAGCGAACTGTAAACATGGATATGATTTTCGCTGGCAAGCGCGCAGCGCTCAGACCTGATATCATAAATTCCGGCGGGCTGGACGACGTCGCTGCTCTGAATATGGCGGATATGCCATGACCCCATTGACCCATAACCCACCACGGCAGCTCTTTTTTTGGTATTGTTGCTCATGTTAAATTCCTTTTTTAATAGACAATAATCCCAGCTACATTATATGACTAAAAACACGAAATATCAAGACACAATTAGGTGAAAACAAGACAAAAATTGCTCCCGGGTTTAGTCGCAATAGGCCTACAATCAAAAGCAGTCCGGCAAAATGATTAAAAGTAAATCACTTCCATGGTATAATATATTTGGTGGCAAAATTCTGACCGACGGAACTTTGGCGGCGCTTGTGCGTCTTGATAAGTAGGATTTGCATTATATTGATAGGAAGGCTCGATTATGAAAAAATATCTCAGAATTCCCGCGCTGGCCTTATTGGCAGCGGTTCTGCTCAGCATTTCGGCCTGCTCGGGGAGCGGCATCAAAATTCCGGATGAAACGCTAGCTCCGAGTAGCACAATTTCTGTCGGGCCGGGCATAACCCTGCTCAGCGCGAACACCGGCGTGCAGCGTGAGGCGGCAGGCAAACTTGACGCCGACAATGTGCGCGCTACGGCAGATTTTGCGCTCGATTTGCTGAGGGAGGCCACCGAAAAAAACAAGAATGAGCTTATCTCCCCGCTCTCGGTTATGCTGGCGCTTGCCATGACCGCAAACGGCGCATGGGGCGAGACCCGCGCCGAGATGGAGGAGGTGCTCGGCATGAGCGTGGAGGAGCTCAACAGTTTTCTCAACTCGTATGTCCAGTCGCTGAAAAACACCGAGGACGCATCTCTTGTCGCCGCAAACTCGGTCTGGATAAGCAACGACCGCGGCTTCAGTGTCCGCTCGGATTTTATCGAGAAGGTTGTCAGGTACTATGACGCCGGGATTGTCAGCGCCCCGTTTAACGACGAGAAGACGCTTGAAGCCATCAACAACTGGGTCAGCGACAACACCGACGGGATGATTGAGAAAATATTAGACGAGCTTGACCACGAGGCTATCATGTTGCTTATCAATGCCCTGAGTTTCGATGCTTTCTGGCAGAAAAAATTTGAGGTGGAGGCACGCGACGGGCCATTCACCAATGCCGACGGCTCGACTATAACGGCGAAGTTCATGTCGGGCGCGGTGTCAGACTATATTTCAGGGTTCGGCTGCACCGGCTTTAAAAAGAATTATGCCGGCGGCGCTTACAGCTATGTTGCGCTGCTGCCCGAAAAAGGGAAGTCAACAAGCGACTTTCTTGCCTCGCTTGATGGCGATGATTTCCTTTCGCTTGTAAACAATTCTGTCAAAACCGGCGTCGAAATCAAAATGCCTAAATACACGCTCGACTATCAGCTTAACATGAACGATGTTTTAAAGAAGCTCGGAATGAAACAGGCCTTTGACGGCGGCAAGGCCGACTTCTCGGCACTCGGCAACATGGAGGGCGGGCAGAATATCTTTATCTCGCGTGTCGTTCATAAAACCCATATCGAGGTTGACGAGTCGGGGACCCGCGCGGCTGCGGTTACCGCGGTTGAAATGAAACCGACAAGCTTTCCGGTGTATGAAAAATCGGTAATTCTTGACCGGCCGTTTGTCTATGCGATAGTCGACAATGCGACCGGCATGCCGATATTTATCGGGACGGTTGAGAATCTCGGATAAGCTAAAATAAAGCGGCGCCGCAAACCATTGCGGCGCCGCTTTTCATTTATTATCGTTTGCTGCTATTATCGTTTGCTGCGGCCTTGTGTTTTGTCTTCTTCTTTTTCTCAGGCTGGGTTGCATAGTATCCGTAGCCCTTGTAGTTCCCGTAATACTTTTTGCTGTATGCACCGTTTAATTTATGTACATGGTTGAGCACCACCCCAAGCACGTGGCAGCCACTCTTTTCAATCTGCTGCTTGACCTGCTGAACAAAACGATAGCTTATCACACCGGCGCTGACCACAATAATTGCGCTGTCGCAACATGCCGAGACAACCGCGCCGTCAATAACCATTCCGACCGGCGGCGTGTCGATTAAAATGTAATCGTAGTTTTCCTTTTCTTCTTCGAGCAGCTGTCTGAAACAATTGCTGCCAAGCAGCTCGACCGGATTAGGCGGGAAAATTCCGGCAAAAATCAAATCAAAGCCGCCGTTTTCGACCGTGTAGATAACCTCATCCCGCCCTGCCATGCCCGAGAGGTAATGCGAGAGCCCGACAAAACCGGTTTCTTCGGTATATCTGCTGGTTATGACCGATTTGCGCATGTCGGTGTCGATAAACAGAACCTTATGCCCACCCTCGGCCATCGCCCGGGCAAGCTCGATACAGACAAAGGTCTTGCCCTCGTTTGATTCGCAGCTTGTAAGAGCGATTACTTTGATGTCGGCACCGCAAAACTGGATATTCGTGCGAAGCACCTTGAAGGCTTCCCGGATGTAGTAATCGTTGGAATTCTCAAAATTAAACTTGATTGGTTTCATTTCAGGTGCTCCTATCCTTAATGTTTGCGGTATCCGCTGTATTGCTGGTATTTATACTTGCCGTATTTGTACTTCCTGCTCCGGGGGTCGAGCTCTGCGTTTGAGTTCGGAATAAGACCGAGCACTGTGAGCCCGAGGTATTTTTCAACGTCATCGGCCGTTTTTATCTTGTCGTCGAGGATGTACACAACTACATAAATACCGAAAACTACAACCGCAGTCAGCAAACCCGCCACAAAGGAATAGGGCCTTATCATCGAGTTGGAAGGGGTTTCGCTGTATGTCCCCTCGTCGATAGGGTTTACCTGATTGATGCCGAGGGTCTCCATTATGATGGCAGCGCCGACGCTGCAAAGCTCATCGACTATTATCTTGGCATCAGTAGGGCTCGGAGCCCTTACCGACACTTCAAGAATTCGCGTAGAAGGGGGATTCCTGATAGATATCATCGTCTTTAGTTTTTCATATTGTATCGGCATTCCGAGGTTCTCAATTACCCGGTCGAGCACCTTATGGCTGGTCAGCAGTACCGTGCAGTCGTTGACCGTGCTCAGCGCTAAGCTGAAATCGGCGTTGTTAACTGACGAGCCGCCCCCTTCGTTGTCCTGGCGCAGTATGTAAATTGTCGCCGATGACGTATATTCGGGCTTGTACGTAATGACAGAATAGCTGGTTACCGCCGCAAATACAAGCACGGCCGCGGCAATAATTACAAGGTAATGGTTTGCAAAAATACTCCAAAGATCGCCGAGCGACAATGAGTTTTGGGTTTCGTTGTGTTCCATGTGAATGAATACCTCTTGTTTTTACAGTCCGAGAATTCTATCGGGATTGATTTTGAGCAGCAATTCGGTATAGTCCTCTCCGAAATACTTGTTGAGGATAGCTGCGGCGCTGTCAAGGCAGGGATTTCTCGTGGTTGTGTTGTGGGCGTCGGATGCCACGACATCAGCAAGCCCCCCCTTCAGTATCTTGAGCGCTCGTTTGCGAAGGGCATCTCCCCTTCTGCCGGTAAGCGAGGATGCGCTGAGCTGGATGACGACACCCAGCGAACTCAACTCATAAAGCTGTTCGAGCAGGGAGGTAAAACAGTCATACCTTTCGGCATGGGCAAAAACCGGAACATACCCGTAGCTCAGCAGCTCAAGAAGTGCGCTACGTATTTGAAAGTAGGACTCCCCGAGATGAAAATCGACCAACACATGCTTCCCACCGTTGAGTGTCCTGCATTTTCCCCGGTTCAGTTGGTCTATGCTACTCTGGCTGTAGCAGATTTCATTGCCGGTATAAAGGGACATGTCCGGATATTTTTCCGCCGCGTATTCACTCAGCCCGGCAAATGCTTCACTAAACTCCTGACTGTTGTCGCCCCAGATTTCGGGGTTGAAATGCGGCGTGAGACAGATGCGCCGGGTCCCGGTTCTGTAGGCCAGGTCAAGCATGGAAAGCATTTCGCTGTCATCGGCTGCGCCGTCGTCGACCCCGCAGAGCAAATGGGAGTGAATATCAGTGTAATATTCTATCAACAATAAAATCTCCCCTGGCGCTAAGTCAAATATCTCATTGCATTATAGCACCAAAAAATGATAGTGTCAATGAAAACATACTGGAAACCCCCGCTGAGCGGCTGCTCCTGAGCTGCCCTTGATCGGCGGGACATCTATTTGACCTGTATTGCAGGTGTGTATGTAGGAACTATTTCATGCAATATGCCGCGAATATCCTCGCGTTCGTAGAGAAGTGCGGCTCTGAGCTCCTCAAGCCTCTGATAGAATTTTTCTTCGTTAAATTCAAGCGGCCGGCCGATGTAAATCAGCTTGTTTGAGGTGCTTGTCAGCCCTTCATCCTTCATCAGGATTTCCTCATACAGCTTCTCGCCGGGGCGCAGGCCGACAAATCTGATGTCGATATCCTTGTAGGGAGTATAACCCGAGAGCCTTATCAGGTTTTCGGCAAGTGTCAGAATTTTTACCGGCTGTCCCATGTCAAGCACGAATATCTCGCCGCCCTTTGCGTCGACGCCGGTTTCAAGCACCAGCGACACCGCCTCGGGGATGGTCATGAAATATCTCTCTATATCGGGGTGTGTCACGGTCACCGGTCCGCCGGCTTCAATCTGCTTTTTGAAAAGCGGGATTACGCTGCCGTTTGAGCCAAGCACGTTGCCGAAGCGCACCGCGACAAATTCGGTTCTTGATTTTTTCGCATATGACTGGACAATCATCTCGCAGATACGCTTGGTCGCCCCCATGACGTTTGTCGGGTTGACCGCCTTGTCGGTTGAAATTAATACGAACCGCCCGACTCCGAACTTATCGGCCGCCTGCACCATATTGAACGTACCGAATACATTGTTCTTAACGGCTTCGCCGGGGCTTTCCTCCATCAGCGGCACATGCTTGTGGGCCGCTGCGTGATATATGATGTCGGGACGATACTCCGCGAGCACCTTATCTACCCGGGCGGTGTCGCGCACCGAGCCGATAAGGGTAACAAGGTCCAGGTCGGGATACTTGTGTTGTAGCTCGTTTTGTATGTCATAAGCGTTGTTTTCGTATATATCAAATACTATGAGGCGACCGGAGCCGTAGGACGCAATCTGCCGGCACAGCTCGCTGCCTATTGAGCCGCCCCCGCCGGTCACCATAACGGTTTTCCCGGCAATAAAACTCCTGACATTGGCAAGGTTGAGCTTTACCGGCTCGCGCCCGAGCAGGTCCTCGACCTGCACGCTCCGGACATTTCGCATGCTGACATGTCCGTTTACCATCTGGGAGAGACTGGGCAGCGTCCTTACCTCGCAGCCGGTTTTGCTGCAGTCGCTTAAAATCCGCGCTCTTACGTCGAGGGGACAGGAGGGAATAGCAAATAATATCACCGATATGTTGTACTTTTTTACGTTTTCGGCAATGGTTTTGGTGTCGCCTACTACCTTGACCCTCCCCAGCGAGCTGCCGATTTTGGTTTTGTCATCATCAATGAAGCAGGCCGCCCTGTATCCCGACATTTCGGGGCTGTTTCTCAGGTCGTGGAGCAGCATGTTCCCGGCGCTGCCTGCTCCGATAATCATCACATTTTTTTTGCCGGCGGCAAGCAGTTCCTCACCGGTTTTTCGGTTTTTTATTCTGTAGATTATCTTGTATACAGCCCTGACAAACAAAAGAGCGCAGGCTATGAAGACCGTCGAGGTTACATATACGCTCAGCGGATAGCCTCCGGTTATCAGCGTGTGAACGATAGTGTAGGGAACGCTAGCCAAAACGACTATCAGGCAAAGCTCGAGGCGGTCGCGCATACCTGCGAATTTCCAGAGTATCCTGTAGCCGTTGAATATCACCATCATCGCAAGATATAACAATATGAAAACAGGGAGGCCTATCAAATACTTTCCGGCATACCCTGAAATTTCGGGTATGCTGAATTCGCATTCCAGAACGACAGCGGCTCCCGATGCTAAAGCAATTACAATAACATCTATCAGGAAGTGCACTACTTTTTTCAATATTTTGTTCATTCAGGGCTCCGATTTGTAATAGTTGTCAGGATTGATAATATCATAAATCAGTATTATTGTCAATGCCATTTACTTCATATTAGGCGTAATACTGTCAGAATAGTCGACCATAACAAATATTAGGACGGCAGTCAACGCATAGGGAGGCGAGAACTCGCCGGGGTTGACCTGCGACATAAGGAAAAGCCCTAAATACGACAGGCCGAGCACAATTTTAAAGGCGTCTGTTTTACGCAAAACACTGTAAGCACGGATAGTAAACTGGAGAATATAAGCAAAAACCCCGAGCACCCCCAGACTTCCGATTATCTGCGGTATCATCATGTGATACCAGTGCATTGCGCCCTTTACCGGATTGTATATATCCGAATTTCCGGAGTAACCAAGACCCCGGCCAAACAGCATATTTGATTTTATATCGGTCCCGACGCGCCTTAGCAGCTCATATCTCGCCTCATTATGGGACACGAGCTCGCCAAGTGTGTCGATTTTATAAAAACTAAGCAGATTGTCGACGCTAAAAAAAATCAGCGCAGCAACAGCGAATATTGAGCAAATATAGACTATCCGGAATTTCTTCTCAACCGCGGCAAGATATACAAGGCATATGAAAAATTCGATTGTGCCCATTACCAGCCCGCCGCGCGAGCCCGACAGGAACAGGCAAACAAATATAAGCAAAAATCCGAGCAGATGCACTTTGTTTTTTCTTGAGAACCAACAAGAAAAGGGCATTGCAATCATAAGGAAGGTTGCCAGGTTGTTGCTCGCCTGAAATTCGGCCAGCGTGCAGGTCTCCCAAACCATGTCGCGCTGTACCCAGTAGTAATGGAGCACCGAAAAGCAGGCAAGCGCCCCCATGGCGTAAAAGATACCGGCGAATTTATTGAAAATATCATACTCTTCCCGCTCTCTCATGCACGTCATCGCCCAGAGATAATATACCACCGCGCCAATGCCGAGCAGCCCGACATACAGCAGCGAGGTCGCGTTCCAGTATTCGCCGGCTGTTATGGTGCCGAGCCCGCCGAGGGTCACCGCCACAGCCACCGCAACTATGCCCCAGAAGTTCGGCGTTATTCTGGTTCTTCTGCCGTAGGCAAAAAGGTGAATGAGCCCCGCGAGTGCTGCCGGCAGGGCGACCCATGCCCAGGGAAGAAATGTATCGGCCGAATCATAGCATTTTGTGAGAAAGACGCTCATCATAAGGCAGGGCATCAAGGACGCCAACATATCATTGCAGAGCACGAGGGTGGCGATGGCAAGAAATGTAAAGGCTACAGCCCCCATAACCTCCCGGCCGAGCACAATAATTACGCAGGCGGCGGCAAATTCGGCAAGCATAAGATACCGGCTCATAAACAACCTGTTAATGTAGGGTTTGAGGCCGAGCCAGAACTTTACCGGGGGAAACTCCGCGGCAGACTTTGTTGTTGATTCGTCCATGCATAACTCCTCTGTGAGCACGGTATTTGGCCTTGCGGGTTTTTCAGCCGGCGCTCGCAATCAGTTCGATAAGGTCAGCGATAGCACCCTCATCACTTGAGCAGAGCCGAATATCGCTTATCTCACTAATGCTCTCAATGGCGTTTGACGGGCAGGCAGCCAGGTCGGCCGCAAGGAGCATATCGTAATCATTTTCAAAATCCCCGACGGCGTATATCCGTAGTTTTCGCTCTGCAAATCCTTCTGTCTTATTGTGTTGTGTCGGCGGCAGTTCTTTTCCTGAGTTTGTCAAGCAGCGCAACAAAGTTCCCGGGGAGCCCTGCGGTAAAGGTCATCTGCTCGCCTGTCCTCGGGTGGGTGAGCTGCAGTTCCTTGGCAAAAAGGCACTGACCGCGTATATATTGACTGTTCTCGCGCTCAAATCCGGTTCTCCCGCCGCCATAGAGCAGGTCTCCGAGCAGCGGGTGGCCAACTCCCGACATGTGGACGCGAACCTGGTGGGTTCTGCCGGTCTCAAGCTCGCAGCAGAGATAGGTAAACCCCGGGTAACGCTCAAGCACCCGCCAGTGGGTTATTGCATTTCTCGTTTTTTTTGCCGGGTCGTAAATTATCGCCATCCGTTTGCGGTTTTTGGGGTCTCTTCCTATCGGCGCGTCTATTGTGCCGCGGTCTGAATTGAATAAGCCTGTGGCTATCGCGTGATAAATCCGGCTGACCTTATGCTGCTTTAGCTGGGCAGAGAGGCTTCTGTGCGCATCGTCGTTCTTGGCGGCGACCATAAGCCCGCCGGTGTCCTTGTCGAGCCGGTGTACTATCCCGGGACGCAGCACCCCTCCGACCCCCGAGAGCGAAGGCCCGCAGTGGGCGAGCAGGGCGTTGACCAGCGTTCCGCCGGGGTTACCCGCCGCCGGGTGCACGACCATGCCGGCCGGCTTATTTATTACAATAATATCGTCATCCTCATATACGACATCAAGCGCTATATCCTCGGGCAGCGCTATGCTTGGCTCGGGGTCGGGAAATGTGACTAAAACCACGTCTCCAGCCCCCAGGCGGTAATTTTTCTTCGCGCTCCTGCCGTTGACTGTTATTCTGCCTTCCTCGGCCAGACGCGCGGCCGCCGAGCGGGTCAGTGTCGAGGCGGCCGAAGCTGCAAAGACATCCAGCCGCAGGCCTTCGTCACCGGGGGCTGCTGTCAGCTTCAGAGTTTTCATCTTCTGTTTTAGGTGGTTTTCCGGCGCGCGCTGTACCGGTTGTTGCTTCTGGAGCGTCACGGGTTGTTCCGGCTGCTGCTTTTTCGGCTTTGGCTTCGGCAATGGTTGAGGTTATCAGATATAAGGCCAGCAGTCCCGCGCCTGTTGTTATACATGCGTCGGCTACATTGAATACCCAGACCCATATGCTCGGGAAGGCGTGGAAATCTATAAAGTCTATCACATAGCCGAGCAGCACGCGGTCTATCATGTTGCCAATTCCGCCGCCGACAAGCAGCACGAGCGAGAGGCTCAGCAGCCGGCTCCCGGGCTTTTTGACAAACAGAAACCAGATCATTCCCGAAATGGCAACCGCAGATATTGAGATGAAAATCCAGCGGTGTTCCGAGAGCATCCCGAAGGCGGCACCGGTGTTCTCGACATAGGTGAACCTGAGGACCCCGTTTATTACCGGCAAGCCGCTCTCGGGCAGATAGGTGATAATAAGCCATTTGGTGAGCTGGTCGAGATATATTATCGCGGCTATTACGGCTATTTTCAGCAGCATTGAGAACCTCGCCATGACAACACGCCGGGTGGGCCCCGGCTGTGTCGTTTTTTATTTTCCGATTACCGAAAGACATCTTGAGCAGACAAACCCGTCCTCGATATGCTCCCCGTCCTCCGAATACATCCAGCAGCGGTCGCACTTCTCGCCGTCGGCCGGGGCTACCAAAACGGAAATTCCCGACATAGTATCGGCAAAGGCGCCGTCGGGCGCTTTATTCTGAGATAGTTTTGCTTCCGAGACGATAAACACTGTGGAGAGCCGGTCGGAAAAGCTCTCGAGCAGCGCGTATGTCTCTTCATCCCCGGTGTATATTATCACCTTGGCGTCAAGCGATTTGCCGATAAGTTTGTCGGCGCGGGCGAGCTCAAGCGCCTTCATCACGTCGTCGCGCAGGTCAAAGAGCCTGTTCCATACTTCATACCTGTCCTCAAACCCGCTAATATAGGTTGCTTCGGGCAGCCTGTTGAGGAAAACGCTTAGCTTGTTTTCGGCCCTGATGTGCGGCATGGCCTGCCAGATTTCCTCGGCGGTAAAGGATATTATCGGGGCTATAAGCCTTGTCAGTGCCGAGAGAATTAAGAACATTGCGCTCTGCGCGCTCCGGCGGCCGGGGCTGTTTTTTGCGCTGGTGTAGACGCGGTCTTTGGTGATGTCTATATAGAGCTTTGAGAGGTTTATGGTGCAGAAGTTATTCACAGCATGATAGACTATATGGAACTCGTAGGTGTCATATGCCCTTTTGCATTCGGAAATCAGCTCATCAAGTCCTGCCAGTATCCATTTGTCGAGTTCGTCCATGTCGGAGGTGTTGACCATGTCTGCCTCGGGGTCGAAGTCCCCGAGGTTGGCGAGCAGAATTCGCGCGGTATTTCTTATTTTCCGATAGACTTCCGAGAGCTGTTTGAAGATGGCGTCCGAGACCCGCACGTCTGCCCTGTAGTCGCTTGACGCAGCCCACAGGCGTACCAGCTCGGCGCCGTATTTCTTAATCATGTCTTCGGGGGCTATTGTGTTGCCCAGGGATTTGTGCATGGCGTGACCTTCGCCGTCTACCGTCCAGCCGTGCGTGAGCACCGTTCGGTAGGGCGCGCCGCTCCCCCGCGCTCCGACTGCCGTAAGCAGAGAAGACTGGAACCAGCCGCGGTATTGGTCGGCCCCCTCAAGGTACATGTCGGCCGGCCACTTTATGTCCTTGGGCCAGGCCGGGTGGTATCCGCCGTTCTCGAGCGCCGCAAAGTGAGTGACGCCCGAGTCAAACCAGCAGTCAAGCGTGTCGGTTTCCTTGGTAAATTGAGTGCCGCCGCAGAAGGGGCAGGAAAAACCACGGGGCAGAATGTCGGCCGCCTCGGTTTCATACCAGCTGTTGGATCCCCGCCCGGCAAAAAGGGTTGCTACCGCCTCGGTGGTCTCGGGCGTGCAGACCGGCCTGCCGCACCCGCTGCAGTAGAAGACCGGGATAGGCAGCCCCCAGTGCCGCTGGCGCGAAATACACCAGTCGGCGCGCTCTCTTATCATCTGCGTAATCCGGTCAAGCCCCCATGCGGGCAGCCACTGTACCTGCTCACAGGCGGCCACCGCCGCGTCTTTGAATGAATCAACCGAGCAGAACCACTGCGGTGTGGCCCTGAATATTACAGGTTCCTTGCAGCGCCAGCAGTGTGGATACTCGTGTTCTATCTGTTCGTGTGCAAAGAGCGCCCCGCTCTCCTTCATGTCGGCAAGTATGGCAAGGTTTGACTTATCATACCGAAGCCCGGCATACTTACCGGCATCTGAGGTCTGGTATCCCCTGTCGTCGACCGGGACTATGGTCTCGATTCCGTGTTTTGTGCAGGTCTTACAGTCGTCTACGCCAAAGCCGGGTGCTGTGTGAACGCAGCCGGTGCCGCTATCGGTGGTGACGTAATCGGCAAGCAGCACAACGCTATCGCGGTCAAGGAAGGGGTGCCGGGTTTTGACAAATTCGAGTTCGTGCCCGAGCAGGTTTGCCAAGATTCTGTATTCGGTTATGCCGCCGGCGACCATGGTTTTTTCGACAAGCTCCTTGGCGACGATATAGAAGCTGCCTCCGGCTTCGACCACCGAATAATTGACGTCCGGGTTGAGTGCTATGGCAAGGTTACCTGGCAGCGTCCAGATGGTGGTGGTCCATATGATAAAATATGTGCGACTCAGGTCGCAGACCTCACTGAGCCTGCCCCTGTCGTTGTCCTCTGTCACCCTGAACCTGACATATACCGAGTCGCATGGGTCGGTCTGATATTCAACTTCGGCCTCGGCCAGCGCGGTCTCGTCGTGAGGGCACCAGTAGACAGGCTTGAGCCCCTTGTAGATGCAGCCCTTTTTGTACATCTCGCCGAACACCCTGACCTCGCAGGCCTCAAATTCGGGGTCCATTGTCAGATACGGGTTCTCCCAGTCTCCGAGCACGCCCAGCCGCTTGAATTGTTCGCGCTGGATGTCGACATAATCCCCGGCAAATTTCCGGCAGGCGTTTCGGAATTCTGTAATGGACATTTTTTTGCGGTTAAGGCTGTTCTTCTTTATGATGGCGCTCTCGATAGGCAGACCGTGATTATCCCAGCCCGGGATATATATTATCCGCTTGCCCTCCATTGCCTTTGACTTGTTGATAAAGTCCTTGAGGCACTTGTTGAGGGCGGTGCCCATGTGTATGTTGCCGTTGGAGAAGGGAGGACCGTCGTGCAGAATATACTGCTCGCATCCCTCCGAGCTTTCGAGCATCAGCTCATACAGGCCGATTTCCTCCCAGAAATTCAGCATTTGCGGCTCTCTTTCGGGGAGGTTGGCGCGCATGGGAAAGTCGGTTTTCGGCAGATTAAGAGTGCTTGTATAATCCTTTGACATGACTGTGTTGTAACTCCTGTTAAGATAACTGTGTGGTAAACTATGCAAGTGCTCCGAGTATGGCCGACAATATCGCCAGCAAAAGATATGCAACTATAAAAGATACGTCGAGAGGAAAATTCTGAAACCACCTCAGTTTCTCAAAAAGCATTCTTACCGGCAGGACGACAGGCTCGGTGACGGTATAGAGGAAATCGCTGAATTTGTTGTCCTGAATATCGGGTATCCAGGACATCACAGCCCGCAGCAACATGGCAAACTGCAGCGCGTATATTAATATTTTGACAATCGTGATAATCATATAGCAAATACCGGGCAAAACAACCCCCCCAGTGTGTCGACGCTCAGCGCTTGTTATTTGTTGAAATTAAAGCCGCCGGCGGTTCTGCCCCCGCCTGGCCTGACCCTTGTGGTGTCGGCTTCGGGGGTGCCGAGATTGAAACTGTCAAAATCTATCCCGCTGCTCTCCTCGGCCTCGGCGTCCTCGACTCCCACGCTGCAGGGGGCTACGACAAAGGTGGTCTTTGACGCCATCTGCAAATCCCCGCCCAGCACATGCACGGCGCCGAGCAGAAAATCCAAAAGCCTCCTTGAGTTTTCGCGGTTCAGGTCCTCAATGTTCATGACCACGGTGCAGCCCGAGGCTACATAGTCTGCAATTTCCGGGCCGTCGTCATAGCTCTTGGGTCTCAAAACGCGCAGAGACACCGCCGCGCCGCTCCCCTTGATGCCGACTGCCGGGCGGGGGGCGACATCTGAGGCCGGCGGAATGTCGTCTATAATTTCGTCCGGACTGTGATCGGCAATTTTTCCGGCATCGTCGGTATGGCTCTCGCCGAACTTTCCGAAGTCGCTGTTGCCGGCATAAATATCGTCCTCATCGTCTTTGAGCAGCCTTTTGATGAAGTTCATTTTCGCCCTCCTGTGTTTTATGTGGAATTCTGTTTTTCAAAGAGTATCCGCCCGACCCTTATGCATGTCGAGCCGCAGGCCACAGCCGCCTCAATGCTCTCGGACATGCCCATCGAAATAATGGGTCTCTCTATATTATGAAGCTTTTTCTCCCAAATGTCAACAATTAAATCATAGGTTTTCCTGAAATATTTGCAGTATTCCTCATAGCCCGAGCATACCGGCCCCATTGTCATAAAGCCGCGCAGCCGGATGTGGGGGTACAGAACCAGTTTTTTGCAGAGGGTCTCGGCCTCTTCGGGCAGCACCCCGGCTTTGTTTTCCTCATATCCTGAATTGATTTCTACCAGCACGTCGATTATGCAGTTGTGCTTTGCCGCCTGCCGCTCAATCTCGGCGGCGAGCTTTCCGCTGTCAAGCGAGTGAATCATACAAACCTTGTCGGCGATGTACTTGACCTTGTTGGTCTGCAGGTTGCCGATGAAGTGGACGTTCAGTCCCTCGCGTTGAAGCTCCTCCCAGCGCCCTAGCATTTGCTGCACCCGGTTCTCGCCGATATTGTCAATTCCGCAGTGCCGGTGGAGGTAATTTATCTCGCCGGCGTCGGCATACTTCACTGCCGCCAGCAGCATGATTTCGTCAGGATTACGTCCGGCGGCCACAGCGGCCTGCCTTATCCGCTCTCTTACCCTCTCGGTGTTTTCCTTCAAATATGAGTAATCCATCCTAACAAAACTCCGTCTTATTCTTAATTACTTTAGTGCGGGATCAGTTGATTATACGGCCGTCATAGAGAATTCCGTCGGATACCGATATGATTATCCGGTCATTCAGGTCAAGATATTCCCTGTAATTCTCGGCGGCCGGGTCGCGCGGTGAGACCACATAATACCCGTCGCCCTCAAATATTATATTTATCCTCCGGAATACAACCCTCGAGGACGAGAACACATATACCCCCCGGATGCCCTTTTCCTCACGCACCGCAGTGTCTGGCACCCGCAGGCCGGTTATCTCGCTTACCAAAAGCTCAACAGGCTGCTTCCGCGCCCAGCTGAATCCCGCCGGTAGGACGCCCGAGGAGAATATCAGAACCCCACCCTCGTCGCCCTCGCTAAAAGCCACGCGGTGAAGCGTCATCCGAAGCTCAAGGCCCTCCCCGGGGAATGTGACCCTGCACTCATCGGCGTCGGCCAGCTTTTGGCAGAGATATGCGTCGGCCGGCACCGCAAGATACCATATATGATTGTATACCATCTTCCCGAGTGCATATTTGCCGGGGTTGTATGTTTTTTGCGGCGCAGATGCAATCGCGGTGAGACTGTCGGCGGTAAGCGTGTCTATCAGCTTGTAGTCAAATGCATCCTCAAAGCCGTCGCAACTGTAGTAAAAATAGCCGCTCCTTTGATTTTTTATACTGTCAAACCCGCCCGAATAGGAGTCGGCGAGGGAAATAAGCTGGCCGTGCAGATTGTCGAGCTCGGCCTTAAGGTCGCTGTTTTTTCCGGTAAGGCACCTGTAGGCATTGAGATAAACCAGCATCTCGTCCGACAGCGCGGCGGCGCCCGTCAGGTTTTTGCCCGAGAGCAATTTCATAAATTCGGTATAGACCGACTTTAGGTTCTTTTTGGTTTCGGCAGCGGCCGCCGCGTTTGGCCTGCCGGCCTCAACGCTCCGGGTGAGCAGGTCTATTCTATGCTCAAGCGCCTGCCTTCGGGCAAGATAGTCGGCTGTGTCCCCGTATTCAAAAACCCGCGCAAGCTCGGTGTCGACCGCCACCAGCTCGCCATCTCGCACCCGGTATGCCGCCGCCCCCGGGTTATGGCTGTAGAGGACCTCCTCGTCCCGGAAGATATAGCCGCGCATCCCGGCGATTTCGTATTCGGTGGATAGCACCGCCGGCGTGGTCAGAACCTCTACCGAGGATAAATCAAGGCAGATATAGAGCGTGTAGGCGGCAAGAATTACCGCAAGCGCGGCAATTCCCGCGGCCGGCAGGTATTTTGCCGCATATCGCCGAAGCTCTCTTATGACCCGCTCCTTCAAGCTCCACGCCGCCTTTCTCAGGTTTTACAAGCCCGCTCCCAAATAAGGGCGGCCTCGTCTGCAATCTCGTCCCCGGTCTTGCCGTCGGCCTCAATCCAGTTGATGTCAGGATTGGCTCTGAACCAGGTCAGCTGCCGTTTAGCGTAGCGCCGGGTCGACTGCTTGAGCTTCTCGACCGCCTCGTCGAGTGTGACCTCGCCGCGGAGATACCCGAGCAGCTCTTTATATCCTATCGCCTGCGCCGCCGTGCGCGACCTGTCAAAAACGCCGGCCCGCCACAGCCGCTCTGTCTCCTCAAGCAGCCCCTCGGCGAGCATCCTGTCAACCCGAGTGTCTATCCGACGGTAAAGCTTGGCGCGGTCAGAAAAGCGCAGGCCGATAATAACCGGGTCATACCTGCTACAGGCTCCGCGAGAGAGGCGGTCCTGCTCGGACTTGGTTTTCCCGGTCAGCTCATAAATCTCAAGCGCGCGTATCACCCGCCGGATATTATTGGGATGAATTGCCGCGGCACCTTCGGGGTCGATGGCACTGAGCCGCGCGTGCAGGGCCTCATTCCCGCAAGTCTCGGCCTCTCGTCTGAGCCGCTCGCGCAGCAGCGGGTCGGTATCCGCCGGCTCAAAGCCGCCGCGTAAAAAGCTGTCAAGATAAAGGCCGGTGCCGCCGCAGAGGACAGGCAATCTGCCGCGTGACAAAATGTCACAAACCGCCCGCTCAGCCATCTGTACATAATCGGCGACCGAGAAATCCTCAAAAGGTTCGGCTATGTCTATCATGTGGTGCGGGACACCCCGCATCTCGGCGGCGCTAGGCTTTGCGGTTCCTATGTCCATTGTGCGGTATATCTGCATTGAGTCGCAGGACACGACCTCGCCCGAATACCTCTCGGCGATATTCACCGCCAGGGCGCTTTTCCCGCTTGCCGTCGGTCCGACAATAGCCGGTATCCTGATTTTTTTCCCTTCCGGCATTTTAGTCGTCCTCCTGAATTCCGCCCTTGCCGACCGCTTGTTTTTTTGACGCAGAAGGGCATTATCGGATGAACATTGCGTCGCCGAAAGAAAAAAACCTGTATTTTTCCTTTACGGCTATCTCGTATGCCCGAAGTATTTCCTCGCGGCTCCAGTAGGCCGAGACCAGCATGAGCAGGGTGCTCTCGGGCAGGTGGAAGTTGGTTATCAGCGCATCGGTGGCCTTGAATCTATACCCGGGGTAGATGAATATGCCGGTGTCGCCCGACATGGCACGAATTATGCCGGTCGAATCTGCGGCGCTCTCAAGCGTGCGGCAGGAGGTGGTGCCGACGCAGACCACCCGTCCGCCGGCAGCCCTTCTTGAGTTGATAATCCGCGCGCTCTCCCCGCACACCGAAAAATATTCGGTGTGCATTACATGCCGCTCAATCAGCTTTTCCTTGACCGGCCGGAAGGTGCCGAGTCCGACATGAAGCATGACCGGGACTATTGCAACACCTCTCTCCCGGATTTCGTCGAGCAGTTCGGGGGTGAAGTGGAGTCCCGCGGTGGGCGCCGCCACCGAGCCCTCCTCGCGGGCATAAACCGTCTGATAGCGGTCTTTCTCCTGCTGTGGTTCGGTTATATATGGCGGCAGGGGCACAAGGCCTATTTTATCCAGTATTTCATAAACACTGTTGTATTTATTCTTGTCGTATTCAAACCCTACTATCCGGTTGCCGTCCGGGGTTAAATTCAGTATCTCGCCGACTAAAATCCCCTGGCCGAAAACCAGCCTTGTCCCGGTTCGCGCCCGCTTTCCGGGCTTGACAAGCGTTTCCCAGGTGTCGGGCTTGTGCTCGCGGAGAAGGAGAAGCTCAACCGCGGTGTCTCTGCCCGGAATATCACCATAAAGCCGGGCGGGGATTACCTTTGAGTCGTTTATGACCAGCACATCGCCGGGGTCAAGGTATTCGACAATATCCGAAAACCGCCGGTGTTCAATGCTGCCCGTCGCGCGGTTTATGACCATCAGGTGCGAGGCGTCTCTTTTTTCGGCCGGATGCTGGGCTATCAGCCTGGGCGGCAGTTCATAATAATAATCCGAGGTCAAAAGGCCTGTTGTGTCCTTGGGGTTTCCCATCAGATGACCACCGGGCAAAAAGCCCGTTATCCTTTATTTTGAGTGTATCTTGCCGACGGGGCTATTTGTCCCCGCTCCCGGGCATAAATCCCTCGAATATGCAGTTGTGTCCCATCGACTTGTATTTTGCATATTTGTAGGGGTCCCGGACAGTCCAGACAAAGACGTCGGTTTTGTGCAGCCAGGTCATCAGCTTTACCGGAGGGCTGTCAAGGCAATCCTCGTCGACGGCTATAAAGTCGGGGCGGGCTATGAAATTCGTGAGCATGGCGCCGAGGATAAAGTCGTTTTTTCTGCTACCCGAAGTGTTTTTTTTGAAATCGGTGTAGAGCAGGCCGCGGGCGACCCGGGGCATGTTCTTCTTGAACCAGCCGAGCAGATACGGGTTGAAGGACTGCACACAGACCTTGCCGTCGTAGTGCCCGAGTATTCTTGAGAGGGCCTCGCAGAGCTCGGTGCTGCTGTTCTTTCCCTTGAGCTCAATGAGAACCGGCACCCTGCCTTTGACAGTGGTTAGTGCATCATCGAGCAGGGGAATGGTGTAGTCTGTTTTACCGAGCCTCCGCCAGGTGAGCGCGGCCCCTCCCAGCGAGTCGACCCTTGTGTCCTCGCCGCACATGCGGGAGAGCGTGTAGTCGTGAAAAACCACAACCTGCCGGTCGGCCGAGAGCTGAACGTCAAGCTCGACGCCGTATCCCGCCGAGGCTGCGGCCGAGAAGGCCGGGATTGAGTTCTCGGGGATATCCCCGCCCCAGAGCCCGCGGTGGGCATAGTCGACGCGGAGTTTTTCCATTCCCGCCCGCCTGTTGCGGCTCCGCGGTGCGGTAAGGATAAGGTATGTAATTGCGAGTGCAATAAGCACTCCGAGAATAACATACAGCGCGGTCATTTTTTATGTCCTTTCGTGTTGTTTGGTGTCGGTCAGTCGGTGGCTCCGAAGGCGTCAAGCCTGCTCTTTGGCGGCAGCGGTTTTGAGTCGCCGTGCCTGACAAAAAGCATGGTGACAAACGAGGCGACCACAAATATCGTCGCGTAGGGGAAAAGATACCTCATTTTGATGTCAAGGAACATACCGCTGAGCACCGGCGTCACGGTCTGGGCTGCCATGCTTGCCGCATAGTAAAAGCCGGTATATTTTCCGACATCCCCGCCGCGCGAAAGCTCGACCACCATCGGGAAGGAGTTGACGTTGATTGTCGCCCAGCCGACCCCGGCCAGCGCGAACATTATATTCATTATTATGCCCGGGCTGTTGCTGTCCATAAACATCGCGGTGCCGAAGGCAACGCTAAGCATGGTAATGCCCGAGAGAATTGCCTTTTTGCGCCCGATTTTTGAGGAGATGATGCCGACCGGGATGAAGGCGACAATCGCCGCGGCCTGAGCTATCAAGAGAGTGAGGTTATAGTCGAGCGCCAGTTCCTTACCGGCATAGACCGAGTACTTGCTTATCACGGCGTTATATCCCATAAACCAGAGCACCACCGAGGCAAGTATGAGCAAAAGCGATTTTGTTTCGCCCCGTGTCAGTCTGCGTTTGCCCGAGGGCTGCTCGTCGCTTGGGGCTGTGTCAAGCCCGAGCTGCCGGCTCTCCTCCTCCATCTCGCGCACCAGCTTTTTTTCGTTGACGGTCAGCATGAATATAAAGAGTGACACCAGCATTATAGCCGAAACGATACCGAAGAAAAGCGTGTAGCTCATCATGTCGTTTGCCGGCTCGCCGGTTTTGAGCAGCGAGCCGAGGAGAAGAATCAGAATTCCGCCGAAGGCCCCCATGAGGTTTATTACAGCGTTGGCCTTTGAGCGCAGAGGCTTTATTGTCACGTCTGGCATGAGCGCGACGGCCGGCGAGCGGAAGGTGGCCATCGAGACCAGCACGAAAAGCAAGAGCAACATGAAAAATATCAGGGTTGCCGGGTTGCTGACAGTCTGGTCCCAGGCATATGCCCCGCGCGCCGGGATAACATAGTTCAGGTAAAGCGGGTTTATCACCTGCTTCGGGGAGCCGTCGGAGTTCAGTACCACCTCGCCGGTTCTCGGGTCGATTTTATCTGTTTTAAGGGTTATTGAGGTGAACTGCTCGCGCGTGAATTTCCCGGTCAGGATGTATTTGTCACCCGAGGGGGTAGCAAGCTCGTATTCAACGCCGTCGGCGACCTTTGTTTTGTAATCATAATCGTAGAGGAATTCAAGCGTGCTTTTGGCCTCAACGTCCGAGACGGCGTCAAGCTTTGTGAGCTGCAGGTTGTCGATGAAGGAAAGGCCTACAAACAGCACGGCCGCCACAATTGTCCCTATGAGTATATAGGGCGTGCGCCGGCCGAGCCGGGTGTTTGTGCGGTCGGACAGCGCGCCGAAAAGCGGCAGCATAAAGAGCGCCAGGATGTTGTCGAGCGCCATTACAACGCCTGACCAGGTCTGCGGCAGGCCAAACTTATCAGTAAGTATCTTGGGAATAACCGTGTCATAGGCCATCCAGAAGGCGCTTATCAGGAAAAACGCGAACCCCACGCACAGGGTTTTCCGGTAGTTGAGCTTCATGTTTGCGGCCATTCCTTCCGTATTTTTTATATTTAGTATACACCAAATATGTCCGGTTGTAAAGGCGTTGAATTGATTTATAGGACCGCATGCCTTGAATATTTTGTAAATCTGTGATATAATCACTTGCATATAAAAAAGAGAGAGGGCTGCCTGATATGGAAATTCCCCCGCGCATGTCAAGAACCGCAATGCTCATAGGTGAAAAGGCTGTCAGGGCGCTGATGTCGGCCAGGGTTGCGATCTTCGGGCTCGGAGGTGTCGGCGGCGCGCTCTGCGAGGCGCTTGCCCGGGCAGGGGTGGGGAATCTTACTTTAATCGACAATGACACAATAGTCCCGTCAAACATCAACCGCCAAACAGTGGCGCTGCACTCGACGCTCGGGCGGCTCAAGACCGAGGTTATGCGCGAGCGCATACTCGACATAAACCCCGACTGCCGGGTGACCGTTTGCAGCATGTTCTACGATGCCGAAACAGCCGACAGGATTGGTTTTTCGGAGTATGACTATATCGCTGACGCGATTGACACGGTCACCTCAAAGCTGCTCATAGCAGCCCGGGCAAAGGAGGCCGGCGTTCCTCTTATTGCGGCGATGGGGACCGGAAACAAACTTGACCCCACAAGACTTGAGATTGCCGATATATCAAAGACCGACACCTGCCCGCTGGCCAGGGTCATAAGGCGCGAGCTTCGTGCCCGGGGGAGGGGGATAGAACACCTTGAGGTGGTTTTCTCGCGCGAGCCGGCAAGAGCTCCGGATGCGGCATTTTATGTTGATAGTGCCGATTGCCGCCGGCTGCCGCCCGGCACACTCCCCCTGGTGCCGAATACGGCCGGGATTCTCATGGCGTCAAGGATTGTCAGGCGTATAATCGAGAACCCGAAGCGCTGTGAGGAGGACGGAAATTGAAGCGCGTTGAGATATACACCGACGGGGCCTGCCGGGGCAACCCCGGGCCGGGGGGCTGGGCGGCTATCTTGGTTTGCGGCAAAAAAGAAAAGGAACTCACGGGAGGCGAACCGCAGACCACCAACAACCGCATGGAGCTGACCGCGGCAATTGCTGCGCTAAAGGCACTGAAATACCCCTGCGAGGTGACGCTGACCTCCGACTCAAAGTACCTGACCGACGCGATAAACCTCGGCTGGCTTGCCTTGTGGCAGAGACGGGGATGGAGGAAGGCCGACAATTCCCCGGTGCTCAACGTCGACCTCTGGGAGAAGCTGTTGCCGCTTTTAGGGAAGCACAGGGTAACCTTTGTCTGGATAAGGGGGCACGACGGCCACCCCTACAACGAGCGTTGCGACAGGCTGGCAACCGCGTATGCGGACAGCTTTGTTAAATTAGGTTGAAATTCTTGGGGATTCTCAAGGGGATTTTTGAAAAAGCCCCTTGAGCCGTGGGCTCGGGGGCAGCGCCCCCGAGCGCTTATGCCGGAGTGCGGGGCAGTACTCCGCGCTAAAAAGCCGCCGCCGGATTTCCGGCGGCGGCTTGGTTGTTGTATTGAGTTTACTTAGTCACAGCGGTAGGCACCTGACCTTGCGAGATGCTACCGGGGGTGGGGGTGGCGCTGCTTGAGGTCATCACCGAGGTTTGGACATACATATGGTTGTAATCGAAGGTGATGGCTTTGTTGTTCTTAACATCGACCTTTGAATCGCCCCAGTTGTACCAGATGCGGTTGACGACCGTTGAGCCTAAGACCAGCTCGATCTGCACCGCATTGCTGGTCGGCAGGACCTTCGTTCTCGTTAGCACCAGAATACTGCTGCCCTCGACAAGATTTGTACCGAATTTTGCGTTGAAGTCTGCGACGGTGAGGTTTGTTGAGGTCTTGAACCAGACCACAAGCGTGCTGTGAGGCTGGATTGTTCCCGATAAATTCCATGTGTTGTTGGCAAGGTCGGCGGCTTTTGCGCCGGCTTTGCTGTAGTACCTGAGTTTATATTGCGACAAATCAAGTATGGTGTCGCTGTTGTTGTAGAGCTCTATGTAGGAGAAGGGCGTGCTCACGCCGTTGTATGCCGACATGGCGGGCAGCACCTCTGTCATGTAGAGCGGGGACAGCATGGTATATGAGGTGTCGGCGTAGGTCTTGCCGTCGAGCTTTCCGGAGACTACCGCGGTTATGCGGGGGCTTGCGAGCGCATATGAGGTAAAGGTCTCGGCGCTTGAGCTGCTGCCGGCGTTCAGGGTGCCAAGCTTGACTGTGGCGAAGGGAGTGGTTTTTAAATTAAAGCCATTGAGTGAGCTCTTGTAGAAGGATACCGTCACATCGGTCATGGCCTTTGACGCGCTGTTTGTGATATGTACCTTCACGCCGTAATCGTTGCTTCCGGAATCGTTCACAAGCAGTGACTGTGTAATATCGGTAATATTCATTAAATCCCGGTTTTCAATCCAAATAGGCGCGGTTACCGCCCAGTAGGACGAGTTTGAGACCTTGACATAGTAGTAGTCGTAATCGGGCGAGAGGGTAAGATTCCACTCATATGTTTTATCTGTGCCGGCAGAGGTCTGGGCTACAATAATATTGTCCTCGGCCACAAGGTAAATGTTGCCAATGCCGACCGGCCTTTGAGTCGACAGGCTTACACTGACCTCGAGTTTGTCGGGATTGTCGAGCCGCGCGCCCATCCACTCGTCGTTGATTTTATAATAAATTTTGAGCGTGCCGTCGGTGGTGGTATATGTGCGGTTCTTGTTGAAGGCCTCGACAATGTTCTGGCGCGTGAGCGCCGGTGCAAGCGCATACCCGCAGGCCTCACTTGCTGCCCCCCAGTTGGCGCTGTGGTTGTCTTCGTTGTAGATCGGGGAGACATGCCAGCCCTGTGTCAGCGCCAGCACATACTGCAAATCATACGACGAGCCCTTGATTTCAATCAGATTAAGGACCTTGTCGACCTCCTTGTTGTATTTGAAGTCAATGAAGTTGCCCCAGGTGTACCCGGGGTGGTTAAACATTACTATTGACTCGGCGGTCTTGGCCATCAATTTATAGAAGGCTGTGAGGTTTATGGAGCGGGTTGTAAAGGTCAGTGTATTGAGCACGTTCAGGTGCCCGTAATAGCCGGAGCTGATGTTATAGGTCTGCTCGTAGCCATACAGTGTTACATATTTGCCGGGGTTATTGTACTCGTCGGCTATCGGCTTATGCGTGTTTTTATATGTGTTTAGGTTAATAGAGTTTGAGTGGTCGGTAATCGCGAAGAAGTCGAGCTTTGCAACGTCGCGCGCGTATGCATATGCCGCCTCAACAGTGCCCTCACCGTCAGATTCTGACGTGTGGGCGTGAACCTCACCTTTGTAGAGGTGCATCACCGACCCGTCGCCGCAGGAGAAATACTGGGTGTGTCTGTAAGGATTGCCGTTAGTATCGTAGAGAGTGAGCGATACCTCATAATCCCCGGCCTCAAATGTGGTGCTCGACAATGTCACGCGGCCATCCTCCCAGTTTGCCTGAGCTGTGTAGTCCTTGCCGTTTACAGCCAGCTTGGATGCGGTCCGGTCGACGGCCGGGCTGCAGACATAATTGATTACCAGCTCGGGGGTGTAGACATCCTCGTAATAATAGTAGTTCTCGGGGGAATATGACAAAATGCGCGGGGGAGAGGTGCATATATAGCTGAAATTCTCGGGCAACTCGAGCGTATTTCCGGTCATAATATTATCGGTGAAATAGGCCATCGCCTGGAGTGTGGCCTCGTCCGACCCGCCGCAGATAACCAGCTTGCTGCCGACCATAGCTATGGCATAGTCAAATTCCTGTAGCCCCTCGAGCACCTGCCTGGTTTCCTCGCGGTTTGTCTCACCGACCAGAATCTCTTTGTCGGGCGGGGTGTCATCTGGCTTGAGCCAGTCCGAGGTATACCTGAAGGAGAGGAAGGAGACTCCGAATTTTTGACTTAGAGCCTTGTAGAAATCCGAAATCTCGGCTACCATTTCGGCCGATGCCGTATCTGCACGCACCAGCTGGTAATCGGTCGTGCCGTCGGCAGCGATTATGGATATGTAATCAACGTCAATTTCCGCAGAAGATGTGTCTGTTGATGATGCGGACCCGTCTGTGGTGTCTGCCCCCGGGCCGTTGTTGTCGCAGGCCACCAGCGCAACAAGCATAGCCAGTGCCAATGCGACCAGAATAAGTACAATTGGCTTCTTCATCTTAATGCTCCCCATCAATTGCTCAAGTTTGAGTTATTTGCCTAATAAGTATAGCATACGGCCAATGCAAAGTCAACTCAAAAGCACAGGTTTGTTGATTATGTATAATGAAATATTTTTTGCTCACAGCCCCCAAAACCCCGAAGCCCGGCTTTTCCCGACCGACTGCAAAAAATCCGAAATAATTCAAAAACCCTATTGACATGCGCTTTTTTTGTGATATAATAAGATTAAGTCCTAATAAGGAGCGTGGAATAGTGGCAAAGCGGAATACCAGGCAAAAGCGTCTTATATCAGAGACGCTCCTTGGCATGAACCATCCGTCGGCGACAATGGTATTTGAAGAGGTCAGGAAAAAAGACACCAAGATAAGCCGCGCAACCGTATTCAGGGTACTGGCCGACGCGGCCGCCTCGAGAACACTTCAGCGACTTCACATACCCGGCTCGGACGACAGGTTCGATATAAACACCGCAAAGCATTTTCACATAAGCTGCCGCGCCTGCGGCAGGGTAGACGATATTGAGGTCGCCGAGCCGGAAATAACCTTGCTAAAAGGCAGCATCGACGCCCGCGGGTACAGGATTGAGGACTGGAACATTGATTTTGTCGGACTTTGCCCCGAGTGCGCCGGCACAAAAAACTAAAATCGATGACTTTATGACCGGTTGACAGACAACAGGTAGGAGCACAGCCTTTACTCATGCCGTATATTAAATTTAAAATAAAAAGGAGAAAACTATGGAACTCAAAGGTTCAAGAACCGAAGCTAACCTGATGGCCGCATTTGCAGGTGAATCACAGGCGAGAAACAAGTACACCTATTATGCCTCAAAGGCCAGAAAAGACGGCTATGAGCAGATTGCCGCCATTTTCGAGGAGACCGCGAACAACGAGAAGGAGCATGCGAAAATTTGGTTTAAGCTCCTGCACGGTGGCGCTGTTGCCGACACCATGACCAACCTTAAAGACGCTGCGGCCGGCGAGAACTACGAGTGGACCGAAATGTATGCCAATTTCGCCAAAGTAGCCCGGGAGGAGGGTTTTACCCAGATAGCGGCGCTCTTTGAAGGGGTGGCTAAAATCGAAAAGGAACACGAGGAGCGCTACAAGAAGCTGCTCTCCAACATTGAGGGTGGCCAGGTGTTTTCGAGGAGCGAAGAGGTGGTCTGGATTTGCGCCAACTGCGGGCATGTCGTGGTCGGCAATAACGCGCCCGAGGTATGCCCGGTGTGCGCGCACCCGCAGAGCTATTTCAAGATTAAGGAAAACAATTATTAATACCGTTTGCCGGGGAACTCGCTGCGAGTTCCCCGGCATTACAATGCCGAGCCGCCGCAATCTGCGGCGGCCAAATTTCCGGGGGACTTACAGGAAGTCCCCCGACGTGCTTATCTATACTCCGGTAACCAGTCGCGTTCGGCCTCAAACAGGTCATCGCAGAGCGAGATTATGTCGTCGATTGACAGCTCAGCGGCGGTGTGGGGGTCGAGCATGGCGGCTTGATAGACGGTTTCTTTTTTCTTGGTCACGGCCGCCTCAATGGTGAGCAGCTGGGTATTTATGTTGGTCATGTTCATGGCGGCAAGCTGCAGCGGGAGCCTGCCGACATAAGTAGGCTGAATGCCGTATTTGCCCACAAGACAGGGCACCTCGACACAGGCCTCGGCCGGCAGGTTTGTGATAAGGCCGGTATTGAGCAGGTTCCCGCCGATGTGGTAGGGCGTATCGGTCACTATAGACTCCATGATGTAGGAGGCGTATTCGCGCGTGCGCGTGTGCGTGACATTGTCGCTCGTATAGATCTCGCGATCCTTCTCCCAGCGCTCTATCTGTCTGACACAGCGGCGGGGATATTCGTCGAGCGGAATGCGGTATCGTTCAATCAGCTCGGGATAACGCGATTTGATGAAGAAGCAGTTGTACTCGGCGTTGTGCTCGCTCGACTCGGTGCAGTAATACCCGAGCCGGCGGATGTACTCAAGCCTTACAAGGTCCTTAAAGCCCTCGGGCGGATTTTCAAGGATTGCGGTGGCGCGTCTGCGGATTTCGGGGTATAGGTCGTTGCCGTCGGCGTCCTCGATTCGGAGCAGCCAGGCCATGTGGTTGATGCCGGCAATCAGCTCGCGCAGCGGCCGCCTGATCTCCATTCCGAGCTCCCTCAGCAGGGTCTTTGTGCAGACCTGAACGCTGTGGCAGAGCCCGACTGTTTTAATGTCTGTATATCTTTGCATATAGCCGGTTAAAGTAGCCATCGGGTTGGTGTAGTTGAGGAAAAGCGCCCTGGGGCAGACCGCGGCCATGTCCTCGGCAAAATCTTCGAGCACGGGGATTGTGCGCAGCGCGCGGAATATGCCGCCTATTCCCAGCGTGTCGCCAATTGTCTGGCGAAGGCCGTATTTTTTCGGCACTTCAAAATCGATTATGGTGCAGGGGTCGTATAAGCCGACCTGAATCGCGTTTACCACGAAATCAGCGCCCCGCAGCGCGTCGCGGCGGTTGGGTATCCCGAGGTACTTTGTCACCTTTGCGCGTCCGTCGTTGATGTTGCGGTTGAGCGAATCTATCATGATATAGGATTCCTCAAGGCGCTTTGCATCGATGTCGTAGAGCGAGATTTCAAAATCCCGCAGAGCTTCGCTCAGCATTGAGTCGCCGAGTACGTTTTTGGCAAAAACCGTGCTGCCGGCGCCCATAAAAGTGATTTTTCCCATTCTGCTTTGCTGCGGCAGAGCCGCGTTCCCTTCCTGTATTTTACTTACCACAGTATAATATATTTGGGACTCCAAGTCAATGTATTAAAGTCAAACTATTATTACAATATTTAAGATTTTGTCCTAGCAGGGTTTTTGTCCGAACAATAATTGCGGCCAAATTATAAAACACTATTGCATTTTCAGGAATTTTCGGTTACCATATACTCAGTATATCGGCGGGAGGGGGCAGCGCATGTTCGGTTATGTGAGGGCATATCTGCCTGAGCTTAAAATGCGTGAATACGAATACTACCGCGCCGTATACTGCGGGCTCTGCAGGTCCTACGGTCGCTGCGCCGGCTGTCTCTCCCGCATGTCGCTCAGTTATGATTTTGTTTTTCTTGCGCTGGTGCGGATTGCGCTTGCGGGCGAGAGGCCCGAATTCAAATACCGGCGCTGCGCCGCGCACCCCGCAAAAAAACGCAACGAGATGCTGCCGAGCCCGCAGCTTGACTTCTGCGCCTGCGCCGCCGCGCTGCTGGTATACCACAAGCTGCGCGACGATGTGAGTGACGAGGCCGGGCTGCGCAGGCTCGGGGCAAAAACTGCACTGCTTTTTGCCCGGGGGATGAGGCGCCGCGCGGCGGCGGCGCTGCCCGGACTTGACGGGAGGATTGAGGCGGGAATAGCCGAGCTTTTTCGGCTTGAAGCCAAAAGGGTTGCATCGGTCGACCTGCCCGCCGAGGTTTTCGGCGGCATTGTCGGGGATATATTGTCCTGGGAGCTTGACGAGGGTGCGGCGGTCATAGCACGGCAGATAGGCCGGCATGTCGGCAAATGGCTATATATCGCCGACGCACTCGACGACTATGCCGACGACATAAGACTGGGGCGCTACAATCCCTTTGCCTGCCTTTATCAAAATCACAGTCTTGGCAGGGCAGAGCTTGAGGGAATCCGCGCCGCGCTGACGCATGAGCTGATGGAGGCCGAGATTGGCTTTGATCTCATCAACTACAACTGCGACACCCTTCGCGGGGTGATTTCAAATATCATATACTGCGGAATGCCCCGCCGGACTGAGAAGATAATGAATCCAGGGCTTAAAGACCCTGCCTGAAAGAGACACCGGCCGGGGGCGGTGTTGCGGTATCTATGAGAACCCGTGCCAGAACACATACTTTAGTAAAGGAAAACCTCAAGATGAACGACCCGTACAGAATACTCGGTGTTTCGCGTGAAGCCAGCGATGAGGAGATTAAGCGCGCCTACCGCGAGCTTGCTAAGAAATACCACCCCGATAAATATAAAAATTCCGACCTTGCCGAGCTTGCCAACGAGAAAATGAAGGAAATCAATGCCGCCTACGACCAGATTCAAAGGGAAAGGGAGGCCCGGGGCGGCTCAGCTTTTGGCGGATTCGGTACGGGTGAATATACCGGCACCAGCGAGCTGTATGCAAGAATCAGGCGCTGTATCAACACAGACAATATAGCTGAGGCTGACAGGCTGCTTACCGGTGTGCCTCTGTCCGGGCGCGACGCCGAATGGAATTTTTTGCGCGGCTGTGTTGAGGTCAGGCTGAGGCACTATGTCGACGCCCAGCGCTATTTTGACCTTGCCTGCGCCATGGACCCCTATAATATTGAATACAGAGACGCCCGCGATCGGCTGCGCCAGCAGGCCAACGGCTACGGGGGCGGCTATACGACTACAACGGCACGCGGCTGCTCGGGCTGCGAGGTCTGCACCGGCCTTATGTGCTCCGACTGCTGCTGCGAGTGCATGGGCGGCGACCTGATTCGCTGCTGCTGAGGCGCGGGTCGCGCCGGGGAACTTCGCCGGAAAGGGAAGCCGAATAACAATCCCCCGCGGGGTGTAGTGACTCAAAAGACACGAAACCCTCTGGAGGAAAAGTTACATCCGCCCTTTTATGTCATAAAGTTTTTGAGGATTCTTAAGGAACTTTTTAATAAAAAGTTCCTTAAGCGGGGTGCGGGGCGGGGCCCCGGGAAAAGTGAGGTGAGCCGATGCCCGTCGGAATAAAAAAAAGCACAAAGCGCCTGACCCTGTGCGCGGTTTTGACGGCGCTCGGCGTGGTTGTGCTCTCGCTCGGCTCGCTTCTTGAGGTGCTTGATCTGAGCGCTGCGGCCCTGGCGGGAATGCTGGTGGTTATTGTTGTGATAGAGGTCGGCGGCCCCTGGCCCTGGTTGGTATGGGCGGCAACCGGGTTTATATCGCTTTTACTTCCGCTCAAGACCGCGGCGGTTTTTTATCTGATTTTTGCCGGCTACTATCCGATTCTTAAGGAAAAGATAGAGAAACTCAGGAGCCGGCTTTTGCGGTGGGCAATAAAGCTTTTTTTTATGAACGCCGCGCTGACACTTGTCATTCTTGTCACAAGATACGTCCTGACCCTGCCCGACGCGGCGCTTGACTGGACATGGCTGTTATACCTGCTTGGCAATATTGCCTTTGTGCTGTTTGACATCGCGATGACAAGGCTGATTACGCTCTATCTTTTAAGGTGGCGAAGGAAGCTGGGTATTAAAGGGCTTAAATAAAATCACCCCGCCCCGAACTCAGTCAAGTCCGGGGCGGGGTTGTTCTGCGGCCGCGTCACGGCGCTGTTGTAGAGACGCAGGTGTTATGTATATAATACTGGTTGCTGTTGTAGAGCACCTTACTCCACTCGGCGTTCTTGCCAATGCGGGTCAGCGACGCTCCCTTGTTCAGGTTGGCGGTTATCTCGGTGGCGGTTGAGGGGCCGCGGCGCAGGTTTGCCGTATCGACGACGATATATACCGTATCGTTGAGCGCCTCAAAGTCGTTGCCCGAGATATTGTCGAAGGTGACATAATAGGCCGAAATATAGCATTCCTGGTCGGCATAGATAATCCTGTACCAGTTTTCGCTGGTGCCGACGCACCTGATGTCATCGCCGTAATGGAGCGTGGCTATAATATTGCCGGTGGTCGAGGGTGCGCTCCTCACATTAACGTTCTCGCCGGTCACATACACGGTCTGGTCAACCGGGGTGAAGGATATTGAGGAAGGGTCCTGGGTGTCGGGCGTGGTGGTGGACTCGGGCGGTTCTGTGGCTGGCGGCTCGGTTGAGGTATCCTGCTCGGTTGTCGATTCGGGCGCTGTCGTGGTTTCTATTGTATATGATGTGTCCTCGGGGGTTGTTTCGTCATCGCCGTCCCCGGTATTGCAGGACGCAAGCGGGATAACAACAAAAAGCGCTAAGGCCAACACGGCAAGCTTCCTCATTTTTCAGGTCTCCTTTGTTTTTATCGGTTGTTCTTTATTCCTTTTGAAAAATTATACCATACGCCGCCGCGGCTGTCAAGGCACAAAAGGTCGGATTTTGCTAAAATAAAGAGGTCACGAAAAATAAATTTTCGCGCTGAGTGCAGGCTGTGTTTTTTGCCAAAGACAGCACTCGGGGCTACCCCTTGGGCGGCATGAAGAGCGGTAGGCTGCCCTGTTCAGAATTCGTGCTCTTGTGTCAATCCCGGAGAAGTATTTTGTGCTTCCGAACGCAAAAAACGTCATATTTCGAAAATTTTTTAAAAAATTTTCCAAAAAACTATTGACAAACCCAAAATTATGTGTTAAAATCTGGTCAACTATACGGTGTGAATAAAAATTCACCTTTATTCAATAGAAAATATCCTCCCGATAATGGCAAACCTGCCGAAAGGCAGCGACGCAAAGCTACAGGGCCTTCGGCAACGCATTAGGCGTTGCATATGGCAGCCAGCTACCGAACGAGGCACGAAGAAAGGGCCTGCAGACCGCCCCGCGCAACGCGGGGGCCGGAGGCAGGCATCCCTGTCAGACCGTGTTCCATTATCGTGGGATGCGGTCTATATTTGTATTTGCTGAAATTAAGCTGCCCGGCTTGGCCCTGGCGGGCTGGGGCTTAATATATTACAAATAGAATAATCCTCCCGATAATGGCAAACCTGCCGAAAGGCAGCGACGCAAAGCTATAGGGCCTTCGTCAACGCTTATATTTATGCAAGTCTATGCAAGGCGTTGCTCATGGCAGCCTGGCCGCCGAAAGAGGTACGGAAATATGGACATGTAGTTTGCCCTGATACCTGCGGGGCGGTGTACCTGTCTTTGTGCGAGCCGTATTCCATTATCGAGTGGGATGCGGTTATTCTTTTTGGAGACAGAGCAAAGGAGGTGAATGAAGAGGTGGTCGCGCTGATGATTGCCTGCGGCGCCGCTGCCGGTCTTGCCGCACTGCCGCTCACAAAGAAGCTGATTTCGGAAAGATGTGAGACAGTGCCCGGTCATGCGGTGCTCTCGCACAGGCTTGCGCCGTATTTTTGGTGCCTGTTTTGCGCCGCCTGGTTTGTCCTGATTTATTATGCCGGCGGCGGAGTGCTTGAGCGTGCTGAATACATAACTGTGTTCCTTATCTGCCTCATTATCGGGGCCGTGGATCTGGTTATCAAAAAAATCCCCAACTCTATGATTTTAGCTCTGATAACTAGCAAAATTATCTTTTTGAGCCTGCGGTTTGATATTGAGGAAATCAGGCGGAGCCTGTGGGGCTTTTTGGCGGCGGCAGTCATTTTTGCGATACCGACGTTCTTTAAAATCAGTGTGGGAGCCGGAGATATGAAGCTTGCAGCCGTAGCCGGCTTTTATCTCGGAGTGGGCGGATTTCTGCAGGCCATGGTTATTATGGCCGCTCTTATGTCAATTTACGGCATATGCATTCTGATAAGAAGAGTCGGAAACCTCAGAACCAAAACAGCGATGGGGCCGTATCTGGCTATCGGCCTCATCCTGTCGCTAATTTTTCCGTTGATATGAAAAAAATAGTTGCGGTAAACCGCAGAAAGGACAATGGAATGAAAAAGCTGATAAGATTTCTCAAAGACGAGAACGGACAGGGCATGGTCGAGTACGGCCTGATTATCGGGCTTATCGCCGTCGTGGTAATCGGAGCCCTTATCATCCTCGGGCCGAAGATTAAGGATATGTTCGAAGGCATCGGAAAAGCTCTCGAAGAATCCGCATCATCGTAAGGTGAACTAAGCCCAAAATATTTAAACAGCGAATCAAGGGGGAGCACTCCCGACGCTCCCCCTTGGGAAAAAAGAGGTGACAATTATGAGCAGATTTATAAAAGACGAGAGAGGACAGGCGGTGGTCGAGTTCGCGCTGGTCGCGCCGGTGCTTTTGCTTATTCTCTGCGGCATAATTGATTTTGGCTGGATTTTCTCTGCGAAAATCGCCACCGACACCTGCGCCCGCGAGGGGGCGAGGTTTGCGGCCTCGTGGTCAGACTATGAGAGCGCCGAGGTTGAGACGGCAAATAAGGTGCGGAGTGTTGCGAGCAGTATTATAAAGGACAATATCACAACGGTGGTGTCGTACTCGGACGCTGACAACCCAGCGGCGGGGGATGTCAGGGTTGAGGTGGTGAGCGAGGTAAGGTCGCTGACTATTGTGGCGCACACCCTGTTCGGCGGCCCGGTTTTCACACTTGAGTCGGCCGTGACCATGAAGGTGGGATGACCCATGAGAATTAATTTTCGGAGATTTACCGCCGAAGAGGGGGCCAGCGCCGTGATTGTGGCGATAATGCTCAGTCTGCTGCTTGGCATGGCCTCGCTGACAATAGACATAGGCATGACATACACCGACGCGTCGGCTATTCAGAATGTCGCGGATGCCGTCGCCCTGTCGCTCGGGCGCTTTCTGCCAGTCGAGGACGACGAGGCAGCCATAGCCGAAATAATAGCGTTGGCCGACGAATATGCCGCAAAGAACGGCTACTTTGGTCTTCAGGCCGAGGACATAGTTCTCGGCGACCTTGTATCGGGCAGATACGGGGCGCTGACCATTAATCTCAGCAAGACCTCCCCCACTTATCTTGCAAAAATTATCGGGGTTGAGGAGATTACCTCAAGGAAATCGGCGACAATCTCGGCAGTGCCGGCCGGCTCGGTGACCGGATGTGTCCCGGTGGGCATATCGGCAAGCGCCTATGAGACCGCCATGGCAACCGGGATAACCGAGCATGTGGTTTTCAAGGCCGGCGGCGGGGGCGGGGAGAGCGGTTTTTTCGGCTATATAGTTATCGACGGCTCAAACGGCAACGCCAAGGCGCTGCTTGACACTTTCAAATACGGGCATGACGGCGAAGTCTGTGTGGGCGACACCTACCCTGTAGCAAAGGGCAATAAGGCGAGCGTCGCCAAGAAAGGGGTCAACTACCGGATGTCGCTCTGCACGCATTTCCCCGAGGACGGAGGCTGCACCTACCAGCATTATGTGGAGAACTGCCCCCGCGTTATGAGCTTTATGATTTATGAATTCATCGACTCAACTACGGTCAAGGTGAATGGGTTTTCGGCATTTATCCTTGAGCATTCAGAAAATGAGGATGAAATTCAGGGCTCTTTTATCAATCTCAATGTTCCCTATACCTCCTACACCTCGGACATAGACGGCGGCATTTATACATACAAGCTGACAGGATAGGTACCTATAAAGTGAAAAAAATTTATCTTCTGGCTACAGTGGCGGCAATCCTTACCGGTTGCGCGGTTTTTCTGTTTATAACCCAGCTACAGACCAGCGCCGAGCAGGCGGCGGCATATGAGACCGAGCTTGTGGTGGTGGCGGCGATAAATATCCCCGAGAACACAAAGCTGACCCCCGCAATGCTGAAATTTGCCGAAATCCCCAAGGGAACCGCTCCTGAAAATGTGGTTACTGATATTGAGACAATTGTGGGAAAGACGACAAAATATCCGCTGCAAACAGGCGAGCAGCTCTTTTTGGGCAAGGTGGCCGAAATCGGCGACCTGTCAAATGACCGGCTCTCCGACCGGATTAAAGAGGGATACCGGGCATTTACGATATATGTCAACGAGGTTTCAGGGCTTGCCGGGTATCTGAGAACCGGGGACAGGGTGGATATTCTGGTTACAAAAACCGTCGACGGCGTCCAGACGACGTCCTATCTCTTTCAGAACATACCGATTATCGCCGTGGGGACCGCGGTGCAGTATGCCAACGAAGTAAAGGAGATAAACACGTATTCGAGTATCACGCTTGAGCTGCCGGCAGCCGACTGCCCGATGCTCAACCACAACATATCGCAGGGACTTGTAACAATTGTGCTCAGGGGATACGGCGATGAGATGATTATCGAGGCTCCTGTCTACAGCGAGGGGGAGAACTGATGGATAAACTGAATATTGTCGTTATCTCTGATGATATTGATATCAAAATAAAAATTAAAAACCTGATTGACGGCGACAGATTTGCCGTTTCGGGTTTTTTTGAATATGACGAGCTTACCGCCCTCAAAATTCTCGGGCACCACCCTGACGTTGTCATCATGGTATATGAGGGCGACGGGGGCAGCGTTTTTCAGGTGGCCGAACAGGTGTACGCCGAGCTGCGGGGTGCGGCGCTGATTATGCTGGCCGAGACCGTCGACATCGACCTGCTCTCGGCGGCCATGCAGAGGGGGATAAGGCAGGTGCTGCCGCTGTCCGAAACCGCCGAGGCGCTTGGCGAGGCGATACAAAAGGCGCATTCGCTTGAGAAAAAGCGCAGTGCCGAGGGGGAGCGGTCGAGAATAAAATCACGGGTTATCTCCTTTTTCAGCGGCAAGGGGGGAACCGGCAAGACCACGCTGGCGACAAACACCGCGGTGGCTCTTGCGGCACAGGGAAAGAAAACACTTATAATCGACGCCGATTTGCAGTTCGGGGATGTTACGGTGCTGCTCGACCTCGACCCACAGGACACAATCTATGAGCTGGCCCGCGAGGTTGACGAGATGAATATTGATGTCGTGAAAAGCGTGCTGACCATGCACAAGAGCGGGCTTGACGTGCTCGCGGCCCCCAAAAGTCCCGAGCTGGCCGAGTACATACACGACAGGACGCTAGAGATTATAATAAGCACGGTGCGGCCCTACTACGAATTCATCATAGTTGACCTTGCCCCGGGATTTAGCGATATTGCAATTGCGGCTATTGAAAACAGCGATATTGTCAACCTTTGCGCCTGCGTCGATATTGTGTCGCTGAAAAATGTGAAAACCTCGCTGGGGATACTCGACGCCCTGCGCCAGAGGGAAAAAACCGAACTGATACTTAACCGGGCTGCCTCGGGCATCATATCAAAATCCGATTTTGAAAAAATACTGTCGCTCACGCCAAAAATCTGTCTGCCCGAGGACAAGGAAGTGCTCTCGAGCATAAACAAGGGGGTTCCTTTTGTGACCGGCGCCCCGCGCTCGGCGGTGGCAAAGGCTATTGCGGCATATGTGAATACACTTTGTCAGGAGTAAAAAATAAGCCGCCGGTGCGCGGCATGAGGATAAAATGGGACTGCTTGATAAAATAGAAAAGCTGAAGGACCCGAGTGGGGAGCAAGGAAAGGACGGCGCGGTCGCCGTCGACTCTTTCTATGAAACTAGGAATAATATTCACAATCTCGTGCTGGGCGAGATAAACAAGCAGAACCACCGGGATATTGAAAACGATCTTATAAAAAAACTGATAAACGATACCGTCAACGAGCATGTCCGCGAGGTCGGCAAAGCCGAAAAGCAAAAGATAATCGAGGATATTTACAATGACATCACCGGCTACGGCCCGCTTGAGGAGCTGCTGCGCGACCCCGACGTGTCCGAAATAATGGTAAACGGGCCCGAGCGGGTATATATCGAAAAAAAAGGCAAGATATTTCTGTCTCCGATAAAGTTCAGGGACGACGAGCATGTAAAGAACGTTATCGACAGGATAGTCTCGGCGATAGGCCGGCACATAGACGAGGCCAGCCCTATGGTCGACGCCCGGCTTAAGGACGGCTCGCGGGTCAACGCCATAATCCCGCCTATTTCGCTTGTCGGCCCGGTGCTGACCATCCGGAAGTTTTCAAAAAAACCGATAACCTACAGTCAGCTTATAGAGTGGGGTTCGGCCAGCCCCAAAATGCTCCTGTTCCTTGAGGCCTGTGTCAAGGGAAAGCTCAATATCATAGTCGCGGGCGGGACCGGCAGCGGAAAAACCACCCTGCTCAATGTGCTCTCTTCCTTCATACCCGGCAATGAGCGGATAGTGACAATCGAGGACGCCGCCGAGCTTCAGCTCAATCAGGAGCACCTTGTCAGGCTTGAGAGCCGGCCGGCCAACCTTGAGGGCAGCGGGCAGATAAGCATACGCGACCTGGTGAGAAACGCGCTGCGAATGAGGCCGGACAGGATTATAGTCGGTGAGGTGCGCTCGGGCGAGGCGCTCGACATGCTCCAGGCCATGAACACCGGGCATGATGGGTCGCTCACCACCACCCACGCAAACAGCCCCCGGGACACTATTGCCAGGCTCGAGACGATGGTGATGATGGCCGGGATGGAGCTGCCTCAGAAGGCTATAAGAGAGCAGATTTGCTCGGCGGTCAATATTATTGTGCAGCAGTCAAGGCTCCCCGACGGCACAAGAAAGATTACCAACATTACCGAGATTGTCGGTATCGAGGGCGACGTTGTGAATATGAGCGACATATTCAGGTATGAGACCAAGGGCGAGCTCGACGGGTTCGGCAGGTTCAAGGGCGAATTCAAGGCCACGGGATTTCGGCCGAAGTGCATCGACAAAATTATCGGAAATGGGGTGATGGTGAACAATGAATGGTTCAAATGACACCGTCTGGGTTCTGATAATCAGCGTTTTCAGCGCATGTCTGGCCTTTCTTTTAGCTCTGATAGTTCTGAATATTTTTCTGAGAAAGCGGCTTTTGGTCGAGAAAAGGCTTTTGCACCTGCAGATTCTCAGCAAGGAAAATACCGCCGTCAGAAAGCCGAGTCGGGTAAAAGCAAAAAAGAGCAACCGCCGTTTCGACCAGGTGCTCTCAGGCGAGCTTCAGGCCGCCGGAGTTTTGATGAGGGCAGAGGAGTTTGCAATTCTCTGGCTTGTGCTGGGTTTTGTCCCCTCGGGGCTTCTGGCGCTCTTTACAGGTAACTATATTCTCGCCGGGACGGCGGCACTGCTCGGAATAGCCGGACCGCCCCTGTATGTCAGAAAACAAAAAAAGAAGCGGGTGGTGGCCTTTGAAAACCAGCTCGGCGACGCGCTGGTTACAATGTGCAACTGTTTGCGCTCAGGGCTTACCCTGACGCAGGCCTTTGAAAATATTGCCGCCGACATGGGCGAGCCTATATCAAAGGAGTTTGCCCGGCTCCTGAATGAGGTGAAGTACGGGAGCACAATGGAGAAGGCACTGGTCTCATTGGCCGAGAGGGTGGGCAGCAACGACCTTGAGCTGACGGTGACAGCCATCAACATCCAGCGGCAGGCCGGGGGCAATCTTTCGGAAATACTTACAAGCATATCCGAAACCATAAAGGCCAGGGTAAAGCTCAAGTCGGACATCAGGGTGGCGACCGCAACCGGACGGGTCTCGGGGATTGTTATCGGGTGTCTGCCGATAGGTCTGGGGCTGATAATATTTTTGGTCAATCCCGATTATATCATTTCTTTTGTTCAGTCGGGTATCGGTCGGGTGCTTTTGGCTGTTGGCGCGGTAATGGAGGTTTTGGGCTTTATGATGATAAGAAAAATTCTGGACATAAAGTATTAAGGAGGGCATCTGTGGGATTTCTGGTTGTTTCCTCGGCAATTCTGGCCTTTTTTGTAGTTCTGCTCGCTCTGTCGCCAATAGGTATAAGGGAGGACATAAAAATGCGCCGGCTCGGCATTATGGTTGAGAGAAAAAAGGAAGTTTTCTCTGAGCTTGACATGTCGATGTATAAAAGATTTGTCGCCCCGGTGATTGGCAAGTTTTCGGACTTTATTTCAAAGTACAAGAAGACAAAGAGCAAAAAGGCCCAAAATCAGCGGCTTGAGACCAAACTGAGGTATGCCGGTCTGAGAATTGCCCCCGAAGAATATTTATTTATTCAAAACATTGTGACCGCCCCTGTTTTGATTGTTCCGCTTCTGTTTATGCTGGTGAGTAGCATCGGCCTGACTGTCAGGCTTTTGGTGCTGCTTTTCGGTGTTGTGCTTTGGGTACTTGCGCCAAGGTATTTTCTGTCCTCAAGGGTTACCTCAAGACAGAGGAGGATAAAGAACCAGCTGCCCGAGGTGCTTGACCTCTTGTGCGTCAGCATCGAGGCGGGACTGGGCTTTGACGCGGCACTCTACAAGATTTCCGAGAAAATGCGTGGCCCGCTGATAGACGAGCTGATCTTTCTCTATCGTGACATGCAGCTCGGCAGACCCAGGCGCGACGCGTTGAGGGATTTCGGGGAGTGCAGCATGGTGCCCGAGCTTAAGGTTTTTGCCTCGGCACTAATTCAGGCCGACAAGCTGGGGATACCGATAAAGAACCTGCTAAAAACCCAGTCCGAACAGCTCAGGACCGCAAGGCGCCAGGCGGCGCAGGAAAAGGGGATGAAATCCCCGGTGAAAATGATGCTCCCGATGGTGGGCTTCATTTTCCCGGTGATCTTTATTATTCTGCTCGGCCCTGTGGTGGTGCAGCTTATAGCCCAGTTTAAAAAATAACGGCAGGGAACATGAAAAACTATACCAACATAACCAAAGAAGGCCGGATAATTCTTGAAAATGTCCGGGTGGCCGGCACATATTTCGGAAGGCTCCGGGGGCTTATGATGAAAAAAAGCTTCGGAGGCGACGGGGGACTTCTGCTTTTGCCCTGCCGGCAGATACACACCTTTATGATGAAATTTCCTATTGACGCGGTGTTTCTGTCGCGGGAGCAGGAAGTTGTGCATATCGAGCGTGCCCTGATGCCGGGCAGGGTTACTCCATACATAAAAAACGCATGGAGCGTGCTTGAGGCTGCCATCGGATTTGCCGGGGAATATGGCCTTGAAGTCGGGGACCGGCTGCGCCTTGAGGGTCGGGGTAGTCCGGATGAGCAATAATTAAAAGAGAGGTATTCCAAAGTGGAGCAAATGCGTAAAATCGTAACCGAAAAAGAGTCGGGTGGGCGTCCTAAGCCTGGCTTTGGTACAGCACCCTTCGGGTTTAAGAAAAATGAGGTGCTCGAATACATAAAGGCTGCCGAGGCCGAGATGCGCTCCTCTGTCGCCAGCTATGAAAACAAGCTGGCCGAGCAGGCGACCGCCCTGTCTATGGCGCTCCGCGAAAAAGAAAAGCTGATAGCCGAGATTAATACGCTGAGCAAGAAAGTCATGCAGCTGTCGGTAAACGTAGACGAGCAGAAAAGCGAGCTTGCCGCCGAGAACAATGTCCTGCGCACCCGGGTTGCCAATCTTCTTGAGGTTGAAAAAAGAAATGAAATGGTTACAGAAAAGTTAAACAACTTAACCTCAAAATGCGAGTATATGGAGGCCGGGAAAAAAGCGCTACAGGACACCATTGCCGAGAAGGAAGCGATAATACTTGAGCAGCTGAAAAGATTCTCGGAGGTTGAGAGGGCGCTGAAGCTTGAAATCGAGAAGATCAGAATTGAGACCGACGGCCGGCTGCAGGCCTATGAGCTCAAGCTCCGGTTGATAAAGGAAAACCTTGAAAAAACTATAAACCTTATCTGAGGTATTGACAAGAAAAGCGGAAAGCCTGCGGTTTTCCGCTTTTCTTGTCTGCTTTTCGGGTGGCTTGCTGTTGTATAATGCTGTTTTATGGCAGTAAACGTAACTTTTTATACCAGTATCACATAATATAATTAATGCGTAATGAATAATTCAGACGGCGAACACGCCGCTTTTGGATTGCTCAGAAAATTTTATTCCAGCAAGGAGAAGGTCATGCGATACAATTACTATAATCGATACAGCAATAACAACAGGACAGAGGCCGACATAAGCCGCCTGAAAACCCCCAACATGTACATACCGGCAAAAAGGAACACCCAAACCGGCAGGAGCGGGTACGACAATAATCCCGACCAAAACAACCAAAGGATGCAAAATGATATAAACATGCGCACCCCGCAAAATGAAAGAGAAATGAACCAGCCTGAAGACCACGGCCCCGAGCCTTTTGTAACAGATATAGAGCGGGAGACGATACAGAACAACAACTTCATAGTCGCGCTCTGGACCGGAGAAAAGCTGCAAATCACCCTGATGAGCCTTTTGCCGAGAGGGGATATAGGGCTTGAAATTCATCCCGAAACCGACCAGTTTTTGCGGATTGAAGAGGGCTATGGCATTGTCGAGATGGGTGACGACCGGGACAACCTTGATTTCCAGCGCAGGGTTGCTGATGGCGACATAGTGGTGATACCTGCCGGCAAGTGGCACAATCTGACCAATATTGGTCAGGGCCCGCTCAAGCTATATTCGGTTTATGCTCCTCCGGAGCACCCGGCCGGTACGGTTTACAGGAGCCGGGCCGAAGAGGAACTGCAGCGCTTTAACCAGCAGAATCAAAACCAAACGCGGCAACCTCAAAATCAGGCACAGCCGCCTCAGGAGCAGCCTCCGATGACACCTGTGAGACCCCAGGCACCTATGACCCCTCAGGTCCCCATGACGCCCCAGCCGCCCATGACACCGCAGGAACAGCCACCTATGACCCCTCAGGTCCCCATGACGCCCCAGCCGCCCATGACACCGCAGGAACAGCCACGGATGACCCCTCAGTCCCCCATGACGCCGCAGGCGCCGACAAGACCCGGGGGGCCGGGAGTATCTCAGCCGCAGGTGTTCCCCCCCGGCTTTCAGCAGATGCCGTTGCCAGAACAGGTTCAGCCTCGGGCGCCAATAACCCCGCCCGGCCAGTTCCCGCAAATGACGCCGCAGTTTCCGATTATACCGCAGGAGCCGACACCGCCGGCTCCGATGACACCCCTGTCGCCGAGAACACCGCAACCGTCCCAGCCGTTACCGCAAACAAATCAATTCAGGCAGCCTAATCCCGCGCCGAATCAGTTTGTGCAGCCCTCCCACCAGACAATACGGCACGGGCAGACGGCACCAATGCCGGATAATTTCAGGAAGCCGCTGCGCAAGTGACATGGTAAACGACAATTATGTCGCCATAGTGCCGGCCGGAATGTGGCACAGACTGACCAATATAGGCCTCATACCGCTCAAACTTTATTCTATTAGTGTAGTGCGTCCTGTTCTCCCCGCACAAACCTCGGGTTCTGATACATAAAGCAGGAAAGTAGCCGGGCCGGGCGTCAGGTGACGTCCCGGCTCGGCCGTGCTGTTATTGTAAAGGCGGCTAATACTCTCCGTCGGTGGCAATAAATGCGCTGGGCGGCGGAGTTCCCTCGGGCAGACCGAGGAAATATATTGAGTAGACCACCCCCGGTGCAAACCTGACATTCGGTATTGTGAGGAGAACCATGCCGTTGGCCGCCCTGACCACCAGTGTATAGCTGCCGGGATTTAGGGGTATGTAGTTTGAATGCTGTTGGTATCCGACGCCTCTGAAAACACCGATACCGTCGGGCAGGGTGATGTTTACTTCGGGGCGTCGGGGGCAAGGTGCACGAATCTGATATATGTGCTGCGTCTGTCGACCATCGGCAGATATGCCTCGGCAATCGGCAGAAGACTCTCATTATCCGCCCCTCCTACCAATACAATGGTATAGCTTCGCTCGGGCGGTGCGGTCAAAACCGTGTTGACAAGCGGTTCTTCGGTCTGTCCTGCCGGATAAACCTGAACATTGTATTCTCCGGGGGCCACCGGAACATATTCGGTCATCTGCTCGTAAGCAAGGTTTCTCATTATTATCTCCCCGTTGGCATATATGTCTGCGGGGGGAGTGCCGGGCGGGGTAAAAGGAGGCAAAGCCCCCGGGCGACATATTTTAGGGCAGCAGCACTAATAGCGAGTTTTGTATCTTGCGGAGCCGGCCGTCCGACGGGCTGTTCCTGACAGTATAGCCGCCCTGCCCACCGGCGAGTATGAAGGTGGAGGAGCCGCCGCCGTCAAGGTTTACGGCATCGCTGCACCCGAGCTCCCAGAAGATTGAGGCAAGGTCGGCAAGCGAGGCGCCGTTTGAGATGCTCGGCTGCCTGCCGTCAACCACAATAATAACCACGGTTCCGTCGGGGCGGTAACCTACCGCAGTTCTTGGGTGCCGGGTGCTGCCGAAAGACGCGCCCAAATCGACGTCCGAGACCCCGCCGCCCGATAGCAGGATATTCGAGCCGCCGACCGCGGTGACAAGGTTATCTGCATATTTGTCGTAATCGGCGGCGCCGCCTATTACCGGAGTGCCGTCGTGCGTCACGCCGAACCAGGGGCGGGAGCCTGTGCCGTGGAGCAGCTTACCCTCTTTGATGCAAAGGCCGCGGGGCAGATAGTCGCCACTGATATTGAAGAAGTCGGCATTGACCCCGGCAATCACTTTTTTCCCGTTTTGGGCCGCCGCCTTCATCTCCTCGAGCACCGTTCCTCCCTTGTTGAGAAGAACCTCGCCGTCCTCGGGAGTTCCGGTATAAAAGATGCCGCAGCCCGGGGCGACGGTCAGGACATAGGCTCTCACGGGTTTTGACTCTTCGTCGGAATAGAGGTGTTCGGAATATGTAATGCCGGTGGCGACCTCGGTTTCGGTTACACTTGAGAGAATCAGGTTGTTGCTGTCGCTGGTAAAGCTCAGCCCGCTTATAAGCTCGGGCGAAACGGTAATCTCAACCGTATCCCCGGGGGCAACCGGGTTTACAAATTGGGTGACAAACCGGCGGGCGCCCCCCAGCTTCCCCACGGCCGACATGGCGTCGATTATTATTCGGTCGGTTGAGGAGGTTATGTAATATGCATGGCTGTTGAAGGGCAAGTTGAGGTGGCCTCGCGACCCGTCGGCGCAGCCGATAAATATGGCAGGCCCGCCGGTATAATCCTCGGGCAAGACAACCGGGATATTATACCCGCAGAGCGAGGAAATTGCCGTGACAACAAGCCTTGCGGCCTCGTCTTCTCCGTGGGGGGGACACCAGCTTTATGTCCGTGACCGGGTACCCCCCGATTTTAAGCGTGTCTACGGGATAATCAAATCTGCTGATATATGATGTGCCGACAAGAAGCTCGGCGGGCTGCCCCGGCGAGATTACCGAAGTGAGGTCGGCCGACTCCTCATACCCGAAAATATCGAGCATGAAGCGGCGGGCGGCCTCTAGCGTTTTCTCAGGGCTGCCGCCATATATTACAATGACATTTTCGCTGACTATTTCGTAGCAAAAGTCGAGACTGCCCAGCGCGGCTTTGGCCGCCCGGGAGTGCGGGCGGTTGGTCTCGCCTATAAGGATTTCAAATTCGCCGGGTTCAACTTCGGCGCCACGCCGGACCCAGTCGGTCTTTACCTGCAGACTGACTCCGAAGATGCTGTCAAGCCCGCGCTTGACATACTGCATGGCCAAAACCTCGTCTGCCCTCTCGGTCTCAGGCCGGACGAGTACATATTTGTCGGTGATGCTGAACGCAGCCGCCTGTGTTTCGGCCGAAGCCTCGGTTGCGGCGGCGGTTGTGGTTTCCTCGGGCTCACCCTTTATGCAGGAGGGCAGGGCAACAAGCAGCAGCGCAAGAAGCAGCGCCAGGGAGAGCCTTAGCAATGTCCTTTTTAGCATGGAATCCTCCCGTTGTTTGAATATGGCCGGCAAGGGGGTAGCAGGTTAATTATATAACAGACGCCGCAGGTTGTCAACAAAGCCGGGGGTACACTGCCGGGCGGTCATTATTTTGCCTGTACTGTCATAAGATAGGTGATGAGCCCCGGGCGGGCATTTGTCAATCAGCGCTTGCGGCTCAGGCTTTGCAGGGTGCTGAGCGATTAAAACCTTATTGCGGAATTGTTGATTTATGATATATTACATGACGCTCGCGGCGCTTGTCGCGGTTATTTTTGTAAACGGCTGGACCGACGCGCCAAATGCAATTGCAACCTCGGTAGGTTCCCGGTCAATAAAGCCGGGCGCTGCTGTGGCTATGGCAGCGCTCTTTAACCTTGCCGGGGCACTGAGCGTCAGCATAGCCGGCGGGCGGGTGGCTCACTCGGTTTTTGAGATAGCGCGCTTTGGCGAGGGCGCCGGGGCGCTGCGCGCGCTTTTTGCGGGGCTTGTAGCGGTGGCGGCCTGGGCGGTTTTAGCCTGGTATTTCGGAATTCCGACCAGCGAGAGCCACGCGCTGCTGGCCGGGCTGGCCGGCGCCGCCGCGTCGGTTACCGGCGCCGCCTCCTTCAACGCGACTCAGTGGGGCAGGGTTGCGCTGGGGCTTGTGCTGACCACCCTGCCGGCATTTATACTCGGCAGAGCGGTGTTTGCACTTATTACTCTTGCCTGTCGGAGGCGGAACCGGCGCGAGGTGACCCCGCTTTTTGTTGCCGCCCAGCGCTTCGGAGCGGCGGCGGGAGCATACCTGCACGGTCTGCAGGACGGACAGAAATTCATGGGGGCGGTTATGATCTGCGTAAGACTAGCGGGGGGCGCATGGGAGGGCGAGCGGATACCCATTAGGGTCGCCTTTTTCTGCGCGGCCTTTATGGCCGCCGGAACCGCGCTCGGGGGCTCGAGGATAATAAAGCGGGTGGCGCTCGATATGGTCAGACTCGACGCCCCCCGCGGTTTTGCCGCCGACCTGTCGGCGGTGCTCTGCCTTGCGGCCTGCACCGCTCTCGGGCTGCCGGTGAGCACCACCCACGCCAAGACCTGCGCAGTAATGGGGGCGGGAAGCGCTAAACACCGCGGGGGGCTGGAATTACGCTCGGTGCGCGACATCGTTATGGCATGGCTGCTTACCTTCCCGGCCTGCTTTGTCCTTGGCTGGGGCGCGGCCGAAATTTCGGGAGGTATCGGAGGTTTGAGTTGAGAGGAGCTGAATACTTCGAGTTGCTTGAGGCGCTCGGCAGGCTTGTGCGCTCGTCGGTTGAGCTGGTCTGCCGGCCGGCCGGTTATCAGGCCAAAACGGGGATGCGGCGCGAAAATAAGCCGGTGCGGCCGGCAGATATGGCCGGGGAGGCCGACCGGCTGGCCGCTCAAATTATGCGGGGGCTGGCAGCGGATTTTATAACCCCGCTGGAGCGGGAGGATATTTCGTCGGTGGTGCTCGCGCTGCGCCGCGCGGTGCTCGCGGCCTGTACAGTCCCACGCGGGGCAGGCGGGGAATACCGGCGCGAGGTTGCCGAAGCATGTCTGAGGCTTGCCGCTCTTGTCGAGAAATATACGGGAATGCTGCGTAAACTAAACAAAAAAGGGCCCTTGCCCCTGCCGGCGGCATATTTTGAGGCCGCGCGGATATCGAAAACCCCGCCCGGGCTTTTGGCGGGGGGAGCGCTGAGCCGGCTTTATGAGAGCCTGTGCGACGCCTGCGAGGCGGTGATACATGCCGTGATGGGGAATATATGAGCCGAAATAACATATAAAGCAACCCCGCTCGGAGTGTGATAACTCGGGCGAGGTGATTGTGGCTTGTTACTTATTTGCCAATAATTATATATTTATCCTCAAAATTATGACGGTCATAGTTGATTTTACATAAGTCATATGCTATAATATGACAATAAACGAGTAAAATCAACGACTGGAGACCAGTTGATATGTTCCCGCAGGATGCCCACGTTGAGACGGT
>DURE01000002.1 GCA_012837425.1 Clostridiales bacterium
CTAAGGCTGCCCTGCGGGCAAGCGGCAAGTTCATCCCCTGGCAGGTGGTCACTCTGTCAACCGAGGGCGAGATTCTCGATTAAATATCCGGGGGCGCTGCCCCCGGACCCCCGATTAGGGGTACGCTTGGAAGAAACTTCTTGAAAGAAGTTTCTCCCAAACCCACTTCAAGAACTTTTTTTGCATTTTTACTTTGCTAATCAAGCAGCGCGGTCCCCACATCCGGCGCCCTGCTGCCATCAGTCTACTGGTTGACATGAGGGGCGGGCTTTTTTTATGTTCGCGGTCAATCTACCATGTCTTTATATAATTCCCCTCTTTATCCTTGAAATATCCGCAAAGGATTACGATAAAGTCAACAAAGGCGCCGATTCCGAAAATTCCTGCCGTCAGCAGCCAGAGCACTCCGGTTCCGATTTTCCCCACATAAAACCTGTGTATTCCGAGGTATCCGAGAAAAAAGCAGAGCAGCGCGGCAACAATTCTTGATTTGTCCGACATTTTTGTTCCCCTTCCGATTTTGTGGCAATTTATTTGCCCGGTTTAATATTATAGCCAGTCCCCGGCCTTGTCAACAGAATATCGCAAATAATGTTGAGTATTGAGGATATACTATTATCAACGAAGGCCCAAAACTCGGAAAGGAGGCAGAAAACATGGGAAAAGATTTTAAATCAATAAATTTCATCCCTCCATGCCCGGATAAAAAGCCCCCGGAAAACGAGCCCGAAAAAAGTAAAAAGACCGCGACAAACAACCAATGGGTGTCGACCGGCCTCAGGTACGAAAGCGATGACCGCGAGCGCCGGGACGGCCCGGGCGGCGAAGATGGAAACCCGGAAAACGAGGAAAACCGAAAGGATTAACAGGTCCGATAAACCGGCAGCCCCCGCGCGTGCGCGGGGGCTGCTACGCGTCATAGCGTCCACTAACGCGCGTCAAAGCGTCCACTGATGGTCTAATATCTAATTTCTAACAACTAAAAGGCGCAGGATTCAAAAAGTTCCTTAAGCGGGGGTTCGGGGGCAGCGCCCTCGGTGCACGGGGTGTGGAACCCCGCTATATATTCCCGACAATAACCGTGTCAAGGTGTTCCTTTGCCACCCCGGCCAGCCGAAAGAGAAGCGAAATATCTGTGGGGGCGCCGCTACCGGCCATTTTGCGGCGGGGAAAGAAGCGCGTTATATGCAGTGGAATTCTGCGGTCGACCGACGCCACCCATTTTGAGAGCTCGCGCATCTCGTCCGGCGAATCGTTCCCGCCGGGGACAATCAGGGTAGTCAGTTCGACATGCGCAGACTTTGCAGCGGCCCTGATAAAGTCAAGCACAATATCAAGGTCCCCGCCGAGCTTTTTATACCATTCGCAGGTGAACCCTTTGAGGTCGATATTGAAGGCGTCGATATAGGGCAACACCTTCTCAAGATAGGGGAGCGTGATTGAACCGTTGGTGACCACTACGTTTTTCATGCCCAGCCGCCGCACCTCGGCCGCCGTGTCCCGAACATATTCCCAGCCCACCATAGGCTCATTGTAGGTGTAGGCAACGCCGATGTTCCGGTTTTTGCGCTCTGCCCCGGCAATTGAGGCGAGCAGGTCGGGCGGGTAATACCTCCACTGCACCGAGCGCTCGCCGGCGCAGGAAACCGGATGGTTCTGGCAGAAGGGGCAGTCGAGATTACACCCGAAGCTGCCCACCGACAAAACATAGGTCCCGGGATAAAACCTTGCCAGCGGCTTTTTTTCTATCGGGTCAAGGGCTATTGAGGTTATCTTGCCGTAATTTACGCAGACGCTCGCCCCGCCCTCATTTTTTCGCGCGCGGCAGAACCCGGTCTGCCCCTTATTCAGTCGGCAGTGCCTGAAACACACCGCACAGGTTATGGTGCCTTTGCCGTCCTCAGACATGCCGCTCAACCTCAAAGCGCTGCAGACTTACTTTATCCCGCTCGCCGGGGGCTATGCCGGCCTTTTTCATTGCAATTGATATTTGCTCCTCAACCGTGTCAACCCCCTCAAGGTCGGGCAGGAGCAGCCCGCGGCGGTGGCCGCAGGAAACTATCACGCCGTAGCGCTCCACGTCAAGCTCCTCGGGCGATGAGATATCCTCGGGAGCGCCGAGCACGTCGACGCTGTATTCGAGCAGCGGTAGCTCGTCTGCCCTCACCGGCGGGAAGCGGGGGTCGCGCGAGCAGGAGCTGATACCGTTCTGTATGATTTCGCGGGCAATGCTTTTTGTGGTGGGCTCTGTCGTGCCGATACAGCCCCGCAGCCGGCCCCAGATGTGCAGGGTCACAAACACGCCGCCCGCCGCTGAGTCATCTCATCGGGCAGGTCGGTCGGGAGCGCCGGCTTCTTTCGGGTTTTCACATATGTTTCAACAGTCAGTCGTGCCAGGCGCACATACGGGTCCTCCTTATCGGCGGTTGGCCTATCGGGGCGCATTGCGTCGAGATACTGGCGCCCGGGGGCGGGGCCGCCCGGCTCAAAAGTGCAGATGCCGTAGCCGACGCCGAAGGACCCCTCGTATGACAACCTCCGGGGCTTGACCGAAACCCCGTCAAAGCAGCCGGCCAGGATTGAAAAGGAGCGGTGGCCGCACTCGCCGGCGGCGCGGCAGAAGGATTCGCTCATCTCAAGCAGACTGCCAAAGCTGCCCTCGCCCATAATCTCCATTATCTGCCTGTCGTACTGCGGGCCTTCCCTCCGGTATCCGTAGGGCCCGCTGCGAGTGAGATAGTGCGACAGGTCGCCACTGGCGACAACCGAGACCCGGCGGCCGAGTGCCTCGGCAGTCTCTTTAATCAGCATCCCGAGCCGGTAATGCTCGGCAAAAGACAGGCCGGATATACTTATCCGAACGACCGGCGGGAGCTTTGCGCCGCCATAAGCATTTCCGAGGAAATAAAGCGGCACCAGCGCACCGTGGTCAAGCGCCGGGCTCCGCTCGCCCTCGGTGCCGGCCGGAAAACCGGCGCTGCGGGCAAGACCGGCAAGCTCCCGGACAAACTCCTCATCGTAGCTGACCGCAATCGGAGTATCCTCTCCGAAGGCCGCAAAGCTGCCCCGGACACCTGCCCCCGGCGAGATATGGAACCAATCGGCGTAGACCGTGCCGTGCGGCGTGGTTATGACAATTGTGTCGGGACGGGCACCTGCGACAAGTCCGGCGGCCTCAAAATACGCATCTGTGGTCGCCTGAATTTTTCTCTCCTCCCCGCGCCCGACGCCGGGTATGATGATAGGCGGGTGAGGGACCATGACAGCATTGATAATACCCAAAAAACCACCTCTCTTTTTCGGGAGGTTCCGCCCCCGAACCCCCGCTTAAGACCCTTTTTGAAAAAAGGATCTTAAGAATCCCCAAAAACTTTTACGCCTGCTGCTTAACCGGTGTTCTTTTTATCTGAGTATCTCGCGTTCGATGACGTCGGCCACCCCGCATTCGGCGCAGGTGTATCTGGTGACATATTTGGCCTTCGATTCGCGCTCGGCCTCGCTGCCGCGCAGCGCATAGCCCCGCCCCGAATTCTCAAGCATCAAAAAATCGTTCCACATGTCGCCGAAGGCATATATATCCTCTCGCGGTATGCCGTAATAGGCGGCTATCCGCTCTATCGCATACCACTTGTCTGTCCCGGCCGAGCAGAGGCTCATGCGTATGTTGCTGACATCCTCGGCCAACTGGAGAAAGTCCCATGAGACGGCCACAACCTCGCCCGAGGTGTCGGCCGCTATCAGGGCTTCGATTTCGCGCGCCGCCCGGGTATCGGGGGGCGTGATGATAATCCTTGAGGCCGGCGTTTCGGGAATTGTGGTGTGGGCAAAAAATGTCGACGGCTCGGAGGTGTCTATTCTCACCCTGTAATATTTCCCGTGGTTCCCCTCGGTATACCACAGGGCGTTTTTGTATTCGATATACATGGGTATGTGGCATTTGTACTCAAATGCGGCCTCAATTATCCGCCTTGTCCTCCGGGGACTGATGCTGCGCTCCGAAGGAGCGAAGGCCTCGTCACGCGGATGGAACACATGTGCGCCGTTTATGGCACAGACCGGCGAGTCAAGCCCCATGGCCTCATAAACCCAACGAATCATGTTATAATGCCTTGCCGAGGCAATAACCGGGATGTGTCCCTGCCCGTGCGCCGCGCGGAAGGCTCTCACCGTCCGCTCGTCGATTTCGTCAATCTTCGGCAGCACTGTGGCGTCAAGGTCAAAGGCAATAAGATACCTCGGGCGCGCTGTGGCAGCTTCCTTGTCTGGGGTGTTTTTTTTGTTTTTTTCTGTCACTTTGTCAGTTTTCCTTTGCAAAGTATTGTAATTATATTATTGCACCCTGAGACTCCAGGGCAACCCTGAGCTCGGCGCAGTTTATTTCGGCTACCGGGAGGTTTTCTCTGCTGCATATGGCCGCCGCCGTACCCGCGGCCTGCCCGAGCGCCATGCAGGTGGCCTGAACCCGGATGGAGCCTGCCGCCTCTCTTGTGGCCGAGATCGACCTGCCCGCGACCAAGAGGTTTTCAGAGCCCTTCGGCACGAGCGTCCTGTAGGGGATATTGTAGCCCTCGCCCACGGCTCTCAGGTCCTGCTCGCGGCTGTCGGGCTTATGTATATCGATAGGGTGCCCGCCCTTGGCAACAGTGTCGGGGAAGTCCTTCGGGCTGAGTATGTCGTCGGCCGTCATTTCATACAGCCCGTCAATTCTGCGGGTCTCGCGTATGCCAACCTGGGTGCCGGTGTCGATTATATAGCAGTTTCTGAACTCCTCAAAATTCTCTTTGAGCAGCGCGACCAGCCTGAAAACATCCTCGCGCAGACGGCATTCGGCCTCGGTAAGGCTATATACATCGGTAGCGTCCCCGGCAAAGCGCGACATGTTAATTGAAGCCTCCCCGCGCCTGAAGGTGGTCAGCATCCAGGGACCGCCGAACTTGGGCACATCCTTGTCCAGCGAGAGGAGCTTGTTGCGAATCCGCATGTTGAGGTGGCGCTTGCCGGTCTCGCGCATTTCCATGTTTTCAAGATTGTCGGTATCCACCCCGCCGAGCCTGAACCAAAGCGTCATGGGCTGCAACTCCCGGCGCTCCCCCTCGCCTATCCTGAAGGGAAATCCCGCATATTTCACAAGGTCGGCGTCGCCGGTACAGTCGATGAAGTATTTTGCTCTGATACTCTCGCGCCCGCTTTTGTTCTCAAGCGTAATATCGGTTACCCTGCCGCCTTCGCGGCCGCAGTTTGTGATATATGAGTGGAGCAGCAGTGTTGCGCCCGAGCCGAGGACAATTCTCTGGGCTACAAGCTTATAAATCTCGGGGTCAAAATGTATATTGCCGCTCGGAAAGCTGGTGTCGGCGCCCCCGAGTCGCTCCATTTCCTCGGCAAACTCAAGCGGAATACCGGCAATTATCCTTTTGCGCTTTTTATTGAATACGCTGATAGGGCTGACCAGCGACAGTGTAGCCATCCCGCCAAGAAAGCCGTATCTCTCAATCAGTATTGTTCTGGCTCCGTTTCTTGCCGCGGCCACCGCAGCAATGATACCGGCCGGCCCCCCGCCGCACACCGCCACATCATATTCGGCCACTTTTGCACCTCCGAAAGTCTTTATTATAATCTACCCGAAAACCCGCCAAATGTCAATATGGTTCAGTGACATAAAGAGCACGCAATGTAACGGCATATAAAAAAGCGCGCCGAAAACGCATATTTTCGGCGCGCTGAATTTATGGCTTATCCGTGCTGTGCCCGATCCGCCTTAAGGCCTCCTTTATGTCCCCGCCACAGTCAAGCAGCATCTCCTTTGCCTCCTCCGGCAAAACCCCGGTCTCGGCGCTGATTATCCGCGCGGCGCGGTCTAGGAGTTTGCGGTTTGAGGGCTTCATGCAGACCATCATGTTGTGATACACCCTGCCGAGCTTTATCATCACCCCGGTGGAAATCATGTTGAGCACCATTTTCTGCGCGGTGCCGGCCTTCATTCGGGTCGAGCCCGATATAACCTCAGGGCCGGTGACCGGGGTTATGGCAATATCGGCGGCGGCCGCCGCGGCCGAGCCCTCGGTACAAGAGAGGGCGATTGTGAGCGCACCGAGGCTCTTGGCATACTTTATGGCGCCGACAACATATTCGGCGCTCCCGCTGGCCGATATTCCGAAGCAGACATCTCCGGCCGAAAATCCGATATTTTTCAGGTCCGAGACCGCCGCCTCCCGGTCGTCTTCGGCTCCCTCGGCGGCATAAAACATCGCCTTGTGCCCGCCGGCAATAATGCCCTGTATCAGCTTGGGCGACACCCCGTAGGTGGGCGGACACTCGGCCGCGTCAAGCACGCCCAGCCGACCGGAGGTGCCGGCGCCGACATAAATCAGCCGCCCGCCGCGCTCAAGGCTCGGGTAAATCCGGTCAATCGCCAGCGCGATACTGCCGAGCACCCGCGACACCGCCCCGGCAACCGTTTTGTCCTCCTCGTTTATCAGCCGCACAATTTCAATTGTCGGCATCCTGTCGATGTTGTAGCTCCTTGAATTTGCCGCCTCGGTGGTGAGGCTGCCGTAATCTTTTTGCCGCATGATGTCCTCCGGGGTGTTTCCGGTTTTCATTATGATTCTATCACGGCAGTCGGGCTGTGTCAATCGGCATTCCGTGACAGCAGGACAAAAACCGCTTCATTTATTGCATGCCGCTGCAACTAAACCTCAGCTCCACATATCATATGCTGAAGATTTTGTCACGATTTTTCACTTTATAGTCGACAATTTTAAGTACAAAAAAACGCCCGGGCGACGCACACTCACCCGGACATTTTTTACGAGGCAACTACCAGGTACATAAACACGACAAGCAGCGTAAATATAATTGCAATAGGCGGGGTAATTCTTGAGAGCAGTTTGTCTTTTGTGCCGGTTTTCTGCTTTGAGAAAAAGGTGTCGGCTCCGCCGGTTATGGTGCCGAGCTTTCTGTCCTTGCCGGTCTGAAAAAGCACTATAATCGTAATTACCACGCTTAAAGCCAGAATTACTATGCCTAAAACAAGCTCGAGTTTATCCATATATATTTATCCTCCGTAAATAAAGCGCCATATATTCTACCGCACTGTGATACAGCCGCATAACGCGAATGTAATTTTAACACAAACCAAACAAAATTGCAATAGCAAAATGAAAATTAATGAAAGAAGGGCGAATTGTCTTGACATTAAAGAGGCTTTGTGATAATATTATTAGGCCGAAAAGCCCGGGCAGGGGTCCGGGCCGAAATGCGGAGGAATAGCGAAGCGGTCATAACGCGGCGGTCTTGAAAACCGTTTGAGAGCAATCTCACGGGGGTTCGAATCCCTCTTCCTCCGCCAGAAAAACTCCAACTTGCCTGCAGGTTGGAGTTTTTCAGTTATATTCGCCTCCCCGGCGAGTTATATTGCTTCACAGTGATATTCACCTTCGGCGAGTTGTTATATTGCGCCTTCGGCTAAAGAGGCTAATATAATATAACTGCGAACGAAGCGAGCAATATCACTATGTTATAGGAATAATAGCACTTTTGCAGCTAGGCAAAAATATTGCTCTGTGCAAAGCACAGAACATCACTATTAAAGTCCGCCCCGCGGCTTTTACCGCCACACGGCAGGGGCGCGAATAATTTGCTGCCAACCTTTACACTCAAGCCATATTATGATATAATTTCATAGCATCTGTTACTTTCCTCCGAAATACTGATTATGGAGGCGGCGATGAAGAACTTTAGACTTTGTGCCTTTGCCGACGAGGCCGACAGCGCTCTTTCGGGTCAGATAAGGGCACTGAAGGAAAACGGCATTTCTTATATCGAGTTGCGGGGCGTGGACCGAAAAAATGTCTCCACGCTTACACTCAATGAGGCGAGGGAAATCAAAAAAAGGCTGTCCGGCGAGGGTATTTCTGTCTGGTCTGTCGGCTCGCCAATAGGAAAGGTCGGGATTCTTGAGCCTTTTGCTCCTCATCTCGATTTATTTCACCGCATACTTGAGCTGGCCGGGGTGCTGGGGGCGGCCTGCATTCGTCTGTTCAGCTTCTACATCCCAAAAGGCAGAGACCGGGGCGAATTTTCAGCCGAAGTGCTCGAGCGCCTGTCAAAATTCTGTGAGGCGGCGGCCGGGAGCGGTATTTTGCTCTGCCATGAGAACGAAAAGGCGATATTCGGCGAGGACCCCGACTCCTGCCTTGAAATCCACCGCGCACTGCCCGAAATGAAGGCGGTTTTCGACCCGGCCAACTTCGTGCAGTGCGGCAAGGATACAGTAAATGCCTTTCAGATGCTCTCGCCCTACATACATTACCTGCACATCAAGGACGCGCTGGCCGACGGCAGGATTGTCCCGGCGGGCAGGGGCGAGGGAAAAATTCCAGAACTGCTATCGCTGTATGAAAAACTCGGCGGGGGAGTACTCACGCTTGAGCCCCACCTTGCAGTCTTTGACGGGCTGAAAGCGCTCGAAAGAGAGGCGCACAGCAAAATCACCTACAGCTACCCCTCGCAAAGGGCGGCGTTTGACGCGGCCTGCGCCGCGCTCAAAGATCTTTTATCAAGGGAGGATACCTGATATGCTACTCGGAGCCCAGCTTTACACGGTAAGGGAGTATACAAAGAACCTCGATGACTTTGCCGACACACTGAAAAGAGTCGCCGACATCGGCTATACCGCAGTTCAGGTTTCGGGCACCTGCGCCTATGACGCTACATGGCTCAAAGAGCAGCTTGACAAGACCGGGCTGAAATGCGCCATAACCCACACCAGCCCCGACAGAATTGCCGCCCGGACCGATGCCGTCATAGCCGAGCACAAGACCTTCGGCTGCAGATATATCGGCATCGGCAGCATGCCCGGCGGACTCAAGGGCGGCATGGCCGACTATGATGCCTTTGTCGAAAAATTCAGGCCCGTGAGCCGGCACATATCAGGGCAGGGGCTCTATCTTATGTACCACAACCACAACATGGAATTTGCAAAACATGCGCGCGGCCGGGTGTATCTGGCCTGCCTGGCCGAGGACTTCGCCCCCGGGGAGCTCGGCTTTACGGTCGACACTTATTGGGTTCAGGCCGGGGGCGGCGACCCCGCATGGTGGATAAGACAGCTGTGCGGGCGCGTGCCCTGCGTACACCTCAAGGACATGGCGTATGAGAATGGCAATATCAGAATGGCTCCGGTTGGCGAGGGCAACATGAACTTTGACGGGATACTTGCTGCCTGCGAGGAGGCGGGGGTCGAATATCTCCTTGTGGAGCAGGACCACTGCTACGGCGAGAATCCCTTTGACTGTCTTAAGAGAAGCTATCAGAATCTGTCTGCGAGGGGCCTTAAATGACAAAGATAAGACTTGGAATCATAGGACTCGGCAACATGGGGACGACGCATGCAAGGAATATTCTTGCCGGCAAATGCCCTGAGATAGAGCTGGCCGCCATAGCCGATATAAACCCTGAGAGAATTAGCTGGGCAAAAGAAAATCTGCCCGGGACGGTAGGGCTGTTTGACAATGCCGACAAGATGCTCGGGAGCGGGACCATAGACTCAGCTCTTGTGGCCGTGCCGCATTACGACCACCCCCGATATGCCATCAAATGCTTCGAGCGGGGGCTTCATGTCATGGTGGAAAAGCCGGCGGGGGTTTACACAAAGCAGGTGCGTAAGATGAACGAGGCCGCAAAGCTCTCAAACGTCGCCTTCGGCATGATGTTCAACCAGCGCACCCACCATATTTACCGAAGAATGCGAGAGCTTGTACGGGACGGCGGGCTGGGGAGAATCCGCCGCACCAACTGGATTATCACAAGCTGGTACCGCTCGCAATGCTACTACGACTCGGGGGCATGGCGGGCGACCTGGGCCGGGGAGGGCGGCGGCGTGCTGCTCAACCAGTGCCCGCACAACCTTGACCTGTGGCAGTGGATTTGCGGAATGCCCGAGCGGGTTCTGGCCCGCCTGCACTACGGTAAATGGCATGACATCGAGGTGGAGGACGACGTCACCGCCTATGTGGAGTATGAGAGTGGCGCGAGCGGCGTTTTTGTCACAGGCACCGGCGACGCGCCCGGCACCAACCGCTTTGAAATCACACTCGACAAGGGCAAGATAGTGGCCGAAGGCGGAAAGCTTTATCTTTGGGAGCTCGATGTGCCCGAGCCTGAATTCTCAAGGACCAACAAGTCGGCCTTCGCCTCCCCGCCCTGTCGGTTCAGCGAGGTCGAGACCGACGGTAAGTCCGAGCAGCATGTGGGGGTTCTCAACGCCTTTGCCGCGCATATCCTGCACGGCAGCCCGCTTATAGCCGGGGGCGAGGAAGGCATCAACTCGCTTACCCTCTCAAACGCCATGCACCTCTCCTCCTGGCTTGGCCGCGAGATTGTCCTGCCTTATGACGAGGATTTATTTTATGACGAACTTATGAAGCGGGTCAGAACCTCCCGCAAAAAAGATAATATCAGCGCAGCGCTGCAGGACACCACGGGCAGCTACAACACCTGAAAAAAGCTGCCGCGTCCGATTTTATGTGGTTGACGAAAGTTTATTTTATGATATAATTGTATAGAGTTAATACAAGGTTAACAAATTAATGCTGCGGCGCCAAAACTCTTGTTTTGCGCCGGAAAGGAGTGGAACAGATACATGAAAACAGGCACCAAAGTTTTGATAGCTGTCGCTGCTGTTGTAGTGCTATTGGCGCTGCTGGTCATCGGCGGCTATAACGGGCTGGTAAGCAAAAACGAGGAGGTTGAGCGCCAATACAGCGAGATAGACAACCAACTCCAGAGAAGAAGCGATTTAATCCCGAACTTGGTCGCCACCGTTAAGCAGTACGCGGCTCACGAAACCGCGGTCTTTACCGCAGTCTCAGATGCGAGAGCCAGGCTCGTGGGAGCGAGCAGCCGGGCGGAGCAGGCCGATGCCGACGCCGAGCTCAGCTCTGCATTGTCAAGGCTGCTGGCCATAGCCGAGGCTTATCCCGAGCTCAAGGCAAACGAGAATTTTATCAATCTTCAGGATGAGCTGGCCGGGACCGAGAACCGGATTGCCAACGCCAGACGCTATTACAACGAGGCGGCAAGAAACTACAACACCAGCATCCGCAGGTTCCCCACAAACATTATAGCAAATCTCTTCGGCTTTGAGGGCGTGGAATACTTCCAGGCCTCGGAGGGCAACAAAGAGAATCCGGATGTGGGAGACCTGTTCAATTAATCAGGGAATGTAAATGATGCGAGCTATTCGTCCCGCAAAACTCATAATAGTATTGCTCTGCCTGATAATTGTTCCGTGGCTGACACTAACCGTGCACGGAGCGGGTATACCCTCCCCAAAGCCGGCTTTTTATGTCAATGACTTTGCCGGCGTGCTAGACGAAGCGACAGAGCAGTATATAATAAATCGCGCCGCGGCCCTTGAGAGCCGGACAACGGCGCAGCTTGTCGTGGTCACAATGAGCGACATAGGAGAGCGGGCGATTGAGGAATATGCCAACGACCTGTTCAACAAATGGGGCATCGGGTCGGCCGACAAGGACAACGGCGTGCTTATACTCCTCGATGTCGGGGGCAGGCAGTCGCGGATTGAGGTCGGCTACGGGCTTGAGGGCGCCCTGCCCGACGGAAAAACCGGCCGGATTCAGGACGATTACATGATTCCGTATTTTAAGCAGAACGATTTCAGTCAGGGTGTCCGTCAGGGCTTTAATGCGCTGCTTGCTGAAATTTATACCGAGTATGGCATAGATGCAGCAAGCATCCCGGACATTGAGCCTGCAGTCAGGGGGAATGATGGCTTTTCAATTCCGGAGCCGATAATTATAGCCGGGGCTGTACTGATAGGCATATTGATTCTTATTGATTTTAAGGTCAGCGGCGGTGCCTTCACGCTCGCCCTTTTCAGTATGTTTTTCCGGGGAGGTAGAGGGGGCGGAGGCGGCACCATAAGGGGCGGCGGGGGCCGCTCGGGCGGCGGCGGAAGCACAAGACGCTGGTAGTCGGCGGCAACTCCCTTCCTTTAGATCCGCCGGCTGCTGATGTGCCGGTCAAACAGCCAACAAAAAAACCGGGCTTTTCTCAAAGCTCGGTTTTTATGTTCTCCCCATCCCAGCATCTACTAATGTCTATAAAGGGCGGAGCCCCTGCATATTAATCGCTGCCCTTTTTCCTGCCGAAAAGTGCACGGCGAAAGAGGATGACATTCATAACCACAAAGAAAAGCATACAGAGCCCGAGGGTGACAATACTCTGTTTCATGCCGAGCGGCGCGTAATTGGCAAGCAGCAGAATCGGGAAGCCGAAAACTATCGCCGGGAGGTTCTGGTACACTAAGTTTTCAGAGGCCGGGGTCCTCAGGTCGCGGTCAATCTCGCGCAAAAGGATAATACCTGTGCTCGCCGTGCCGGTGAGCATTCCGAACATAGCCATGAACTGCTCAATTTCATATTCGGGGAACAGCTTTTTGCATACTATGTGAAGGTAAGCGAAGGAAAAGACCGCGCCGAATATGAACATAAGCAGCAGGACCAGCCAGTAGTTGGTTATCAGGTCAATCCTGATAGCCGCAATTCCGGCAACAATCATCAGGTCAAAGGCAAACCCGCCTATCCGGTTCATAAGATAATTGCTGATGATTTTTCTCTCGCCCCCGACCCTTTTCTGTATAAGATTCACGATTGCCTTTACCGGAATGGCTACAAGCACCGCCAATAGGAAGTTGAATCCGAAGAAGGTGTGCTGCAGCCCGGGCAAAAGGCGGGAGAGCAGGTTAATAATTGCGTAGGCTATTACATATACGATGAGAATGAGTGCGACCTGAACCGTGAAGGTGTCCATCGACTCGTTGTCGCCCTCGTCCTCGACTATGGTCTGCTCCACCCTCCCGACGTTGACACCGGTGAGCCGGCCTTTTCGCCTCAAGTAGTTCAGGTATGCCACGCCGACAATTGTTGAGGTCAGGAAGCCTATGGCGGCAACCGTCAGCCCGAAGGAGGCGCCGCCGGCAAAGCCCCGCTCGGCCTCATATATCTTGCCAAAGTTCAGTGCCTGTCCGGTCCCCTGCCCGAATCCGAAAGCCAGAAGCACGCCGGCAGCCGGAATGAGTCCCGAGTCGGTGGCTATCATCACCGCTGGTATTGTGATGCCCAGCCCTAAAATCGCCTGAAGAAGATATGTAGCCACCGTGGTGACGCCGGTGTTGAAAACCTCAACCGCACGCCGCCCCCCGATTTTTTTGTCGGTGGTGCGCAGCGTCATGCTGACAAAGCCTATTGCCAGGCAATGGTATGTAATGATTTCGAGCGTGGCGTTTCCGCTGGTCTGAAATCCCTTCAGGAAAATACCGGTCTCGAACATGTATTTCCCGGTTATCAGCTTGAATATGGTTGACGCGGCAAGCAGAAACAGTCCCCCGAGCACCGAGGGCGGTATAAGCGACTGCCGGACACGGGGAATGGTTCTTTTCATGGCATAGGCCACCATCATGGCAGCCAGCAGCAGCGCAATTATGACAAGAAACGCCCAGACCTCGGAATCAAAAAAACTGATGTCCATTGTGTATCCATTCCTTTACTTGAATTTGTCGGCACCGGCCCCTCACATCCCGAAGTAATTATCATAAACGCCGGTTCTGAGCTGGCGCAGCCGGTGAAACATGTGGATGTATTTGAGTGCACAAAAAACTTTTGGCGATGTGATTCTGTATACCTCCTGCTCGGTGGTGAACAAGAGGAGAATCTGCTTTTTTATCTGCACCATGTTGCTGAGCCTTGAAAGCTGAAAAGTCCTGCCGCAAACAGAAATGTGCTCCCCGGTCATAGCCATCGGCCCGCACTCGGGCTCGCCGTAGCTCATGTCCGACCTTCTTTTCTCAAGCTTCACCTGCCCGTCACTGAAAATCACACTGTCTTGGTCGGGGACATAGGACTTTACCCACTCAAGCTCGTCATATATCCAGTCACGGACATAGCGCAGGCCGCAGTCTCCCCGAACAAACCCGAAGGTCAGGTCGTCGCGATATTCGGCACACAGCCCGCAGACGCAGCTGACATATCGCCCGCGTGATTGTATGGTCTCGGTCCTGCCACAGGCCGGGCAGCGGTAGAGTACGCGCTCAAGCGCCTCGGCGCTTCGCTTTGAGCGGTATAGGCCGGCCGAAAATTCGTCGACCGTGAGCATTTTCCGTATGTCGGTAAAAAGCTCCTCGTCGGTCATGGCCGCAATTTCGGCGACGCTGCGCACCCCTGCCACCCTGCCGTACATTCTGCCACGGCGCGGACTGCGGCCGAAGCGCGGGTCAAGCCCGTATCCCCCGCGTATGGTATAGTAGATTACCGGAACTTTGAGCACCCGGACCATTTTTACAATCGACGGGTTCATATATCCGAGCTCACCGTCATAGGTCAGGTTCCCCTCGGGGTAAGTAGCAAGCACCCCGCCCTCTTTTATGTACCGCAGGCACTGCATTACCGCCACAGCGTCGACATTCCCCTTGTCTATGCTGATAAAGGGGGTGAGATGGCGCAAGAGGCGAATCAGCGGCCCGAGGAAAAGCCCGTTTTGCGCCAGAAAGCAGACCGGGCGGTTAAATGACGCTTCAAGCATCACCGGCTCGAGCGAATTTACATGGTTGGCAAGAATCAGGCAACCCTGGCCGGCCTTGAGCTTTGTCACTTCAAACCGGCAGCCGCAAAACACGCGCAAATAGAGTCTTACAAGCGGAATAAATAGCGTATGAAGCGGGGCGTACCTTCGCTTTATCAGCCTTTTTCTCAATACTCCCTCCTTTATCTGCAGCGGCCGGGCAGTCGGCTTTGGGCTGTTGGTTGCGAATTATTACTACTTAATTCTACTTTACTTGCCCCCGAATGTCAAGTAAAAGCATTGATGCGATTCATTTTATATTTTGCGGTTTCAGACTATAGAATCCGGCGGCCTTATTTCACAAAGCAAAAAAGGACACTCCTCGCGTCCTTTTTCCGTCTCCACTAATGTCTAATATCTAATACCACAACTCTGCCTGTAAGCCGGGTTCTGTTGAAAACGGCCATCTGTCTGTGCGCAGTGTCGCCACTGCGCTCCGGGATTTCTCCCGTGCCACCCGGGGACATGGGCCGGGCCAGCCAAAATCCCCATGCGGTGTTGCTTCGGATAGGGTTTACAGCGGACCTATGTTACCATAGGAACGGGTGAGCTCTTACCTCACCTTTCCACCCTTACCGGGCAGGGCCCGGCGGTTTATTTCTGTTGCACTTTCCCGGCAGTCACCTGCGGCTGACGTTATCAGCTATCCTGCCCTGTGAAGCCCGGACTTTCCTCACGGCAATACCTTTCGGCACCATGCCGCGCGGCCGTTCGGCAGAGTTGCGGGTATATTATAACACAAACACCGGCCGGTGTCAAGATGCTTGAGAAGAAGGGGCTGCTTACCCTGCCGTCCAATAAATGCAGAAGCGGCCTCATAACGCTGGTTTTCAGCAACCGGCTGCCCGAATAAAAAGAGCGCCGCCCGGTGTGGGCGGCGCGTGTCTTACGCTTTATTATACAGCTCAAGGAGGTAGCAGCCGACCTCATAGGCGAATTTTCCGGCTCTGACATGCAGCTCGTCGGGGATGTTGCGGAAAAAGCCGTGAATTTCGTATGTGAAATCCCCTTTGTAGCCCGACTGCTTGAGATAGGCCATTATCTCCTCCCAGGGGGTGCTGCCGCGGATGAAGGGGATGAAATGGTCGTCCTGCCTGCCGTCGCATTCCTGAACATGCGTTGCCACAAGCCGGCTGCCAAGCTTCTTGAGCGGAGTGAGCTGGTCGCGGTAGACAAGCTGCGCGTGACCGAAGTCCCAGCACCCCCCCACATCCGGGTCACCCAGCGCGTCTATTATGGCTATCTGCTCCTCGACCGTGGCGGTGAAGCGGTGCTTGGTCTTCTCGGGGCTGAACTCAGCCATGTTCTCAATGGCAATTCCGGTGCCGTATTTCTTGGCCCACTCGACTATGGGGGCGTAAAACCACAGGTTGGTCTTAATATTCTGCTCAAAGCCCATCTCGTCTGAGAGTATGTCGGTCTGCGCGTGGGTAACCACCCACCTGACCCCAAGCCTGGCGCTGGCGACTATTGAGCGGCGCAGTATCTCAAAATACCATTCAAGCTCCTCGTCAGAGAGTGGGCGGTCGGCGCGGCGGAGGTAGGAGTCGAAGGGCGCGTGGGACTGGTTGTATGTCACGCCATACTTGGCGCCGGCCTCGCCGAGCTGGTCGACAAAGTCCTCCCAGTCGTCCGCGCAGAGCGGAAAGCCCGAATTCTTCTTCAGAGCCGCGCAGAAGTTGAGGTCAATAACCTCAAAGCCGCACTCGCGGCACAGGGCAACAGACTCGACAAGCGGTATCGCGCCGCCCTGCCGGTGTCTCGGGAAAATACAGGTTGAGGTAGCCAGACGCATATCTTTTCATCCTTATTTTATTATTTGGGGATTGACAAACCGGCCGATTTATTATATACTGATAGACACCGCAAATATGCGGACATAGTCTAGTGGTAAAACCCCAGCTTCCCAAGCTGGAGATGCGGGTTCGATTCCCGTTGTCCGCTCCAAACACCCCCGGGTCTTATCCCGGGGCTTTTTTATGCCCGGGACTTTAGGGCTGCGGGCAGCCGGGGCAGATGTTTATTTAAGAATTTCGTCGACAGGCACACCATCGGCCCAGGGCATATCGACGCCAAGGATTTTCGCGTAGGTCGGCGCCTCGTCGACCGTCGGCCGGCGCTCTATCTCAACACCCTTCCTGATAGCAGGGCCGTATGCGAGAAAGACCGGCTGGGCCCCCTTGTCGGGGTTGTAGCCGTGGGTGGCGCGGCCGAAGCGGTAATCCGACACGTCAAGGTTCTTCACCATCGGGCGCCTCCAGTCCTCAGAAAAAGTGGTATATCCGTCGGTCTCAATGACAAACGAGAATTCGCCCGAAAGATGCTCAAGTTCGTTTATCTCCTCAGCGGTATAAACCTCGCTGATGCCGTATATGCCCTCATCGCGCATATATTTCAGCAAATCGTAGGTCTTCTGCCAGAGCTCCTTGTCGTCGGGGTCCTTCAGGTGTATCTGCGCCGACAGCCCGGCCGACTGGGCAAAGGCACTCCACTCGCCGAGCGTGCCATCCTCGTTGACCTCTATAAGCCCGTGGTCGGCGAATACCACGTTGGGCTTCATGGTCCGGACCACGTCAAGCTGACCGTGGTCGGAGACAAGGAAGAAGTTGGTCTCCTCGAAAACTCCGGCGTCGCGCGCGGCCTGAAGCAGCATCCCAATATGTGTCTCGACCTCGTCAAGCCCCATTGTGACCCGCTCGGCAAAAACGCCGTTTGAGTGGCGGTAGGAGTCGATGTTTCCGGTGTGTATGAGCAGCAGGTCGGGCTTGAAATTGCGAATCATAGAGCAGGCCGCCTGCATAAGAAACCAGTCGGTTGCCGGGTGCTTGCGGATTTTGACACCGTCCGAGAAAGGTTTTATACACTTTTCATAAACCTCAGGCGTGGTGCCGGCCCGCCTGAAGCATTCCTCATGCGTTTCGGTAGGCGTCTGCGGCCAGTATTCGGCCACAAGATAATCGATATCCTTGTGATTGCCGGTCACCGGCCAGAAAACCGCCGCGGTACTCAACCCGGCAGACTTTGCCGCCGTGAAGATGTCGGGGGTTTTGATAACGTCGGCAAACCAGTGCCAGGGCAGGTTTTTGAGCTGACCGGGGACAAACAGGAAGTTGTTTGTCACCCCGTGCTTGTTGGGATAGACGCCGGTCGACATTGAGACATGGCAGGGATATGTCACGGTCGGGTATATTGTCCGCGTGCGCTTGACAATCGAGCCGCCCTCGTACAGCAGCGAGAAATTGGGTTTGTCTTTAAGGTATTCAAGGTCCTCATAAACCAGTGCGTCAACCGACAGGACAACTATTTTGTTTTTTGACATTCGTGCAGCCTCCAAAATCGCATTATTCCCGTACATTATATTTGAATATCGGCGCCCTGTCAAGGCCGGTCGGATATTTTGACCTATTTCCCTAAAGTTTGCTCACATACTTGAAAACCGGCCCGGGCGGGTATATAATGTAGCTGCAACTTGACGGAGGCGGATATGAAAATCAAGGTATTTACAATGAACCTGCGCACCGAGTCACGAGGCGACGGGATTAACTACTTCCCGAACCGGCAGGGGCGCATACTCGACACGATCAGGACCCACACCCCCGACATCATAGGCTTTCAGGAGGTTACCGACAACATGCGCCGGTGGCTCGTCGACGCGCTTGACGGCTATACGGTTCTTGGCTGCGGGCGCGGGTCGGGCTTTCACGGCGAGTCGACCTCGATAGCATACCGCAAGGGCGCATTTGAGCTTCTGTGGCTTGAGAACTTCTGGCTCTCGCTCACCCCGACGGTGCCCGGCTCGACTTACCGACTCGACCAAAGCGCCTGCCCGCGGATTGCCACCGCCGCGCTGCTTGCGCCTCTTTCGGGCGAGGCGCCCTTCGTATTCTGCAACACGCACCTTGACCACCGGGGAAAGACCGCGCGGCTGCTCGGCTCGGTACAGCTATTGCAGTACCTGACCCAGAAGCCAGAGGGCTTCATACTCACCGGGGATTTCAACGCCCCGCCCGGGACACCCGAGATTGAAATTATCACCTCGGTAAACAGCCGCCGGATTGTTGACGCGACGGCAGGGTTGCCAGGCACCTTCCACGGCTTCGGGCGTGTGCCGGATCAGGAAAAATCCAAGATAGACTATATTTTCACCGACCTGCCCTGCGACACCTCGGAATCCTTTGTGGTGCCCGACATCCCGGAGGAAGGGGTTTATATTTCGGACCACAACCCGGTTTGTGCCTTTATTGAGGTGTAGCTGACGCCGGCAATATTTCATATTTTTTAGCCGGGAGAACAAAATCAATCTCCCGGCTTTTGTTGGGCCCGCGCTTCTTTATTTGCGATATGGTTTTAGGAAGTTTTTGAGGATTCTCAAGGAACTTTTTTCAAAAAAGTTCCTTGAGCGGGGGTGTGGGGGCAGCGCCCCCATGAAAAAAATCGAGGGTGTGGGGCGGAGGCCCGCATCCATTTATATCCTGAAAATCTGGGCCAGCGCTTCGTTTGCCGCGTGTGTTCGGATGGTAGCGCGGTCGCGCAGTGCGGCAAGGTGCAGGAGTTTTGTCTGCTCGCCGTCTTTTGTACTGATTGCCACATAAACGGTTCCCACCGGCTTCTCTGGCGTCCCGCCGCCCGGCCCGGCAATGCCGGAGGTTGAAATTCCGATGTCGGACCCCAGTCTGAGCCTCACGCCGCGGGCCATCTCTGCGGCTGTTTGTGCCGAGACCGCCCCATGAGATTTGAGAGTTTCGGCGCTGACGCCGAGCAGCGTAACTTTGGAGCTGTTTGAATAGGTCACACATCCCCCGAGGAAGACATCCGAGCAGCCGGCAATATCGGTCAGTCGCTTTTGAATAAGCCCACCGGTACAGGATTCGGCCACGGCGAGCGTCAGTCCCCTCTCGCGCAGCCGGCGGATAACGGTATCCTCAATGGAGGGAGAATCGACGTCGTAAATATAGGGGGCAGCCGGCGTCTTTTTTATCAGCTCAACCTGTCTGTCAACCATCCTGCGGGCCTCGGCCTCGGTATGCGCCCGGGCGGTGACGCGGATTCTCACCTCGCCAACCTTGCAGTAGGGGGCCACGGTCGGGTTTGTAGCGCTTATCATCATGTCGCGGAGCATTTGTTCTGCGGCCGCCTCGCCGATCCCGAATATATTCACGTTCCGGCTGAATATTACATAATCGGTCCGCCCTTGCAGGTAGGGTATCACATCGCCTTCAAAAATCGGAATCATCTCGTGCGGGGGGCCGGGCAACATGATAATCGTCTTGACCTCGCCGCCCTTCTCAAGTTCTCCTTCAATCGCCAGCGCAGGGGCGGTGCCGCGGTCGTTCGGAAAAATAATGGCCCCCTCGGGCATCATAGCCTGCTTTGCGTTGTTTTCGGTCATAGTGCAGCCGCGCGAGGCGAAATACTCGGCAATTCTGTTCTGCGACATTTGGTCAAAATGCATCTTCCGTCCAAGCAGCTCGGCGGCGGTCTCCTTGGTAATGTCGTCGCAGGTCGGGCCGAGCCCGCCGGTAGTGATGAGCAGGTCGGCACGGCCGAGCGATTCTGCCATTGCGGCCCTGAGCCTCTCGGGGTTGTCGCCGACCACCCCCTGCCGAAAGACCGGAATACCCAGCCCGGCCAGCTTACCGGCCAGATAGGCTGCATTGGTGTTCACTATGTCGCCGAGCAGCAGCTCCGTACCGATACAGAGTATCTCGGCCGATTTTATTTTTTCGTTTATCATATCAGGCATTATAGCCGGTACAAATTTTCAGTACCGCCGCAAATCTCCTTTTAACAATTTTGTTTAGCCATTATGTATTTCTTTACGGTCGGCACAGCATCGTGAATGACGGCAGTCAGCCGGGTGCGCGCGCGGCCGACGCCGGCAAGCTCGGTGGTGTAATCAATCTCAAGCCTGCCGTCGGAGAGCAGGGTGTTTTTGAGCGAATGGGTCATCAGGGTCAGCTCGAAGGGGATTTGCGGGTTGTCGTACCTGCAGACATGCCGCAGCCCGGGGCAGAAAACCATGGTGACCTTAATCGCCCCGCTACGAATCATGGTAAGCGTATCGGGCAGGGCTTCATCGAATACGAGCAGGGTTTTCGAGCCCTCAAGCCCTGACAGCTCGCTCTCGTCGTAGGACAGCTCGCAGCGCCCGCCCTCGGCGCGCAGCAGGCCCTCGGTCATGAGCTCAATTATATCGGGCTTGTCGGGCATATCGCTGGCACTCCTGCCGGGGGTGAAGCTGCCAGCAAATATGTCTATTCTGTCGTTGTTTATCTCGACCCGGCGCGAGCGCAGCCTGAGTATTATTTTCTTCTCCATCTGTCTTCCGTCTCGGTTATAATATGTAAAATCAATTATAATATGACCTGCTTTTTCTGTCAAGCGCACTTGACAATTACTCTTGTCGGAGGTTATAATATTATAAGTATTTTTAACGAATTCCGAGGTATAAAATGGACCTTAAAAAAATTCTGCACGACCTTGCCGACTGCCCCTGCGGCAGAAAGCACACGCTTGTTACAAAAATCGTTGAAATAAGCAGCGGCGCGACACAAAGGACCGGCGCGCTGCTCGACAGTGCCGGCTTTCCCAAGAAAGTCCTGCTGGTAGCCGACGACAACACATTGTCGGCCTCGGCCGGGCTGCTTGATAGCCTGTCGGCCGCCGGGTATGAAATGAAAAAGCTCATCTACCCGGATATGAAATACGCCCGGGCGGAACAGGTCAGCGAGCTTCTTGCGCTGTGCCCTGATATCGACGGCATTATTTCGGTAGGCTCTGGGTCACTAAACGACCTCTGCCGGGTCGCAGCCTTTGAAACCAAAAAGCGCTTTTGTATCTTTGCCACCGCGCCTTCGATGGACGGATTTGCGTCTGACACCGCACCGATAATTGAGAACAATTTCAAAACCTCATGGAAGGCCGAACAGCCCGAAATAATAATTGCCGATACAAAAATTTTAGCCAAGGCGCCGGTCGAGCTCAAGGCGGCCGGGTTTGGCGACATGGTTGCAAAATACTTAGGCATACTCGAATGGAGAATTGCCAATCTGCTTATCGACGAATACTATTGCCCGGCGGTCGCGGGAATCACGATGAAGGGGCTTGAGAAGGTTATTTCTCTGGCCGACCGGGTGACGCTTGAGGATGAGGAGACGGCCGGCGGGATTATGGAGGGGCTGGTGCTCTCGGGGCTCGGCATGAAGCTTGCCACCTCCTCACGCCCGGCGTCGGGCGCAGAGCATGTGCTCTCGCATTTCTGGGAGTGCTACAAGCTGGTGCGCGGCGTATGGCCGGAGTACCATGGTAAAAAGGTCGGTGTGGCTACAGTGCTTATCAACCGCATTTATCACAATATCACCGACCGTATAACCGATGTAGACCCGATACCCGACCCCACGGACTGGGATGAAGTCCGCGCCGCCTTTGCGCCCGAGCAGATAGACGATTTGATGAAGTTCAACACCCCCACGATTACCGAGGAGGTCGACCTCGCACGGCTCAAGAAGGTCTGGCCCGAGATACGGCGGCTTATCAAGGAGACCCTCCCCTCCGACGAGGACCTCCTGCGGCTGATGAGAGCCGCGGGCGCGGCAACCGAGCCCGAGGATGTGGCTGTTTCACCCGAGCTTCTCGAGGCCGGCCTGCGCTATCACGCCTACATGAGGCGCCGTGTTGTGCTGACAAGGCTTTTGCCTGTGCTGCAGCTTGATATTATGGATTATTTAAAATAAGGAAGTCTGCGCCGGCCGCTGTGCGGCCGGCGTACTATGTTTTTATTGTTGTGGTTTCCGGGGATTTCCAAAGGGCTTTTTTATAAAGCAGACCCCGCGCCCTCTCCCCAAGTGAATCGGTGGGTTTGTGGCAGCAAAAGTGCGGGATGCGGGGTCCGCGCCGCTCAATTGGCGATATAGTTTGAGAATTTTTGAAGATTCCAAAGAGATTTTTCAAAAAATCCCTTTGACGGGAGGTGCGGGAGCAGGACCCCCGCAGGATAATCCCCCGTTCGGGGACGTGCCGATTTTTTGTCAAAGACAATTGACAGCCCGGCGGGGCTGTGATATACTGTACGGGATATTTTTGCGAGGTGTTCGGATGAAAAACCAGAATATCAGGGCTATCATTTTTGATTTTGACGGAACGCTGGCCGATACGCTTGACGCCATCCGGGCCGCGGTGAACAACACCATGCGGCATTTCGGCCACCCCGAAAAAAGCCGCGACGAGGTCCGCCTTGCCATCGGGGACGGGGCGCTCAAGCTAATCAGTCGGGTCCTGCCAAAGGACTTGGCTACCGACGCGGCGTATGTAGGCAGGGTACTCGATTATTACAGCGACGAGTACGCGCACACCTTTCTTATGACCGACCGCTGCTATCCCGGCATGCAGGAGGCTATTGCCGGGCTGGTCAGGCGCGGGTACAGGCTTGCAATTCTGTCAAACAAGCCGGACAGATTTATCCGTGAGCTGACCGAGCTGCTGTTCCGGGAGGACGAGATATGTTTTGCGGCGGGGCAGACCGGGTTGCCGGTAAAACCCAACCCGACCTCGGCGCTCTTGACCGCCTCAAAGCTCGGAGTCGAGCCTGCCGAGTGCGCCTTTGTGGGGGACAGCGACATAGATATTCTGACCGGACGCAATGCCGGAATGACTACGGTGGGCTGCACCTGGGGCTACCGCGACGCCCGAGAGCTCGAACGTGCCGGGGCCGATTTCATTATCGACCGCCCGGCCGGGCTGCTTGAGCTGTTCCCGAAAATATAACAGACAACCGGAGAGGAATACAGAGGGTAGAATTATGATACAGGCAAAACTGATTCCATCTCTTGACAAATGCTTCCCCGGAACCGACATTGCGGGGCTTTCTGCAATTGAGGAGATCTCGGTCCTTCGCGGCGAGCGCCTCTCGCTGCAGCTGGCATATCGCGGGAAGGACCCCACAAAGCCACGGCGCGAATGGTATACCCCGAGGGTCAGCGGCCGGCTTGCCGAATATGCAAGGCTGCGGCTGGTCGATTTTGTCCCGTCGCTCATGCCGGCCTACCCCGATAGGGTTGACGACAATTATCTCTCAACCGAGCCGGGGCTCTATCCCGACCTGCTCTCGGAGCTGCCTATGCGGGGCATGGTTCCGGTCCTGAGTTTTCAGACCAGATGCCTCTGGATAACCATAGAAATACCGGATGACCTCCCGGGCGGCACATATGAGCTTGAGGTCGGGCTCTACTCGGGCGATACCGCCGCCGCGACGGCTACGGCGCGCGTGATGGTCATCCCCGCCCGGCTCCCCGAGGGAAAAATGTATGTCACGCAATGGCTGCACTGCGACTGCCTTGCCGATTACTACAGTGTCGGGATATTTTCGGAGCGGCACTGGGGGATAATCGAGAATTTCGTGCGCACGGCGGTGGCAAACGGGATCAACACGCTGCTCACACCTGTCTTCACTCCGCCGCTCGACACAGCGGTAGGCGGCGAGCGGCCGACCGTACAGCTTGTCGGAGTCAGGGTTGACGGCGGGGAGTACAGCTTTGACTACACAAAGCTTGACCGCTGGCTTGATATGTGCGGGAGGACGGGCATTAAATATTTTGAGATAAGCCACCTGTTTACCCAGTGGGGGGCGGCACACGCACCGAAGATTGTCGCCACAGTCGACGGGGTGGAAAAGCGGATTTTCGGCTGGGATACCGAGGCAGCCGGCCCCGAATACACGCGCTTTCTGCGCACCTTCATCCCCGACTTCCTTGAGCACATGAAGTCACGCGGGCTTGACAAGCGCTGCATTTTCCATATATCCGACGAGCCGCGCCTCGAGCACCTGGAGCAGTACGCTAAATCGCGCGCGGTTGTCGCCGACCTCCTTGACGGCTACACTGTCGCCGACGCGCTATCGAGCTTTGAGTTCTGGGGGCGCGGGATAGTGAGCACGCCGATTCCCTCGAACAACCATATCGAGCCCTTTCTCAAAGCCAAGGTCCCGGGGCTCTGGACCTATTACTGCTGCAGCCAGGGCGTGGATGTGAGCAACCGCTTCTTTGCCATGCCGGGAGCGCGCACACGCGCTATCGGAATGCAGTTCTACAAATACGACATAGCCGGATTTCTGCAGTGGGGATACAATTTTTACTTCAACCAGTTCTCATGCGACCGGGTAAATCCCTATCTCGACTCGACCGGCGGGTATTTCGTGCCCTCGGGGGACGCCTATTCGGTCTACCCCTCGCATGACGGCCGGGCGCTCGAGTCAATGCGTATCGTGCATTTTTTCGAGGCACTTCAGGACAGGCGCGCCATGGATCTCTGCGGGCAGTATTACGGCAAGGAGCGGGTGGTGGCCGAAATGGAGCGCATAATCGGCGAGATAAAGTTCTCGAAATGTCCCGGCAGGTCCGAGGAACTGCTGGCAGTGAGAGAGCGAATCAACCAGCTTATCTCCGAGGCAGTCGGGGGATAACTCGTGGGGCTCCGCCCCGCTCCCCGCTTAAGCCCCTTTTTGACTTGGATTAAGATAGCAAAAAGATAGCAACTCATCGAATAATCCTTTAACCAAGAAAGGAAGAAACGGTGAGTCGCTACAGTCATTTTACCACAAAAGAGAGAGAAAGTCTACTGGTTTTAATAAAGAGCGGGAAAAGTAATGCAGAAATAGCACGGGAGCTAAAGCGTTCACCCTCGACAATAAGCCGGGAAATAAAGCGCAACAGCAGAACACGCGAAGAATACAGTGCGATTGAAGCCGATCAAAAATACATACAAAGGCGCAAATAAACAGGCCCTCGACATTAAAGCCGAAAGCCTGCTTTTACATTGATATTATTAACGCTTAAACGCTTCCTCAATAGCCACGGCGACGGCGACAGTAGCTCCGACCATCGGGTTGTTGCCCATGCCGATAAGCCCCATCATCTCAACATGCGCGGGGACCGACGAGGAGCCGGCAAACTGCGCGTCGGAATGCATCCTGCCCATGGTGTCGGTCATACCGTAAGAGGATGGGCCGGCTGCCATGTTGTCGGGGTGCAGGGTGCGGCCTGTGCCGCCGCCCGAGGCGACCGAGAAATACTCGACGCCGTTCTCGACACACCACTTCTTGTATGTCGCGGCGACCGGGTGCTGGAACCTGGTCGGGTTGGTCGAGTTGCCTGTAATCGACACACCGACCCCCTCAAGCTTCATAATCTCAACGCCCTCGGGGACGTTGTCGGCGCCGTAGCACCTGACCGCGGCGCGGGGGCCCTTGGAGAAGGCAATTTCGCCAACCACCTTAAGGGTTTCCGTGTTGTTGTCGAACTCGGTCTTGACATATGTAAAGCCGTTGATGCGCGAGATAATATAGGCCGCGTCCTTGCCAAGCCCGTTGAGAATCACGCGCAGGGGCTTCTGTCTGACCTTGTTGGCGTTGAGGGCTATCGAGATTGCTCCCTCGGCAGCCGCAAACGACTCATGCCCGGCTAAAAAGCAGAAGCACTCGGTGGCCTCCGAGAGCAGCATCTTGGCAAGGTTGCCGTGTCCCAGCCCCACCTTTCTGTTCTCGGCGACAGAGCCGGGAACGCAGAAGGCCTGAAGTCCTATGCCGATATTCGCGGCCGCGTCGGCGGCTTTTTTTGCGCCGGCCTTGATTGCTATCGCCGCGCCGACGGTGTATGCCCAGACGGCGTTCTCAAAGCATATAGGCTGGGTCCCGCGGACAATCTTTTCGCAGTCAACACCCATGCCGAGCGTGATGTCACGGCATTCGTCGATGGAGGAAATTCCATATTTTTTCAGTACGCTAAGGATCTTCGCCTCGCGTCTTTCATATCCCTCAAATTTTGCCACAGCAGCATTCCTCCTTCTTATTCGAGCCGCGGGTCAATGTATCTGACCGCCTCGGCAAAACGTCCATATGTACCCTTTGACGCCTCGTAGGCCTCATTCGGCGAGATGCCCTTTTTAATCAGGTCGGTCATCTTGCCGAGAGAGACATACTCGTAGCCGATAACCTGGTTGTCGGCGTCAAGCGCCATTTTTGTGCAGTAGCCCTCGGTCATCTCAAGGTATCTCACACCCTTCTCCCGCGTGCCGTACATAGTGCCGACCATCGAGCGCTCGCCCTTGCCGAGGTCCTCCATGCCGGCGCCGATTACAAGTCCGCCCTCCGAGAAGGCCGACTGCGAGCGGCCGTATGCAATCTGGAGGAAAAGCTCCCTCATTGCGGTATTGATGGCATCGCAGACCATGTCGGTATTAAGCGCCTCAAGAATGGTCTTGCCGGGGAGTATCTCGGCTGCCATGGCCGCCGAGTGGGTCATGCCCGAGCAGCCAAGGGTCTCGATCAGCGCTTCTTCGATTACGCCGTTCTTGATGTTGAGCGACAGCTTGCAGGCGCCCTGCTGCGGGGCGCACCAACCCACGCCGTGGGTGTAACCCGAAATATCGGTTATCTCTTTGGCCCTGACCCATTTCCCTTCCTCGGGGATGGGGGAAGGCCCGTGGTTGGGCCCTTGAGCCACAACGCACATTTTTTCCACTTCTTTGGAGAAAACCATAGAATATATGCTCCTTTTTTTAATTTACTTAACCAGCTCGCCGTAAACAACACCGGTGGCAGCGGCAGCGTTCGACTCGTCGGTGTCGATATGCGCCGCAAGCCTGTATTTGGGACTGACACGCACCACCACGCCATAGAAAACCAGCGGCCGCTCGGTACTGAGCCTGAGCCCGACCTCCTGCCCGTTTGAGACTCCAAAGGCGGTGGCGTCCTCTGGGGTCATGTGGATATGCCTTTTGGCGGCGATAACGCCTTCCTTCAGGTCAACCTCGCCGGCCGGACCGACCAGCTTTATCCCCGGCGTGCCGACAACATTGCCGCTCTCGCGCACAGGGATATTCAGCCCGAGAGTGCGCGCGTCGGTCAGCGAAAGCTCTACCTGGTCGGCACGGCGGCAGGGGCCGAGAATGGTGGCAGTCAACTGCCCCCGGGGGCCGACAAGCGTCACTTTTTCCTCGCTGGCAAACTCGCCGGGCTGGCTCAGATCCTTTTTCTTGTGCAGCACGGCGCCTTCACCGAACAGCGCCTCGAGTGTGCTTTGGGTGACATGGAGATGTCTTGCCGAAGTTTCAATAATAATTTTGTTTTGCATCGGAATACCTCTTTTTTAATAATCAAGGCTTGGCGCAAATCGGCGACTGCGAAATATTTAACAATCCACCAGACGTATTATACCATAAGGGGCCACGCTTGTAAATCCCGATTTTACATAATAAGCGCGACATATCGGCCGATTTTTTTGGCAATAATAAAAATCAAGCAATATCGGGAGGGATTTCAAAATGTCAGAAGACGAAAAAAAAACAGCCAAAAGGGGAGACAGGCAGGATAATCAGGGCGGGAGCGACAGCTCGGCTCGGCCAAATGGAACAGAAAAAAAGCGCGATAATTCCGGCAATAACGACAACAACTTCAGTAACACCGGCATGACTGGCAGTGACGGTGGAAATGAATCCGATAACGAACAGAAGAACGAAGAAGCCGGCGCAAAGATAAACAACATAGAAAAAAGCGGCAGCGTGATTGCCAAAAACTCGCGCGAGGCAATCCACTGCCTGTCGATAATCGGGCAGATAGAGGGACACTACCTGCTCGGCAACAACCAGAAGGCGACAAAATACGAGCATATAATCCCGCTTTTGGTATCAATTGAGGAGAGCGAGGAGGTCGACGGACTGCTCGTCGTGCTCAACACAATGGGAGGGGATGTCGAGGCGGGACTCGCAATTGCCGAGATGATTGCCTCGATGACAAAGCCGACAGTCTCAATCGTGCTCGGCGGCGGGCACTCAATAGGTGTGCCGCTGGCGGTCGCGGCGAAAAGGTCGTTTATTGTGCCGAGCGCGACCATGACCATTCACCCGGTGCGCATTAACGGACTGGTTATAGGCGTGCCCCAGACCTTCCGGCACTTTTCCGAGATGCAAAAGCGCATTGTCAGATTTATTTGCGACCATTCTTCGGCAACCCCGGAGAAGATATATGAGCTTATGATGAAGCCCGATGAAATAGCCACAGACGTCGGCTCGATAATCGACGGGCATGAGGCAGTCAAATACGGTATCATAGATGAGGTCGGCGGGCTTGACGCGGCGCTCGCGGCACTGCGCAGGATGATAAGTGAGCATAAAAATGAAAATTCAGCTTCGCTTAATAAGGGGGAAAAAGCGGCTGCTAAAGAATAGCCGCCTAAAAGCAATGTGAAAGGCGTAGAGGGGGAAACCTATGGTTTCCGCCCTGAGAACCCCCACACCTCTGCCGCCGCGCGCACAGCGCGGCGGATTATGAAGAACTCGCCATGAAGACACCGGCAAACCGGCTCAGAGGTCTGAGTTATTCGCCGGTTTGCCCACACTGGGTGGTGTCGAATGGGGTAACCTGTCGACCGCCTACGCGGAGTTTGCTTGTATTTGCAGGACAAAGTGCATTTTTACCCTTGAGGTGCGCTCGGCCCCTCTGCGCCGCTTTCCCAAGGCAGTCAGTAGACTACGGGCAGAATAGCGCGGGATGTGGGGCAGCGCCCCGCACGTCCCATTTTCAATACAGCCGGTAAGCTAA
>DURE01000003.1 GCA_012837425.1 Clostridiales bacterium
GTTCTCTGGGTTATGTACCATGAGGCTTATTATGCTCTCTGGAACGAGGGCAAGGGGATGTCGATGGAGAACTTCCGCTCCTTCTGGGGGATTCCCGAGGGTGTGAAGGTCATAGCCGTTGACGGAAGCAGCAACACGGACCACGGCGGACACGACAAGAACTTCAACGTTAAGAACAGCGCCACCGGTACATATGGCATCGCGCTTTACTCTGAGGCGCTCAACACGGCCGCCAACACCACCACCGGCGGTGACGCCAACTATCCGGTTATCTATACCGAGAGCCCCGAGCTCAGCGCCTGGGCGACAGTCTGCTTTACCACCCAGCTTATGGCCGGCTCTATAGCGAACTATACCTACAACTTTGCTCCCGACTATCAGGGGATTGCTGCCGCTGAATGGGGCTATGTTGCTGATGCAAGAAGGATGCTTCTGGTTCATCCCTATGTCGACGCGCTTTCCGAGGCCACGGTCGGCAAGCTGCTGCCGATACAGAAGCTGATTCTCGGTGCACCCATGGAGGCCGGCGAGACCTGCGAGTTTGCCGATGACCTGTATATTCCGGATGCCGGACTTGGTGATTTTGAAGGATTCATTATAGGCGATACGCTATATAAGCTCGGCACCACCTTCAAGGCCGAGGCTGCCGGTACATATACGCTTCAGTATAAGTATAAGAACGACACCCTGACATACAGCAAGGTGGTAGGTGAAGAGGCCGAAACCACCACTACGCCTCCCGATACCACCACACCTCCCGAAACCTCCACAGGGCCCACCGAAACCACCACAGAGCCCACCGAGGAAACCACCACCGAAGTGTCTCCCCCAACCACCGAGCCTCCCAAAAAGGAAAGCTGCAAGTCGGTTGTCGGACTCGGATTTATTGCCACGCTTATTCCTGCGGCCCTGGTAATTACCAAAAAGAAACGCCACTGACAACTCCTATACAGTTTGATTCCAACTAAAACACGTCGCCGCACAAGCTTGTGCGGCGATGCTGTTATTTTTACATGATATTCCCTCTCTGCGTTCTGAATGCCATAATGCCCCTGTTAAACATGCCCCATATAACATTTTTATAAGGTTTTCTGAGGATTCTTTGAAAACTTTTTCCTAAATAGTTTCGGAACAGGGGGCAGAGTCCCCGCAATCGCCCCGCGCGCTCCTTTACTCGGCCGCCGTGCTTAGCGCTCTTTTGTCGGCGCCCGAGAGCTTTACTTCGGTGTTTTCGTCCCTTCTGTTATAGAGTTCTACGTAGTCAACCCGCCCAAGGTAATGGATTTCAAGCGAAAGCTCGGCCGCATCGCCGATACTAACCCCTTCGAAGACCACCCGGCGGTAATTGTAAAGCAGGGTTGTGCTGCTGACTACCTTTGACGCGAGGTATCGCTGCTCGTTCTGAGCGGCCTTGTCGGCCCCGCCCTCGGAATTTTCGGGCGGGGCAGTGGTTTTGACAAGCGACAGCTCAAATAGCTCGGTATCGCGCCCGGGAAGCCCGGAAAACTCAAAGTCCTCGGCCAGCTTTTCTATTGTGCTGTGGTTGTACCTGAATATCACCTGCACCTGTGAGGCCTCGGGAATTATGGCATAGTCCACGACCGAAAAATACCCGTAATTGTGCTCCTCGCGCGATATGTCGGGCACCGACTGCCTGAACATTTCAAGCTTGTCGCCGTGTGCCTTGTAGGCGGCGACAAGGCTGTCGTTGACCTGCAGCCGCTTTATTTCGCGTGGGATAATGGTTGAGATGCAGACCCGCCAGAAAAGCAGACCGAAAATGGAGGTCAGCAAAAGCAGGCCGAGCAGCTTTAGTATTCGGCTGATTATATATAAGGGAGTTGGTTTTGTCGCCATTTTAACCACCTTTTTCCGGACGGCTTTCTATTGCTGCCCGGCCAGTTTTCTTAGCCTTTTCATAACGTCGTTCCCGCCCCGGCCGAAATAGTCGTGCAGAGCTTTATATTCGGCATATAGTTTGTCGTATACCGCGCACGCGTCGGGGTTGGGGTGATAAACCCGGTCGCTCCTGCTCGCCATAGCGGCCATAGCCTCGCCCAGCGTGTCATAGCCTCCCGCACGCGAGCCGGCGGCGACCGCGGCCTGAATTGCCCCCGAGAGCGCGGGCGCCTGGGTCGACTCAGACACCTCGATGTCGGCCCTGAGTACGTCGGCATAAAGCTGCATCGTAAAGGGGTCCTTGCGTGCGATGCCACCGGCGGCGACGATCCTGTCTATGTTCACGCCATGCTCGGCGAAATTCTCAAAGATAACCCGTGTGCCGAAGGCCGTCGCCTCAATCAGTGCGCGCATAATATGCTCGGGCCGGCTTGCAAGCGTGAGTCCGAGAATTACGCCCGACAGCGAGGCGTCGACTAAAATATTGCGATTGCCGTTAAACCAGTCGAGCGCCACAAGCCCGCTCTCCCCGGGCGCCAGTTTTGAGGCCTTTTCGATAAGGAGTTTTAACACCGGAATCCCGCGCTCCTCAGCCTCCCTGAGATATTCGGCGCTAACGACGTTTTCCTTTGCCCAGGCAAAGTGGTCGCCGACGCAGCAGAGACCGGCCTCATAGCCGAAAAAGCCCGGAATAAGCCCGTCCCGCACGGTCCCGCAGATGCCCGGCACTTCGGTTCCCTTCTCTCCTATGAGCATATAGCAGGATGAGGTGCCCATTATGGCGCACATATCGCCGGCTTTGTCAAGCCCCAGACCTATAGGCGCGGTGTGGGCGTCGGGCATGGGACAGGCGACCGCAGCCCCGGACGGAAGGCCGAATTTTGCGGCGGCCTCGGGCGTCACATATCCGGCCGGCTCGCAGGTGAATACTATCGGGGCATCCATTTTGTCGCGCACGACATGCCGCAGCCCCTCGTCAAGCGAGGCGAAGAATTCCTCGGAGGGGTATCCTCCGGCCTCGGGTATATATATGCTTTTGTACGCGGCAAAGACATAGCTGCGGGTCTGCTTTCCGGTGAGCTGCCAGGTCACCCAGTCGGCGGCTTCAATAAAATAATCCGCGTCACGGTAGACCTCGGGCGCCTCTTCGTATACCTGCCATATTTTCGGGAACATCCACTCGGAGGAAATTTTCCCGCCAAAGCGCTCAAGCCAGCTCTCGCCCCGCTCGCGTGCTATGGCGTTGAGCCTGTCGGCATATTTCTGAGCGGCGTGGTGCTTCCAGAGCTTTACATAGGCGTGCGGGTTGGATTTGTATTTTTCCTCAAAAGAAAGAGGCGTACCGTCGGCGCGGACCGGTATGACGGTGCAGGCGGTAAAATCTATACCCACACCGATAATGTCACTTGGGTTCACCCCCGATTTGCTTATCACCTCGGGAATGACATGTCCGAGCACGTCAAGGTAGTCGCGCGGGTCCTGTAGCGCCCAGTCGGCCGGAAGCCTCCGGCCGGTCGTCGGCAGGATCTCGGATATCACGCCATGTGGGTAGTCCATTGTGCTGACCGCAAGTTCTTTGCCGTTCGTAACGTCAGCCAGCACCGCCCTGCCCGACAGGGTTCCGAAGTCTATCCCTATTGCGTATTTTGACATTTTGCCCCTCCTTAGTTTTGTCGTCCGATGGCATAATATAATCATATTAATTATACAATAAGTGCTGATTATTGTAAAGCGCCAACATGGGGCTTTTTCAATAATAGCCGCTGGGCGTTTTTTGTGCATTCTGGTGTTATGCAGGCGGGGGTTGGTGTGAAATTTAATATACTTTTTAATATTGTAATTTTTTTGAGGATAGTATATAATGGTTATTAATCTTTTTTAGTGAAAGACATCTGTATAAATGCTCGGTTCGGAGGTATAACGACATGTCAGATTTAGGTCCCAGAGTCTCTAAAAAAACCCGCAGGCTTGTCCTGCTTGCACTTTTCTGCGCCATAATCATACTCATGGGCACAACGCCGCTCGGCTTTATGAACATCGGGGTGATAGCCATAACCTTTCTGGTCATACCGGTGGCAATCGGCGCAATTATGCTCGGTCCCCGCGGCGGCGCCATACTCGGGGCGGTCTTCGGTCTTGGCAGCTTTGCTTCGTGCTTCGGCTTTATCTTCAGGCCCGACCCCTTCGGCGCCATTCTGCTGGGGATAAGCCCGGTGCTGACCTTTATACTCTGCTTTGTCCCGCGCGTGCTCGTAGGCTGGCTTACAGGGCTGATATTCGTTCTCCTGGCCAAAAAAATCAGGCGCGGGGGTAAAACGCTCTCCTGCATTATCGCCTCAATCTGCTGCCCGCTGCTCAACACAATAACCTTTGTTGGCCTGCTTATGATTCTGTTCGGAAGAAATGAGGAGGTACTCGGGGTTTTCGGCGTGGCGAGCGCCTGGGGCATCATTTCGGTTATTGCCCTCAATGCCGTGGTGGAGCTTGCCGTGACCTTTGTGGTCTCGGCCGCCATAGCCCGCGTTTTGGTGCATTTTTTGCCCGACAACACCACAAGAGCAGAGAATGCCTGATCCGAACAAAAACGGTGTCAATTATGAAGAAAAGACCGCTTATTGCCATAACACCCTCCTGCACCTCAGAGGGCTATATCAGAATGAGGCCGACATATCTTGACGCAGTCTGGGGCGCCGGGGGGCTGCCGGTCTTTGTAGCCTATACAAAAGACGAGGCCAAACTCGACGAATATTCGGCGCTCTTTGACGGCTTTCTCTTTGCAGGCGGGGTGGATGTCGACCCGAAATATTACGGCGAGGAGATAGCCTCAGACAAGGTCGAGGTCTGCGAGGCGCGCGACCGCTTTGAGCTTGCCCTGCTTGAGAGGGTGGAGAAGTCCGGCAAGCCGGTGCTCGGCATCTGCCGGGGGATTCAGCTCATAAACGTGGGCATGGGCGGGAGCCTTTACCAGCACATTGAAGGCCACAGGCAAAATGAGGATGTCACAGTCCGCACTCAGCGCATAAATATTTGTCCCGTGACACCGCTTGTTGAGATTGCCGGCGGCAAAAAAGAAATGCTGGTCAACAGCTTTCACCACCAGGCGGTAAAGGAAATTGCGCCGGGCATGCGCGCCGCGGCGTATGCCGGGGACGGTATTTGTGAGTGCATCTACCTGCCGGGTCATAAGTTTTTCCTCGGCGTGCAGTGGCACCCCGAGCTATACTGGCACCTTGACCCCGACGCCGCGGCGCTTTTTTCTGCGTTTGTAAAGGCGGCGGGGGGTAGGTAAGAACGCTGGGGGGAACTTCTTGAAAGAAGTTCCCCCCAGACCTCCCTCAAGAGTTTTTAAAAAAGGGGCTTATATAGTGAGGTCTGACGGATACTTTCGTTTCCGTCAGACCTTTTTATCAGTGTGTGTTTTTCATTGCCGAAAGCGCACCGACGAACTCGGAGAAGGGCGCTTTTGATTTTATCAATTCATAGAATGTCTCTATCATCCTGACGTCGGCAGGGTCGGTTATGGAGCAGTATTTCTCAAGCGCGGCGGCGACTCCGGAGTCCTTTGCGTATCCCGACACCTCCTGGGCTATCGGGTCGTCGGGGTGGTCGAACAAAAGCCCGGCCGCAATCCCTACGGCTATATGCGCCGGCACCCCGCCGACCTCGCGCACCAGCCTGAAGGCGCCGCCCAGCCGGTCCCCGGCCGACAGCTTTCGCGCCGGGTCGCGCCCGACCCTGAACACGTCATCCACCAGCAGCCGGTTCTCAAAGCGGACCATGAGGTCCTCGACAAACTGGACAAGTTCATCGGTCGGCAGGCCGTGTTTTTTCGCCAGCGCCCGCGCCGACTCAAGCAATGCGCGGGTCAGAATATATTTGATTTCGCCGTCGCAGGCGATGTCATATATAAGATTTATTTTCTTCTGCCAGCCGAGATAGGCCATAAGCGCATGTCCCATGTTGTGTATCAGGAGCTTACGCTCAATAAAAAAACCGAAGGGCGAGCGCGCCACCATGCCGTCGATTTCCGGGGGCTCGGCGCCCTTCGGCCGGAAGGCGTCAAGGTCTACCGGCAGCTCGCGGTAGGCGTCTGTGCAGACGGCCAGCGGGTTTTCTGCAAGAAACGTCTCGGGCGTGGGCGGGACCGTGATGCAGATAGAGGCGCTGACAAAGCCTATCTGCTCCTCAAAATAGCTTTTGAGCTCCTCGGGTATAAATCTGCCGACCAGCCCGCGCAGATGCGCCTCGGCACCTATTAAGTTTTCACAGATAAGTATGTTGAGCGGCTTGCCTCCCCGCCTGTAGCGCAGTTCAATGCCTGAGGCGATAAGCGGCGCGACATGCGGCAGCACATTTACCCCGAGCGAGGTCGCCATAATATCCGCCGTGGCAATTGCCTCGGCCACAGCCTCGGCTTCCCTGCCGTTTATGGCCAAGGCGTTTTCGACCCACTCGGCCACATACCCGTCCCCGCGGGTTTCGTAAATCGGGTATCGTCCGGCAGCGTTCAGCTGCTCAACCAACTTAGTGTTAATGTCTATGAAGACGGTGTGCATTTTTGACAGATAAAATCTTTTGGCTATAAAGCCGCGCCCTATGTTTCCGGCGCCGTACATTACTGCTTTCATTTGGTATCCACTTTGGTGTTCCTTTGCTTTGATTTTTTCCGGGTGTTGGCCCATGGTGCTACCCGGTATATTGTTACCGGACTTTATGTGTCCCCGTCCGAATCAAAATCCGAGGTGTCGGCCTCTTCCTCGGCTTCATCGTCGCCGGCAGGAAGTGCTGTGATTATCTTTCTCTCGCCCCCGGCGGTCTTGTCCATTTCCCTGGCCCGGTTGATTGCCTGCTCCTCGTCCTCGGCGCCGGCTACCTTGGTAAAGTTCACAATGCTCTGTCCCTCGGCAAGCCTCATTACAATAACCCCGGCGGCGCTGCGTGAATAGACCGGGATACCCTGCACCGGCGTGCGGATTATTGTACCCGAGTCGGTAATAATCATAATGTCGTCATCCTCGCCGACCGAGTTTATCCCGGCAAGTCTGCCGGTCTTGGGTGTGATGTTATGGCAGACCACGCCAAAGCCCCCGCGGTTTTTCATCGGGCGGAAATCGTCAAATTCGGTGCGCTTGCCAAAACCGTTCTCGGTTATGGTTATAAGCTTTTTCCCGGGATCAACCTGCGCCACGCCGGTAACATAGTCGCCCTCCCGCAGCGAAATTCCGCGCACCCCCCGGGCAACCCTGCCCATCGCCCGGGCTCTCGACTCGCTGAATCTGACCGCAAGTCCGTCGGCGGTTGCAATGACAAGGTCGCTGCCGCCGTCGGTGAGCATGACGAAGACCAGCTCGTCGCCCTCGTCAAGAGTAAGCGCTATCTTGCCGCCCCGGCGCTGGTACTCGTATTCGGTCAGCAGCGTGCGCTTGATAACCCCGAATTTCGTCACCATCGTCAGGTACTCGTCCTTGCTGAACTCCTCGACGCCGATTACCGCTGTAACCTTCTCGCCCGGAGAGAGCTCAAGTATATTAACCAGATTTGAGCCCTTGGCCGTCCTTGACGCCTCGGGAATCTGATAGGCCTTGAGCATGTGCACCTTGCCGGTGTTGGTGAACATAAGCAGATATGAGTGCGAGTTGACGGCAATAACCTTCTCAATAAAATCCTCTTCCTTGGTAGACATGCCTATTATGCCCCGGCCGCCCCGGTTTTGCGCGCTATAGGTGTCGGCCGGCTGCCGCTTTATATACCCGGCGTGTGTTAGAGTGATAATGCAGCTGTGCCGCTCAATCAGGTCTTCAAGGATTATCTCGTCCTCAACCGGAATTATCTCGGTTTTGCGGGGGTCGGCGTACCTGCGGCGGATCTCCCCGAGCTCGGCCCTGATTATCTGCCTGACCTTATTTATGTCGGCGAGTATCGCTTCAAGCTCTGCAATAAGCTCATGCAGCCTGAAGAGCTCCTCCTCGATTTTCTGCCGTTCCATGCCGGTGAGCCGCCCGAGCGTCATGTCGACAATTGCCTGTGCCTGGGTTTCGGTCAGTCTTTGAGGCGTGCTGCCGCTCTTTCCGTGGGCCTGCATGTACCGGTCCGACCAGTCTGCTGTGAAAAGCTCGTCCATCAGCCTTTTCTTGGCCTCGGGAATGGTCTTTGAGCTTTTGATTATTTCAATAACCCGGTCAATATTGCAAAGCGCAATATGAAAGCCCTCGAAGATATGCGCCCGCGCCAGCGCCTTGTCAAGGTCATATTTGGTCCGGTTGATAATAACCGTTTCCTGGTGTAAGATGTATATGTCAAGTATTTCGGGCAGCGACAAAACTTTTGGTTCCCTGTTGACCAGCGCCAGCATGTTGACGGCGCAGGTGTCCTGAAGCTGCGTGTATTTATAGAGCTGGTTGAGTATAATCTGCCCGTTGGCGTCGCGGCGATACTCTATGACTATCCGCATTCCGTCCCGCCCGGACTCATCTCTGAGTTCGGTAATTCCGTCAATCTTTTTGTCCTTGACAAGCCCGGCTATTGCCTCGCAGAGCATGCTTTTGTTTACCATGTAAGGAATTTCGGTTATAATTATGCGGTGATGGTCCTCCTCAATTTGGGCGCGCGCCCGCACGGTTATCCGTCCGCGCCCGGTGGTATAGGTCTCGATAATGCCGTTCATACCGTAAATTGTCGCCGCGGTCGGAAAATCCGGGCCCTTTACATGCTCCATCAGCTCGGCAACGCTACAGTCGGGATTGTCCATCCGGTAGAGCGCGGCATCGATGACCTCGCCCAGATTATGCGGGGGAATATTCGTAGCCATGCCGACGGCAATACCAACTGAACCGTTTACCAGAAGGTTGGGAAAGCGCGACGGCAAAACGACCGGCTCACGCAGGCGGTTGTCGAAGTTGGGTGCAAAGGGTGCAACCTCCTTTTCGATGTCGCGCATCATTTCGTCGGATATTCTGGAGAGTCTGGCCTCGGTGTAGCGGTAGGCGGCGGCAGCGTCTCCGTCGACAGAGCCGAAGTTTCCGTGCCCGTCGACCAGCGGATACCTGTATGAGAAGGGCTGCGCCATGCGCACCATGGTGTTGTAAACCGCAAGGTCGCCGTGCGGATGATAGCGGCCGAGCACGTTACCTACCGTGGTTGCCGATTTGCGGAAGGGCTTGTCGTGGGTCAGCTTGTCCTCGTACATCGCATATAGTATGCGCCGCTGCCCGGGCTTGAGCCCGTCGCGCGCATCGGGCAGCGCCCGCGACATTATTACCGACATGGAGTATTCGAGAAAGGATTTTTTAACCTCTTTTTCCATGCGGATATCGATAATTTTCTGGTTTTCGAATAAAAGGTCCTCGTTTGTGTTGTTCGCCACTTTTATACTGCCTTTCGGTAATAGAAAATTTGCTTTTTATTTTGCCGGTCTGACTGTTATCCCGGCTTTGTATATCTCTTCAATCTGTAAAGCTGTGGGCAGCCCGGTTCCCGGAAGCGCCACCTTAGCGCCGGCCGCCGCCGCGGCATAGGCGAGCGAGGCGGCAGGGTCAACCCGGGCGACATATCGCTTGTACAGATATGCGGCAAGGTATGTGTCCCCCGCGCCCGAAAATCCGCAAAGCGGCACCTGGGCGGTGCCGACATAATACTCGCCCTCTGACCCGCAGAAAACCGAGCCGCGCTGCTCCATTGTACAGATTATGTCGCAGCCGTATTTTTTGCGGAGTTCCCGGCAGCCCGAAAGCACTTTTTCTTCAGAATCAAGAGCCTCCTCGCCGATTCCGAGAATTCCGGCAAGCTCACGAAGGTTGGGCTTTATGAGGGCGGGTCGGGCGTCAAGGCCATGCCTGAGTGCCTCGCCGTCGGTGTCAAGCACTGTGAATGCTCCTTTTGCATTGAAGTGCTTAATAATCCGGTTATACACACACTTTTCCACACCCTGTGGAATACTTCCGTTGATAACCGCAATGTCGTAGTCACCCGAAAAAAGCCTGCCGAGCAGCGCTTCAAGCTCCCCGGGGAGTATCGGGCCGCCGGCCTCGTTAAATTCGGTACAGAGGCCGCCTGAGTCGATAATTTTGGTGTTTGTACGCACCCCGCAGGCGGTTTTCACAAAATGCGAGCGCACGCCACACTTTTCGGTGAACTCCTCAAGCAAACCGCCGAGCACCCCGCCGGTGAAGCTGTAGTAATCCGGGTCGGCGCCGAGAGTTTTGAGCACAATTGAGACATTTGCACCCTTGCTGCCCTGGCTAATGACGTTGCGGGAGGCACGGTTGAGTGTTCCGAGCCTTGTCGGGGTATCAAGATATATAATCCGGTCAATTCCGGGATTTAATGTGAGTATGGCTATTTTCATTTCAGTAGGTCGGCGAGTTGAGGAGCCAACGCCCGTCCTCAAACACAAATGACAGGGTGATGTTCAAAATCTCCCCGCTTCCCTCAAGGTGCGAGTCAATGCTGATATTGACATTCCTCGCGTTTGAAGGCTTTACAATTTTCATTGAGGAATAATCATAAATACGTTTCGCACTTATCAGCGCTTTGGTGTTGCTGTCCTGCCGCAGGCGCCCGTTGTGCTCGATAAACCTGGCTTTTACCACGCTGTGAGCGCCCGGCGTGAAGCTTGCAACCCCACCGAAGGCTACCTCATATAAGCCCTCCCGGTAGTCCTCGGAGTACACCAGCGCGGTTGCGGCCTTGATTTCGTCAATTGATTTAAACTTCGCGTCGACCCGCACAAGGCTGTAGCCCGGCAGGTCGCTTTGGCCTTCGTCAGTCGGAAGTCCCCTGCCGAAGAATATTTCGTTTATCTCGTATGACGCTTCAATGAGGCTCACAACCTCGTCGTATATTTCGGACAGCTCGGGGGGCCGGGAGCAGGAAGTCAGCAGAAGCAGCGCCGTTGTCAGCGCCGGTATGACTGCAATCTTTCTTATAAAAAGCATGGGCTTTCCTTTCCAAGACCGTCGCAGCAGGTCTAAATATCGAGATTTTCGACGTGCTTTGCATTTTTCTCAATAAACTGGCGCCTGGGCTCAACCTTGTCGCCCATCAGGGTAGAGAATATCTCATCGCAGGCTATAGCATCCTCGATAGTCACGCGAAGCAGCGTGCGCCGCTCGGGGTTCATGGTGGTCTCCCAGAGCTGTTCGGCGTCCATCTCTCCAAGTCCCTTGTAGCGGTCGGCCTCGACATTGACTCCGCCCAGCATTTCGATATATTTGTCGCGCTCGGCGTCGGAGTAGGCGTAATATTCCTTGCTCTTTCCCGAGCGCTTGTAGACCCTGTAGAGCGGGGGCTGCGCCAGATACACCCGACCCTGTTCAATTAGCTGCCTCATGTGCCGGAAGAAGAAGGTCAGCAACAGGGTTCTTATATGGGCGCCGTCGACGTCGGCGTCGGCCATGATTATTATCTTGCCGTACCTCAGCTTTGTAATGTCGAATTCCTCGCCTATGCTGCAGCCCAGCGCCTGTATTATCGGTATAAGCGACTGATTTGAGTATACCTTGTCGAGCCGGCTTTTTTCAACATTCAGCACCTTTCCGCGCAGCGGCAGAATGGCCTGAAACCTTGAGTTCCGGCCGCTTTTGGCCGAGCCTCCCGCCGAGTCTCCCTCCACCAGATAGAGCTCTGTCAGCTCCACATTCTTTTCCTGACAGTCGGCAAGCTTGCCTGGCAGGGTCATTCCCTCAAGCAGGCCTTTGCGGCGGGTGAGCTCGCGGGCTCGCCGGGCGGCCTCTCTTGCCCGCGCGGCGGCCAGCGCTTTTTCAACTATTGCCTTGGCGCTTGTCGGGTTTTCCTCGAAATATTCGGCAAGCTTGGAGTTGACGGTGGTCTCAACCAGCGTCCGGATCTCGGAGTTGCCGAGCTTTGCCTTTGTCTGACTTTCAAACTGCGCGTTCTCAAGCTTAACGCTCACAATTGCGCAGATTCCTTCGCGCACGTCCTCGCCCGAGAGGTTCTTGTCGTTTTCCTTAAGCAGCCCGGTCTTGTGCGCATAGTCGTTTAGTACCTTTGTCAGCGCCGCCTTAAAGCCGGTCTCATGCATCCCGCCCTCAATCGTGTTCATGTTGTTGGCGAAGGTGAGAATGGTTTCGTTGTAGCTGTTGTTGTACTGGATTGCAATCTCGGCAATGCTGCCGTCCTTCTCACCGTACATGTATATCACGTCATTGTGGATTACCTCGCTGTGACGCTGGCTGTTGAGGTAGGAAACGAAGCTCCTGATTCCGCCTTCAAAGCAAAAATCGGTCTCGATTCTCTCCTCGCCGCGGGCGTCCACAATTACAAGCCGCACCCCGGCATTAAGAAAGGCCTGCTCGCGCATCCGGTTGAGGAGTGTATCGTAATCAAAAACCGTTTCCTCAAAAATCAAGGGGTCGGGCTTAAATGTAGTTTTCAGCCCGTGAGGCCTATCCCGGGATTCCCCCTCGCACCTGAAGGGGCGGACCACCCTGCCGCGCTCAAAGCGCTCGGTGTAACGAATACCCTCATAAACATTGTCGATTTCCATCCATTCGGAGAGCGCGTTTACGACCGACGCGCCGACGCCGTGCAGCCCCCCGGCAATTTTATACCCTCCGCCGCCGAATTTCCCCCCGGCATGAAGCTTGGTAAAGACAACCTCGGGGGTCGGAATCCCCTGTGTCGGATGAATAGCTGCCGGTATTCCGCGCCCGTTGTCCTCAACCGTCACACTCCCGTCGGGATTGAGCGTCACCCTTATCTCGGTGCAACAGCCGGCGAGCGCCTCGTCTATCGAGTTGTCTACAATTTCGTGTACGAGATGATGCAGTCCCCGGCTTGAGGTGGTACCGATATACATACCAGGGCGTTTTCTGACCGCCTCAAGCCCTTCGAGCACCTGTATTTGGTTTTCGGTGTATGAATTCTCCCCGGGACGGAGCCTGTTGCCGTTCTCGTTGCCTATGTTTTCCCTGCCGACAGCCTCCCCGGAAATTATTTTTTCTTTGGTATCAAAGGTATCCATATTGTTTTATCATTCCTTCTGTTTTCTCGCAGGATTTATTTACACGTTGCCACGCTGGCCAAACGATTTATTTACTTTAATACGCCGGTAAAGTGAGGATACCGAAAGAGGTGAGAAGCAGACCGCATAACCAAGCCCGGCCCGGTATAGTATAAAAGATTTGGGAATTTCCTCGGCGGCTGCCTCAACCGACCCGCTAAGTTCTGCCTTTTTAAGAAATTTTTTTGTCAGTGCCGACCGGGTGGCGTTGTCGGTGTCGAAGATTCCGATAATGTCCTTTGTCCTTATATTCATATTATTCCCGATATGCAGATACATCAGTTTCCGAACACCTCATAACTTCCGTTTTTTACATATATAATTCTGGCGCCGTGCAGTGACGTCGGCTCGCAGGTGGTGATTATAACCTGGCGGCTGCCGATATTGCCCATGAGATATTTTCTTCTTCCCTCGTCAAGTTCTGAGAGCACGTCGTCAAGCAGAAAAACAGGATATTCCCCCCTTACCTCCCGGCAGATTTCGCCCTCGGTGAGTTTGAGTGCCAGCGAAAGCGACCTCTGCTGTCCTTGAGAGGCGAAAATCCGTGCCGGACGGCCGTTTAGTGTCACCTCAATATCATCCTTATGGATTCCCCAGAGCGTGCATTCTGCAGCAATTTCCCGCTCGTGAGAGGAGGAGAGCAGTTCCATATATCTGTTTTTAACCGCCTTCCGGTCAAAATAAAAGTCCTCTTCGTCCTTTGAGGAGCCGATATATTTTAGTCCGGGAATCTCTCTGTCCCCCGTCATCTCCGAGAAAATTACCGCAACACAGCCACCGGCTCTCTTTACAAATTCTGCCCGGATGGAAGCTATTATTGCAGCCTCATCAGCAAGCTGCTCCGACCAGAAGTCAATAGTCTCATCAAAAGTGCGCCGGTCCTCTTTTGCATAGCGGATAAGCTTGTTTCGCTGCTTTAGAATATGGTTGTACCTCTGGAGCGACGCAACATAGACCGGGCGAAGCTGAGATATAGCGACATCAAGGTAATTGCGGCGCGCCGACGGCCCGTCCTTGATAATTGAGAGGTGCTCGGGACAAAAGAGTACGGTATTAAAGGTCCCGACCATATCCGAGAGCTTGCGCAGACTCACCCTGTTCAGCTCAACCTGACGTCGTCTTCCCCGCTCAAGCAGCACCGAAATGTTCTGCTCACGGATAGAGTCCGAAAAATCAACCGACACAAAGCTCTTCTGGGCACCGAAGTTTATCAGCTCGTCTTCGCCGGCCCCGCGGTGGGATTTTCCTATTGAGGCAAGACAGACCGCCTCAATAAGGTTGGTCTTGCCCGCTCCGTTTTCCCCGATGAAAATATTTACTCCCTCGCAAAAGCCTACCTCAGCTGCGGCAATATTGCGGAAATTCTCAAGTCTTACTCTGCGGCAAATCATTCCTTCATGCGTATGGGAAGCAGCATGAAAAGCTCCTCGCCCCCCTCGGGTTTTTCCTCGGGTTCAATATTCATGCTGGTGAGGGGACTTGAGAGCGACAGCCTTATGCGCTCTCCGCTGCAGGCACGCACATTGTTCATTAAAAAGCGGTTGTTAAATCCTATCAGTATGTCCTCGCCCTCATGCTCAATCGTCACCTCGTCATAAGTGCTCCCGGCCGACGAGCTAGCCATAATTTTGAGAACATCTCCCGAAAACTCAAGCTTTACCGGAGAGCGAACGCTCCCGGCTATCTTTTCCTCGGTAACAAGCGACGCGCGCTCAAGCGCCGAGAACAGTTCGTCATGGTTTACGGTTGCCCTTATCTTGTGGTTTTTTATAATAATTCTGTTGTAGTCTATATATTCACCGTCAATCAGGCGCGAGAAAAAGGTGATTTCGCCGAGTATGAATACTATGTTTTTCTTGGTCATGTATATCTCGACGCACTCCTGGTCGTCGGACAGCAGTTTGAGCAGCTCGTTTATTGTCCTTGACGGTACTATAAACGAAAAATCAAGTGGCGAATTGTCGATATTTTTTTTTTGTATCTCGGTATAAGCAACTCTTTTTGATAGACTGAAACTGTCGCAGGAAACCAGCGTGATACTCTTGTCCTCAATCTTTATAAAGCAGCCGTTTAGCACCGGCCGGGTGTCATCTATCCCCATGGAGTGCGAGACCTGGGATATCATTTGTTTCAGCAGGGCCTGCCCGATAACAAAACCCTTTTCATGGGCAACTTCCGGGAGTGACGGAAAATCCTCGCCATGGAGCACCGGCATCTTATGTGTCGACCTGCCGCTGACAATTTTGGCGGTCAGCTTTGCGTCTACAGTAATTTCAATTTCGTCGCCGTCCATAGCCCTTGCCACCTGAAAAAATCTTTGTGCATTCACTATGTAGCTACCGGGCGCAAATACCTTGGCGTCGACGCGCAGCCTTATCCCCTTGTCGGTATCGTATGTAGTTAGTATGCAATAGTTGTCCTCAGATGCCTCAATCAGCACCCCCTCAATAGCCGAGAGAGTGGATTTGTTGGATACCGCACACATAAGCGGCGGAAAGACTGCACAGAGAAGCTTTCTGTTGAATACTACTTTCATTTTATCTCTTCTCCTTTTTATAGGTTTGTGAAAACTGTGTTTTTCTCGGAGGATATGATATATTATCGGCTTGACTTAGCCGGCTTTTTCAAGAATAGTTAAGTAATAACTATATACAAGTAGTAATAGAGCCGGCTCTTTATGTGGAAAACGTAGATTTCACTTAAAAAACAAAGGCATTTTTATTATACGCCGGCAGTACATCTCTGTTGAATAAAAGTGCAAAACCTAAAGGACGGCTTATTTTCGGGAGGGGGAGAGGTTTATCTGGCGTAGGTCTGCAAAAAAAGGGCAGTATGAGGGCTTTTGGGCTGTTGAAAACCCGGCTTATTTACTTTAAATGTGAGTTATCAGCAGGGTTTTCCACATAGCTGTGGAAAAGTGTTGTTGACAAGTGAAAATGTTTTGGGTAAAAAGAAAAGGATTTGGTGCCTGCGGATAAAAAACCGGGTTTTCAACCGATAATCCGCAGCCCCCGGGAGTCACCGGACAACCTATGTACAATGCTGTTGAAAAGGTACTTTTGGGGATTTACTTGCCGTTTACCTCTTTGATCATCTGGTCAATCTCTACGTTGAAGATTGCATCAGAGCGCAGTTTTTTTTCTATTGTGTTTATTGAGGAGATAATCGTGGAATGATCTCTTCCCAGAAGTTTTCCGATATTGGGCAGCGACATCTCCGTAATATTGCGGATCAGATAAGAGGTGACATGACGCGCGAATGCAATTTCTTTTGTGCGCCGGGAGCCGATGATGTCCTCCTTCGGAATTCCGTATTTTTTATGAACCGTAGTGAATATCTTATCTACCGTTACACTAACCGGTTCGGCTCCGCCTAAAAGCTCGGAAACGCAGCCGCGAGCCATTTCCATTGTAATATCGGTTCCGGTCAGAAAGCTCAGAGCTCTGAGCTTTTTTATCGAGCCCTCCAACTGCCGGATATTGGTTCTGAGATTCTCGGCTAAAAATTCGCAGACATCGTCGGGAACTTTTACGCCGGCCTGTTCGGACTTTTTCTTTATAATGGCGAGCCTGAGCTCAAGTTCGGGAGGTTGTATGTCTGCGATAAGCCCCCATTCAAATCGGGTTTTAAGGCGGTACTCGAGGGTTTTTATGTCCGAGGGAGGGCGGTCTGAGGTGAGAATTATCTGCTTGTGCTCCTCATAGAGGGCGTTGAAAGTATGGAAAAATTCCTCCTGCGTGGAGTCCTTTCCGGCGATGAATTGAATGTCGTCTATGAGTAGCACGTCACAGTTGCGGAACTTCTGGCGAAAACGGTCCATCGCACGGTCCTTGAGGCATTCCACCAGATAATTTGTAAAATCCTCGCTTTTGGTGTAGATTATTTTGATGTCGGGCTTTTTTTTTGTCAGCTCGTTGGTAATGGCATAAAGCAGATGTGTTTTTCCCAGCCCGCTCTGCCCGTAAACAAACAATGGATTGTAGTCGGTCGCCGGCCGCTCGGCTACCGCAACGCAGGCGGCGTGGGCAAATTTGTTTGAGTTGCCGACAATAAAGTTGTTGAAGGTGTATTCCTGATTGCAGGGAGGTAGGGTCGAGACCGGCCGTGCGTGCTCCTCTTTGTTTTCTTCTGAAAGGGACTTTTGGGGGTCAACTCTTACTGCCGGCTCACCGCCCAAAAGACTGTATTCAAGCCTGAGCTGGTCGATATAATAGCGACTTGAACCGCTGTATTTAAAAACAAGCGAAATCTGTCTGCCGACCTGTTCGGAAATAAGACTTCTTATTTTTTCAAGATATTTTTTTATTATCAGTGAGTGCCTGTATTCGGAGTGCATGGACAATACCGCAACTTTGCCGTCAAATGATTCTACAACAATATCGTAGAACAGGTTTTCAATAGTGGCGCGCGGCATCGAATCCCCGAAATTTTCTATAACCCGTTGCCACATTTTCAGCAGGTCTTGGGTATAGGGCATTTCCTGTCTCCTTGTTTTTCATTTAGAAGAAAAGTGTTTTGTCCTGTGTTTTGCTATCGAAAAAGCAGGTCATTTAAGCAATGAATCCCGTCGCTTAAATATATATTATTATATCATATTACTATATATTTTACAATACATATGATGAAATATTGCCACTCCCAGACTGCAGTTTCCCGAAAAAAGAGGAGGGCTCAGGTCCCTCCCGACTTATAGTGTTTATAAAGCTGCATATTCATATTTAATTAAGTTTTGAGAGTCTCGAGGGGCTTTTTTTAAAAAAGTTCCCAATCGGGGGCGTGGGGGCAGCGCCCCGCATTAACTATCGCTATTACTCTCGCCTTTGGTATCGCGGGCCCGGGAGACATCCACACAGGACTCGCCTATGATATAGGCCGCAAGAATCCCGAGGGCTGATATGACCGCGACTATTTGATTTGAGGTCATGGAATCGATTCCGAAGGCGGCGCCCAGCGCCGTAAAAAAACCGGCAACAGCCGCCCAAAACCGACGGCTTGAGAGCTTTTGCTTCCAGCTTATCTTCATAGATTTGTGTTCCTTCCTTTTGTAAAAGTTATTCCGAAGTTTTCGATTTTCGCAATCCGGCGTTCATGATTGCCGAGCTGCTTAAAAATCTTCTCATTTTTTCGGGCCTGTCGCTCGATGTGCTCACTCAGCCTATTTACTGCGGACTCAAGCAGGGTCAGCGTGCGATTGACCCTGACTGCCACCTTCATGACACCCAGAAATGTCGAGACGATAGCAAAGAGGCCAAGAGCTATTTCCCAGGTCACAACATACTCCTTGTCCGGCGCGCCGCTTTTCTGTTATCCCGCTAATATTCTACCTCGCATATATTTCTGCGGCTGACAATATTCTGACAGCAAAATGCGGGCACCCTGAATTTCGGGGTGCCCGCCATGTAGCTTTTATACAATTATTTTACCAGATGGCGCTTGATTTTGCGCGAAGTAGTCTTTTCAAATTCGGTTTTCCGGATTTCAACCTTTCTCACCTGCTTATAGCCGACCAGCCCGCGGTTCATGGCATTTACCTCGGCCTGAACGGCCTTGGCGATCTCGCTGATGTCGGTGCCCACGGGGAAGGCGTCAAAGTTCGGATAGATTATGGCGGTGAGGACTATGGTTTCAGGGTTGTTCTCCTTCTTTCGACCGACCACAACACACTCGGCGACGGTGTCGAGATTGCCGAGATACTCCTCGATTTCCTCGGGGAAGACATTTTTACCGTTTTCGAGAACGATAACCGACTTTTTGCGTCCGGTTATGTAGAGGTAGCCGTCCTCGTCCATATAACCGACATCTCCGGTGCAGAACCAGCCGTCCTCGGTGAAGACCTCGGCGGTAGCCTCGGGGTTTTTATAGTAGCCGAGCATGACATTATCGCCCTTAACCTGAATCTCACCCTCGGCATAGCCAAGCTCGTTGACGCCCTCGGGATAGATTCTGGCGGTACAGCAATTTACGGTCGGGCCTATCGAGCCATGCTTACGGGCATAGTAGGGGTTTACCGAAATGAGCGGGGAGCATTCGGTGATGCCGTAGCCCTCGCAGACTGTAATTCCGAACTCGTCGAATTTTTTGGCAATCTCTGGGTTGAGCGGGGCACCACCGCAGATTATCTTGCAGAGCCGGCCGCCGAATGCCGAAATGATGTCCGAAAACAGGACTCTGCGCAGATCAATGCCAACCCGTCGCAGCCGGGTGGAGGCAGCAAGCGCCGCCCGGAGAATTTTGTCCTTTTTCTTCTTTTTTGCTTCTTCCCAGATTTTCTTGTACATGGTGTTGACAAAGAGCGGGACAAGAACCAGGCCGGTAGGACGGAAGAAGCTGAAGTTTTTGAGCACGCGCTTGAGCGAATCGTTTATACCTATATTCATTCCGTAGTTGAGCGCCGCCATCATGCAGCTCAGCTCATAGGTGTGGTGTATAGGCAGTACCGACACAATGGTATCCTCGGGGAAAAATTCTACGCACTCGCAGGCGGCGTTCACGCAGGATATAAAATTCTTTTCTGACAGCATGACGCATTTGCTGGTCCCGGTAGTGCCCGAGGTGAAAAGCATGATTGCCATGCGGTTGAGATCATCCGGCTCGGGAAGTTCATACCCGCCCGCGACATGCCTCTCACCCCGGGCAAGCAGCTCATCAAACGACATGACGTTGTCCTCCCCGGCATAGGGGCAGTCCTCAAGCGACATGGGGATAAAGAGCGACACAGCGGGATTGTTTTTAACCTTATCTTCGAGCGCGCGGTTGAAGGCTCCCGAATAGACGAGGGCGTCTGCCTCGGCAAACCTGAGAAAACCCTCGAGCTCCTCAAGTTTCAGCTCCTTGTCAAGCGGAATAGCGACATTTCCCGAGGTAACCGCCGCCGCATAAGTTATAACCCACTGCGGGGAGGTCTCGCTGAGTATGGCGATGCGGCGTCCCTGCCAGCCGAAGGAGGCGAAGGCGGCCGACAGGTTTTTTATTGAGTCGGAAAGCTCGCGGTAGGTCATCTCGTGAAGCTCGTGCGCGCTGTCAAACCACATGTAGGCAACTTTATAGCCGTGCGCCCCGATTATCTCGCAAAAATGCTTCATTGACAAAGCCGGCGTGTATTTTCGTTCGGTTTTTTTCTGCTGTTTTAACATTTCTGACACCACACCCTTCAAAAATTAATCAAAGCTCCGACCTGCGCAACCACGGGCCGAACAGGAAGCATGTCTCTCGGATGGATGATTTATTATAATATAGTACCGACTTTTTGTCAACAGCATTGTTATTTTGCGGCATTGATTTGCCTTGCTGTTGCTCCTGCGAGAATAAAACCGCGAAATTTGATTTTGAGGTAAAAGACGGTATTATTAAATATAACGGCCGCTATTATTATGCTGAACTCACTGTAATAACGACCTGCAAATCCGGTAGGCTCTATTATTATGAGCATCCTCATACTCCTATTGAAGGTGGCAGGCCTGTCATAGAATTAGCGGATGTTACAGTTATAGAGGGCTCTATGGATGTTAGTCCGGCTTTAACTCAAGTGAACATACGCCGCGGAGATGTACTTGAGCGAACATGTTATTTACCGGATGACTTCGAGCCGGGCGAATATACTGTAAAGGTGTCATGGAACAAATCCGAGGAAATCTTTGAAAATGTGAGATTTGTGAGGGAGGAGTAAGGCGCTCAGCCATGACGAAGGCTTACTTGGACAATTCTGAAATAATTCTATGGGGTTTTTGAATAAGAGTTTTCAGCGGGGGTGCGGGTGAGCCGCCCCCGCAAATCAGCATCGCGTGGGCGGCGCCCTCGTAAAAACGGAAATTTAGAAAAACTTCACACGCGCATTATTGAAATACATATTTTATTATGTTATACTAAAGGCGGCCGCGCATATGCGGCCTGATACAATCGAAGGATGTTACAAATGGATATTGAAGTTAAAGTCAAGCTCACGCGCGGCGCGCCGCTCCCGGCATATGCCACCGAGGGCTCGGCGGCACTTGATTTGCGGGCAGCGCTTCAGGGCGGGAGTATCACCATCCCGGCCGGCGGCAGGGCGCTGATACCCACCGGAGTGTCTATTTCGCCCCAGAACGCCGCTTCTTCAGAGCCAGACGCCGGGGTGGTTGCAATTGTTGCCGCCCGCAGCGGCCTGGCTATAAAGCACGGGATAACCCTCTCAAACGGCATCGGCGTCATAGACTCGGACTACCGGGGCGAGATTATGGTCGGGCTTACCAACACTTCGGACTGCAGTTTTGTGATCCGGGACGGCGACAGAGTTGCCCAACTGATGTTTGTGCCGGTGCTGCGCGCCCGGCTTGTCGAGGCAGACACGCTTGACAGCACACAGCGCGGGGCGGGCGGCTTCGGCTCAACGGGTATAAAGTAGAACATGAAACAAATAACAAAAAAACTGCTTGTCGCCGCGCTTTTGGTCATGCTGGTGGCAGGGGTTTTCGCCCCGTCTGTCTCGGCGGACGGCGGAGTCTGGGATTATGAGTACATAATAAACCCCGACGGCAGCGTCACAATAACCGCATATCATGGCAGCGGCAGCTTGGTTGCCATCCCCGAGAAGCTTGGCGGCCGACCGGTGCGCGAAATCGGCGCCGGTGTTTTTGCCGGGCAGAGCGAAATCAAGGAAGTTTATTTCGAAAACGGAGTATCGGTTATCTGCGAGGGCGCTTTTTCGGGCTGCAGCTTACTCTCGAGTTTGGTGCTGCCGCCCTCGGTTGAGATAATCGGGGACAAGGCCTTTTTTGGCTGCAGTTCGCTTGAAGAGATCGACTTTGCCGAGGGCTTGCGGGAAATCGGCGAGGGTGCCTTTTCGGGCACGGCGCTAGAATACGTCTGCCTTCCCGCAACGCTGGAGGCGGTAGGAGAGGGCGCCTTTGCTGGGAGCACGCCACTGAAATTCATTGTTGCCACAAACCCCTCTTCCGCAGCCATTTACGGCGCCGGCTGCTTCGGCGGGGCAAAGGTCTACGGGTATACCGGCTCGGCCTCCCGGAGCTTTGCCGCCACAGAGCAGCTTGAGTTCTCGGCGGTAAGCCAGGCGACAGACTTTCAGCACCAGATTTTCAGCGGCGGGGTGAGGATAACCGGCTGCACAGGCAGCGCCGAGGCGGTTGTCATCCCCGGCGAAATTGCCGGAAAGAAGGTTATCGCGATAGCCGACAAGGCTTTTTCGGCCGACGCCGGCAGGTGCGCTAATGCAAAAATAATCATTTTGCCCGACACGTTAAGAACAATCGGTAACTTTGCATTTTCCGGCTGCGCCTCGCTTGAATATATCCGCATGCCGCGCAGGCTTGAAGGCGCCATAGGGCAACATGCCTTTAAAAACTGCGCTTCTCTCAGGGGTATCGAAATTCCGAGGGGAATCTCCCGCATTGAAATTGAGGCCTTTTTGGGCTGCACATCGCTCTCCGAGGTCAGGCTTGCGGCAGATGTCGCCAAAATTGGCGCCGGCGCCTTCTATGGATGCGCGGCTCTCTCAAAGCTCATTTGCGAGGGCAGCGAGCCGGCCTGCGATTATCGGGACGCCGTCCCGGCTATGGTTTCATTTGCCGGGGTGGGCGACATGACGGTTTTCATAAGAAGCGGCACCGACTGGAAGCTGTCGGGCGGCAGGTGGTACCCGAATGGCACGGGCCCGGAATATAAGGGATTTCGGGTTGAGGAACTCGGCTGCGACAACTTTTTTGTTGAAAAAATCCTAACCCCGGTTTCCTGTGCCAACTCGGGGGTCTCGGAGTTTTACTGCCCCTTCTGCGGGCAGAGCTATATGGAGCACTACCAGAGGGAATCCCACCGATATGTCAGCACCGGCATTGTAAGCGGTATTGAGACCTTCAGGTGTATTCAGTGCAACGAGAGCTACATGCTCTATCATATAGAGCACGCCGAAATCTCCCCGACGGTCGACACCGAAAGACCCCAGGGGAGCATGATGACCTCTGCTGAGGTCAAATTCAACGGAAAACCGCTTACATACGGCATAGATTACACATATACCGAGGAGTACAACAGCGAGTACCGCCGGGTTGAGCTGGTGTTCTCCGGCCTTGGCGAGTACACCGGCACGCAAAAGCTGGTATACAGGATAGCCGACGGCAGGTGGATTGACGCCTACAAGGTGACTGTTGTCGGCGCGTCGGGCAGCGGTTGGTATTATCACAACGATATAGTGGAAATGTCGGCAGACCCGCCGCCCGGAATGGAAGCAGGTGAATGGCATTTCAGCGAGGGTGTCGAGTATATGTCGATAAGGGGAAATGCGGCGACCTTTGTAATGCCCGCCCGGGATGTGACAGTAACCCTGACCTTTGTGCCGGTTGAGGAGACCACCACCGACACAGAGTACGGGGAAACGACCACAACCGAGCTCGAGCCGGAAACCACGACCACGCCCCCGGAGGAGCAGACCACCGAGCTGCCCGACGAGCCCACCGAGCCACCCGAGACCGAGCCCTTTATAATTACCCCCGAGGGTTGGGAGCTTGTCAAAAAAGCAATTATTTGGGGCGTGGTGCTGCTGGTTTCGCTGAGCGCGCTGGTTGTCGCAAGTATAATACTCCTCAAAAAGGAAAAAACTTAGGAAAGAATAACCCGAAAGGACCAAAAACCAGGTAATGAGAATTATTCTGGCGTCGGGTTCGCCGCGCCGCATGGAGATACTCGCGCGTCTTGGTGTGGATTTTGAGGTGGTGGTCTCCGAGGCCGACGAAAACACAGATATAAAAGACCCGGCTGCTCTTGTGCGCGAGCTCTCGCTGCGCAAGGGGAAGTCGGTCCTTGAGCGCCTGACCGGCGCGGGCGAAAACACCCGGGACAGGCTGATAATATCCTCCGATACGGTGGTGTTCTGCGGCGGCGAGATACTCGGGAAGCCTTCTGACCGCGCCGACGCGCAGCGCATGCTGAGAATGTTGTCGGGCCGGGGACACTGGGTTTATACCGGCGTGGCGGCAATATACGGCGGGCGAGAGGTCGCCGACACAGCCCGGGCCGAGGTTGTGTTCAGAGAACTTGGCGAGGATGAAATCAAAGCATATATTGACACCGGCGAGTACGCCGACAAAGCCGGGGCCTACGCGGTTCAGGGTAGGGCGGCGCGCTTTGTCCGGGAGGTCCGGGGGGATTATCTTACGGTTGTCGGCCTGCCGGCAAAAACGCTCTCGGATTTGCTTTTGCGCGAGTTTGACATAAGACTGCCGGTGCGCCAGCAGAACTGAGTCGGAAATATTATTTTCCGCGGGGCGGCAGGCGGCCACCGCAACTTACCGGAAGGATGGGAGTAAGATGGGGTAAAGCAGCTCGGGCTCGACTTGGGCAGCTCGAACACAAGAATTGTCACAAAAGAAAAGGGAATTGCGCTCCTGTCCCCGACGGCCGTGGCCTTTGAGAAAAAGAGCGGAAGGATTGTGGCACTCGGAGCCGGAGCCAAGCGGATGCTCGGAAAGACACCGGTGGGAATTGAGGCCCTGCGGCCGGTTCAGGGCGGGGTTATAGCCGAACCCGAAGCCGCGACAAGGATGCTCAAGCGCTATTTCAAGCGGCTTGAGGCAGTATCGCTCTTCCACCGGCCCGACGTTATAGTCTCGGTGCCCTGCAATATCAATGAGGTAGAGCGGCGCGCCCTTGAGGACACGGTCTACGACGCCGGCGCACGACAGGTCTTTATCATTGAAGCCCCGCTGGCCGCGGCGTTGGGTGCCGGGCTGCCGGTGGCCGGGGCAAAGGGCAACATGATAGTCAATATCGGCGGGGGCTGCACACAGGTGGCGGTTTTGAGTATGGGCGGAATTGTGATTTCCGACTCGCTCCGGGTAGGCGGGATTGAGCTCGACCGCGCCATAGTGCAGTTCCTGCGCAAGAAATACGAGCTCTTGTGCGGCGAGCTTACAGCCGAGATGCTTAAAATAAAAATCGGCACGGCCTGGCCGAAGTTTGAGCGGGGAATCTCCGAGGTGGCGGGACGGGACCTTAGCGGCGGCCTGACCGCGACAATAAAGGTAAGCTCGGCTGACATATGCGAGGCGCTCTACGGCCGGCTTGAGCAGATAACCGCCATGATAAAAACCACCCTTGAGGAGACGCCGCCCGAGCTGGCCTCGGACATTTACGATATCGGTATAGTGCTGACCGGCGGCGGCGCAATGCTCGAAGGTCTGCCCGAGCTGATAACCAGGCTGACCGGAATAAGAACAACCCGGGCCAAAAACGCCCCTGCGTGTGTCTGCCGGGGGATTTACTGGTGTCTTGGGAACCCGGCCGCCGCGCGTTTCGTCAGGTACAGGGCGTAGCCCCGTGAGGGGTTGACGGCGCACCGCCTGTTTTGAGCGTTCTCGGAACACACCTCGGGGCAAGGGGACATTATAATGCGGCTGTTTAAAAACAAGTTTTTTGTAATTGCGCTGGCAATAGCGCTTGTGCTGACCACCTGCACGACAGTGCTGTCGGTAATGGGGGTGGCTTCGCCGCTGCGAAGCGTTCTCGGAGCGGTAGCTCTTCCCTTTCGCTGGTGTGCAGCCAAGGTCGCCCAGGGGCTTGCAGGTTTTTCGGCATATTTTACCGAATTTGACCGGCTGAGAGAAGAAAATTCAGAACTCAGCCGCGAAGTTGCCGAGCTGCGGCAAAGACTGGCAGACGCAGAGCGTATGGCCGAGGAAAACGCGGCGCTCCGCGAGTTTTTCGGGCTTGAGAGCCTTGAGGTTGAGTGGGAGCTTGTCGACGCGGTGGTTATCGGCCGGGAGGCGGGGGGATATATGGCGGTATACACCCTCAATCGCGGCAGCCTGCACGGAATTGAGAGGGGAATGGCGGTTGTCTCGGCCGATGGGGTGGTAGGATATGTCAAAGAAACCGGAATTTCGTGGTGCAAGGTTGTGCCGATAACCGAGACCACCTCGGCCCTCGGGGCACATATTGAAAAAAGCGGAATTTCGGGGCTGGTGGTAGGTGATTTTGAACTGCGCGACAGGGGGCGTTGCAAAATGACATATATTGAAAACGGGGAGGGCCTCTCCCCCGGCGATTTCGTGGTCACATCGGGCACCGGCGGCATATATCCGGCCGGGCTGCCGGTCGGCGTGGTGGAGGAAGTGGTGCCCGACCCGCTCAGCCGCACATATACGGCGACCATAATCCCGGCTGCCGACTTTGACAACCTCACGCGGGTCATGATTATCACCTCATATTCGATAACCAAGGCCGACGAAACCCAACACACCGAAGAGGAGAGCCTGCCATGAGGCCGAAGGTCAGGTTTTTCACCCCGACCGCGGCTCTTTTGCGCCGTATTACGATTTACGGTACACTCCTGTTTTTTTTGATAATTATACAGACCTCGCTGCCCTTTATCCCGATATTCAGGCGGGCGGTGCCGGGGCTGGTACTGGTCTCGGCCGCCGCAATAGGCTTTTTTGACTCGGAGTATGCCGGCGCCATTGCCGGCATGGTGGCCGGCACAGCGCTTGACGCGCTGGGCGGCGTCTCACTCTCCCTGGCGCCGCTTGCCGGTTTTGCCGCCGGGTATTTCTGCGGGACTGTCGCCGGGAAAAAGCTGCCTCGCGAGCTGCCGGCCTTCTCGGTTTGCCTTGCCGCGGTATCTGCCTTAAACCTCTTTGTCACACTTGTCTGCGCTTATGCGGCAAACTCCGAGCTTCGCCCTGTGCGGCTGATTGTATATACCCTCCTACCCGGGTTTTTCTATACGCTGCTGTTCGGCATACCGGTGGCGCTGCTGACTTTTCTTTGCGCAAGACTTGCCGGGAAGACAAAAAGAGAACGACAGGCAACAGCCGAAAGATAAGGCGCCCCGGTGTCGGGCAGAATGTTTACTCGCCCTATGGCAACCCACAATACTTGAAAGGAACAGGCTTGAAATGGAGAGCAACCTCACCCCCGAGACCGATGTGCTGGCGGCGCGCCGCCGCTTCTCAAGGCTCGGCATCGCGGCGGCCGCCATGTATCTTATAACCATCGGTGGGCAGCTGCTTTTCGGCTGGCTGGCAAGAACATATGCGCCGCACCTGATTGAGACCGACTGGTTCTTCTGGACGCTGACACAGGCGCCGATGTATCTTTTGGCTTTTCCGGTGTTCTGCCTTATTGTGCTGCCGATGCCCAAATCCACCCCCGAGGAGAACAGGCTGGACGCCGGCCGATGGTTTATTATTCTAATGATATCAACAACGGTTTTGTATGTCGGAGGACAGGTCGGCAGTGCCGTAATGTCAAGAATTAACCAGGCATTAGGCAGGGACGTGGCAAACGTGGCTTCCGAGGTGTTGCAGAACTCAAATCTGCTGATGTCGCTGTTTGCCGCCGTAATAATCGCGCCGGTGCTTGAGGAGCTGATATTCCGCAAAATAATAATCGACCGCACGAGGGTCTACGGAGAGAAGACCGCGATGCTGCTGTCGGCGCTTATCTTCGCGCTCTTTCACGGCAATCTCTATCAGTTCTTCTATGCCCTGGGGCTTGGGCTGGTCTTCGGGTATGTTTATCTGAAAACCGGCCGGGTGCGCTACACAATCTTTCTGCACATGGCAATAAACCTCGTAAACGGCGTTATTGCGGCCTGGATTCTTAAAAACATCGACCTTGTAAAGCTTCAGGAGCTGAGCGAGAAAATGTCACTCCCCGCAACCGAAGAGCAAATAAATGAATTCTTAGCCGAGATAACCCCGGCGCTTCCCTATTTGTTCGCGCTTCTTGCATACGTACTGTTGCTCATGGGGTCGGCAATTGCCGGATTCGCGCTGCTGATAATAAACAGAAAACAAATAAATTTCAGGCAACCCGAAATCCCGCTGCCGCGCGACCGCGCAATAAGCACGATTTTTCTGAACTTCGGTATGATTGCGATGGTGGCGGTCTGCACCGCGGTGTTTGTAATCGGCTTGTTTATGTGATAAAAGGCAAAAAATGAACCGTACGGCAAAAAGAATCACGGCGGTTGTAGCAGTCTTTTGTCTTGCCTGCTTTGTTTTCACGGCAAGACTTGTAAGTCTGCAGCTAATTAACCGGAACTCATATGCGCCCGCGCAGAATGCGACATATACCCGCGAGAGTATTATTGTGGCCGAGCGCGGCAGTATCTGTGACCGGTATGGCCGGGTTTTGGTCTGCAACGAGTATTCATATAATCTTGAAATCGATTATTATTCGCTTCCCGATACCCTGAAAGAAGAAAACGAGGCCTTTCTCGCGCTGGCCCGGGCAGTGCGAGAGGCCGGACACGAAGTCCTGCTCTCTCCCGATTACCCGCTTGCCGGGAGCTATCCCGATATGTCCTATGTCCCGGGCGAGGCAGCCGGGGCGGTGCGGGACAGAATTATTGCCCGCTACCGCAGAAAGAGCAATATAACCGCCCCCGGGCTTGCAGAATATCTGGCAGGCCGATATGATTTGCTCGACAAAAACGGCAACCTTGTTTGCACTCCCGAGGAAGCGCTGCTTGTCATGCAGCTTCGTTGGAGCCTGATTGAGCAGGGCTTCAGCGAAACAGGAAGCTATACGCTGGCCGAGAATATCGGGCTTGACCTTATGAGTGTCGTCAGCGAGCGTCAAATCCCCGGCGGCATAGTCCGGCGGACGAGCCGGCGGAGCTATACATACCCGGGGTATGCCTCGCATATCTTAGGCCAGCTCGGCAAAATATACGCCGAGGACTGGCCCTATTACCGCGAGCGGGGCTATCCGATGGATGCCCTGGTCGGTATATCGGGCTGCGAGAAGCTGTTCGAGGAATACCTGCGCGGAGTTGACGGCGTGATGGTGACCGAATACGACAAGGACGGCTACATAATCAACAAATACATAAAAACCCCGCCGACACCCGGGCGGGATGTCTGGCTGACTATTGACATAGACCTGCAGATTGCCGCCGAGGACGGCCTGTGCGCCAATATTGACTATGTTAAGGAGCATTCGACCGGCAATCTGACCGGCGAGGACGCAGCTGCCGGCGCCTTTTGCATGGTGGAGGTCGACACCGGTCAGGTGCTGGCTATTGCCTCATATCCCACGTACGACCTGACCACCTATAATAAAGATTATGAAAAACTGGCGTCAGCCGAGGTAAGCCCGCTTTTAAACCGGGCAATAAACGGGCTTTACGCGCCCGGCTCGATCTACAAAATCGGGGTGGCGGCCGCCGCGCTGACCGAGGGGATTATATCCCCCGATACCATAATCAACACGACCGGCAAATATACCTATTTCCCGGACTACCAGCCGCGCTGCTGGATTTATGTGAGCACCGGGGGCAGCCACGGGCCGATAAATGTCAGCGAGGCGATAAGGGTGTCCTGCAACTATTTCTTTTACGAGCTCGGCCGCAGACTGGGTATCGACAGGCTGAACAAATACTCAAGCCTCTGCGGGCTGGGGCAGCCGACCAGCTTTGAGCTCGGAGGGGCTACCGGCATCCTGGCCGGCCCGGCCTACCGGAACCTAAACGGCCTTGCCGCCTGGAAGGAGACCGATACAATAGTCGCCGCAATCGGGCAGTCTGAAAACCTCTTTTCCCCGCTGCAGATAAATATGTACATAGCCGCAATAGCCAACGGAGGCACGCGTTATGCGGCGACCCTGTTTTACGGGGTGGCAGACTTCGGTTCCGACCAAAGCATTATACCCCCGCCGCCGTCCGTGCTCAGCAGTTTTGAACTTAGCGGAAGCACCCGCAGGACCCTGCTCCAGGCAATGGAGAGCGTGGTTAGCTCCTCCTGGACTATATCCGACATGTTTCGGCGCGTGCCGGTGCCGGTTGCCGGCAAGACCGGAACCGCGCAGGTGGGCGAAACCAAGAGCGAGAACGCCCTATTTGTCGCGCTCGCTCCCGCAGCCGACCCGAAGGTTGCGGCTGTCTGCGTTATCGAGCAGGGTCACGCCGGCTCCTACGCGGCCTATACCCCCGGCAGGGTTTTCGAGGTGTATTTCAATAAATGATTTTCGAGGGGCGCCGCCCTCTTGATTTTTTGGGTGCTGCCCCCATACCCTCGCTCAAGAGGCTTTTTGAAAAAGTCCCCTGAGGATTCCTAATGGGGAGGTGTTCAGGCATTAGGGTGTGGGGTTCCCTGCAAAAAAAGCACAGGCAAAGAAGCAGCAGACAAAAGAGACGGAGCCCCGCCCCTTTTGTGTTTATTCCCCGCCTTTTCCCGCGCCACTAATATCTAATACCCATTAAATATTTCGGCTATTGCCCGGATTTCGGCGTCGGCCAGTCCGGCAAGCTCCTTGTACCGCACGGCAAGCCTGGGGGCGTATTCTTCACGCGCCTCAGCCAGTCCGGCCGCCAGAGACACAAGCTCCCCGGGAGCGGGCAGCCCGGCCGGCACCGGAGGGGGCAGACCGGCATAATCGAGAAAGGCGCCGATTTTCGGGTCGCAGGCTATCCCCGCGGCCGGCAGCCCAGCCGCCAGCGCAAAGACTAGCATATGCAGCCGCATACCGACCGCGACAAGGCAGCGCGAGAGAATCCCGGTTATTTCCGAGGGCGTCAAACAAGGAAAAATCACACCGGGATTTTTCATGCGGGCGATTATTTCCATTGTAAACTTCCTGTCTTCGGGCGCCAGGACAAAGAAGAGCGGCAGAGCACGGCAGGTATCGCAAATTTCGTCAAGCGCCGAGGCTAGTCGGAAATATGCAGGGTCGGGGCGGCGGGGATGTCGGGAAAAAACCCGGCGCAGGGATATTCCGACATACCTGTCTTTTCCCCCGGCGCTTCCCTTTTCGGCATATTTCGTCAGGAGAAAATTTACTCTTTCCTCGCTTGCCGGTAAGGTCAGAATCCCGAGATCGGCATAGACCGACGCCCGGCGGGGGCTTACCTTAAGGCTTCTGAGCATGTCGTGGGCGGTCGGCTCGCGCAGGCCGACAAATACGGCTCTCCTGAGCAGGGCAGCAACCCTGAGGCGCGAACGGCCGCCATAAAGCGGGCCGAGCCCGCTGCCGGCAATAACCAGCCGGCAGCCGAAAAAAAGCGCAAGACGGGAGACTGTGAGGTAATAGCGCAGTGAGCGCGGGCTGGTGGCATCCTGGAGCAGCGTGCCTCCCCCCAAAATGAAATACGACGCACGCCGCAGCGCGCAAAATACCGCGAGGGGATTTGTACGGCTCACACAACGAACGCCAAAGCGCTTTGCGCAAACCTTAGTGTTTGCACTGAGCACAACCGGCCGCACCTGGGGGGAGTATTTTTGAAGGCCTGTGAGCATCGAGTCAAGTATTGCATTGTCGCCGGCGTTGCCAAAGCCGTAATAGCCGCAAATCACCGCCACCCGCTGCGCCCGGCCAATTTTGCGGTTTTTTTGTCGGTTATATAAAACCGCCTCATATACCCCGGCCACAGACCTGGCGGTTAAATCCGAGGAATTGTGAGCTATCACATATTCGCGGCCGAAGTTCCCCAGCTCCTGCCGCTCCTCGGGGCTCATGAGCAAAATGCGCCGCAGGTCCCGGTGGAGCGTTTCGGCGTCGGGCAGCGGGCATCCCCGCCCGCAGAAGTTTGAATGCGCCGGGATGTTGTCCTCTGACAGTATTCCGGCATAGCCTTCATTTCCGCAGAGGATTACCGGCAGTCCCGCGGAGGCTGCCTCAAGGGCCGCACGCGACACACCGACAAACACATCGGCCTCCGAGAGCAGTCTCTCAATATCCCCCCGGGCGCCGACCGCCTCAACTACCGCCCGCCCCAAGACCGTGTTTACCCCCTCGGCAAGCGCTCTTATCCGCTCGTATTCGCTGCCGCCACCCACTAGTGTGATTTTTACGTCCGGAAATTCACCTGAGAGCCGCCCGGCAATGCGGCAGAGCAGCTGCGCGGTAAGCGAGCAGTCGGGGTCCATCCGGCTGACAAACAGTATGCGTCGGGCAAGAGGCGCCGCAGCGCCACGCGGCGCAAACCGTCGGGTATCAATTCCGTTCGGAATTACAGTTATATGCCCGGGATAGACGCCGCACTCCTCAACAAGAAGCTGCTTTATATCCTCGCTTACCGCAATGGTCCTCTCCCCCCAAGCCGACAGGCGCCGCAGCGCCGGGGTCATTTTAAAGAGCGCATGCGCCGTAACCACAAAGCCGCAGCCGTATTTTTTTGTGTACTTACGGCAGATGTATGCCGGCAGCCGCGCATGGGCGTGGACAATATTATAGCCGCCGCGCCTGAGCAGCTTTCGTATAGCGCGGCTTGACCTGATGAGATCCCGAAGCCGTCGCGAGAAGCGCGGCAGCCTTATGTGCTTCACCTCCCCGGACAGAGAGGCAGCCAGCGCGCCGCCCGGCGAGGCGACCGTCACCCTGTGACCGAGCGCGACAAGCCCGGATGCCAGTTCGCACACATGGGTTTCGGCCCCGCCGTATTCGAGCGACGCGGTGCACAATAGTATGTTCATGCCAAGCCTCCCTGTCCGGCCTTTGCAAAAGCCCCCAATTAATATTATGCCCCGGCAGCACCTCTAAATCAGCGGCCGGGGGAATTTTTTCACAGCGGGGCCTCCTTTGCGGGGGCGCTGCCACGCGCCGCATAGGTAAAAAGTAACGGAATCAAATAAAAAGAAGCCCTCTGACGAAGGCTTCTTAGCTTGCGCAAACCCTCAGAGCCTCATTTTTCCGCTGTACTCAAGCAGCTTGATAAACAGCCCGCCTATAACCGAGCGGTGGCGGAAGCTCTTCTCGATTATCTCGCCGCTGCCGTAGCTGTCGGGCACTCCCCTTCTGCTGTTGTAAGTCTTGTGCAGGCCGGTATGCGCCCAGTACCAGTCGGTCATAGGCACGCGGGAGGGGGTGTAGTTGTACATTTTCCAAAGCGGGTCTATTATTTCCTCAAAGCTCGCCCGGTCAGGAGCCAGCGTGGCGGTCCAGACCAACCAGTCGGACTTCGTGTAGGGCTGGCGGTTATCGAGCGGCAGGCCGTAGGGCAGTGTTTTTGCGCGGTAGGAGTCGACCTCTGACCGGTAGAATTCGGGGGGCATTATGTTTGTCCCGAAGAGCTTATCCCAGACGATGTTGTACTTCATCGAAAAGCTGCCCGGGGAGTCAAAGGCCAGGCGATAGCTGCCGTCGCCGTTTGCGGCGCGCTCAAGCCAGCTTCCTGCTATGTCGCGGGCAATTTTGTCGTAGTGTTTGGCGTCCTCAGCTCGCCCGCTCATGCGGCAGAGTATCGCCATGCTCTCAATTCCCATTATAGCCTTGAGCGACAGGTTGCAGTTGTGCGCCAGGTGACCGGCAAAATCGTCGGTGCAGAGTTGGTTTGCCGGGTCATACCCGTTGTCAATTAAGTATTTCACCCATTTTTCAAGCATATCCATGTGCGACAGAGCAAAGGACACGTCCCGGGAGGCAATCGCAGCCGTGGCCTCCATTATCAGCATGTTGCCGCACTCCTCGACCGGCATCTGCTTTTCGAGCCTGTTGCCGCCGTACACCTGCCCGTTGACCTTGGGATAGCGGCCGGCGTCATGCGGAGCGAAATCATAGGGCCACTCGGACGAGGCGGCGTACCGGTAAATCGGGCGCAGCATGCCGCGCACCAGCTCGGGATTATATATCAGGAAAACCGGAATTGAGGGATAGCTGACGTCAACCGTGGCGGCACAGCCGTTTGAATAGCACTCCTTTGAGACAAAGAGCACTTCCCCGTTTTCATCGGCAACAAGCTTGTGAGCTCCGACCGCCTGCCGGAAGGCCATCAAAAGCAGTTCGGCGTATTTTTCGCCGCCGGCGCGCACCGCATCAAGGAACATGCGCTCCGAGAAGGCGCGGCAGCGGGCATACACCGACCCATAATCGGCATGAGCCATCCTAATTGCCTCTGTTATTGTCATACCCGACCGGCACCACCAGGCCGGTAGCTGCCGGCCGAAATATTCGATGCTGCTAATATCGTCATACGCAAAACTAAAGAGCGCGGGGGCGTCAAGCGGTACCTCGGAATAAATATATGTCATCCCGTCGCGCACTTCGCTGCCGGCATTGGCGCCCTTAGCGCTCAGATAAACATATCCCCAGTCAATCCGGATGTCATCGCCGTCGTGTCCGAGCACATTTTGAACCGAATTTCCCATCTTCATGGAGACAATATCGCCCAGTTCAAGTTTTTCAACCGCCACGGGTGACTGCCCGGCATGGTCAAGGCAGAGCTGCTCCGAGACCATTATGCGCACGCTGACCTCATGCCTTGAACCATCGCGTGACTCGGCTGACAGTTCAAGATAGGTCACCGGCCGGCTCGTCAGGTCAAGGTCCTCAAGGAGCAGCGGCGAGGTAAAGGTTGCGCGAAGGGTAATGCCCGCGCCCTCGAATGTATAACAGGTAGAGAGCGCGCCAACATCAAGCGCGGTCTGCTTGAGCGCCGGGGCACGGCAGGCAGCCTCGCTGCCCATGAAGCGGTAGGAGGTGCCGTCAATTGTTATGATTCCGAGTATTGAGTTGGGGCGGCCGGTCCAGTGGACGGTGTTGCGGTCATAGAGCCGGTCGGCATCCGACCAGACCGAAAAATACGGGTCGACATTGATAAGCGGAACCGCGGGGGGTCTGAGCAACATAATAAACCTCCGGAAAGTTTTTCAACACTCCACTCGTAGTAGAGTAGCAGTTACACGCCTTCAGCAGGGCTGTCGGCAAGGAAACGGGCCTGATTCTCAGGAACCTCGTATTTTATTGATTCATAGAAGGCGGTAGTGGCAGCCTGCATATAAGGAGCAACATAGCAGATATAAAGAATACCAAAGGTAAAGGCCGACAGGATAATCCAGCCTATAAAGCTAAGATGCAGGCAAAACAGCTTGCCCTTTTTGCCATACATGAGCTTTTTGCTTGAGTCAAGCGCGGCCTTTCCATCCATTTCGGGGTTGTCGGCAAGGATATAGGGCGCCATTGAATATCTGTAGGACGCAACGATGCCGGGGATGACGAAGAGCAGTGACCACAGGAAAATAAAAATAGTTTGCAAAAGCCCCATGACAAGAGGGTTTCCGAAATTGCTGTCGAACGCGCGGAAAAGGTCGTTGAATTCGATTTTGTCGCGGCGGAACATGCCGACAAAGGCCGCTGATACGCCGACCATTAAGGGTCCCGATAAAATAAGTGTGCCAATGAAGAAAGAGGAAGCGGCGCTGAGGATGATTGTATTGACAAACAGCACCAGAATCGCCCAGCCAAAATTGCCGATCAGTTTTTCTCTGGCCTCGCGCCGGTATTCGCTTGCAGGCTTCATGAAAAAGTCCTCCATAAAAATTAAGAATTTATTATTAAAGCGGCATTCTAATATATTATCGGTACAAGGCAAAAAGACTTTTCGGCATTAATTTTTGCAATGCAGCAATAATTCTCAGCTACCGATTTAATAATCAAGCGGGTTGAGAGCATGGTTTTCGGGTGCCGACAGAGATTAAAAGCCGCCGTCGGAGGAAAACATTGTTAAAAAATTATCAATCATCTGAAGTACATCGGGCATGAATTTAAAAACTAATACAACCATGATGGTGGAGAGAACAAGCACTGCGAAAAACGAAAACAAGTTTGTGCCCTTCTTTTCAAACTTTATGTCGGCCATGTATTTGAGCCGCTCGGGGATGTAAAAATGCGCGGTGTCGGGGTTTATTTTATACGCTGTTTCCCGGAATTCGGGTTGGCGCCCTTTTTGCGAACCTTCCGCCGTCTCGTATTCGGCGCGCCGCTGCTCCAAAGCGCTCAAATATTCGTCCTCCTCGACACAGTGCACAACCCTGCGGAGGGTGACCCCGTGTCGGAGGCTGCCACGCACCGCGGGGTTTTTTTGATATCCCAGATCAGAGAGGGTTTTGGCGCTCCCGGGTGAGAAACACTCATTGGAAATGAGGGCGCGGACGAAATCTCCGAGAACTCTTTTGTTGAAAATCGCAATAAGCGCGGCAATGTTTATGCCCAAATAAAGTCCGAAAACCAAAAGCCGAAAGGATGCCGCAGATCTTGCATCAAAGGAGATGTGCTGATAGTTCCCGAACTCGGTGGAGAGGAGTTCTTCCTTGATAAACTCAAAAAGCAGCCTGAAAAATGATTTGCCCTCGTCGTTGGCGGCCAAAAAGAAGACTGGCCGGAGCATCTGGTGCCTCCTTTCTAACTCTACTGTGAGTAGAGTCACTTAATCAGGTCAAAGCCGAGATATTTCTGCAACACCTCCGGTACTCTGACGCTTCCGTCGGCATTTTGGTTCTGCTCGACTATGGCGGGAAGGATGCGGCTGGTCGCCAGCCCCGAGCCGTTCAGGGTGTGGACATAGTCAATTTTGCCGTTTGCGCGTTTTGTCCTCATCATCCCCCGCCGTGCCTGGTAATCGCGGGCATTGGAGACCGAACTGACCTCGATATATCCGTTCATGGACGGGATATAAATTTCTATGTCATATGTGCGCGCCATCGAGGCACTGCAGTCGCCGGCGGCAAGCTTTACGGTGCGGAAGTGGAATCCGAGGAGCTTGACGAGATTTTCAGCGCTCTCGACTAGTTCCTCAAAGGCCCGGTCGCTGTCCTCGGGGAGGGTGTACTCAACCATCTCAACCTTGTTGAACTGGTGGCCGCGCACCATCCCCCGCTCGGTGGCGCGGTAGGAGCCGGCCTCGCGGCGGAAGCAGGGCGTGTAGCTTATATATTTTTTCGGCAGCTCGGACTCGGGGATTATTTCGTCGTAGTGGAGAGATACAAGCGCGGTCTCGGCGGTAGGCAGCATGAAGCGGTGGCGTTCATCGCCCTCGGCTTCAAGCCAGAAGACCTCATTTTTGAATTTCGGGAACTGACCGGCAGCAAGTCCGCATTCATAGCCAAGCATATGAGGCACAAGGAGAAACTCAAAGCCACGGCTCAGATGCGTGTCGATAAAGAAATTCAAAAGCGCCCATTCAAGCCGGGCCCCAAGGCCGCGATATATCCAAAAGCCGCTTCCCGAGAGCTTGACTCCGCGCTTGTAGTCGATAAGACCGAGCTCGGTGCAGAGGTCGACGTGGTTTTTTGGCTCGAAGTCGAATTTTGGCGTTTTTCCGAAGTAACGGAGCGGTTGGTTGTTTTCCTTGCCGCCGGGTAAAAGGTCGGGGTCCGGCAGGTTAGGCAAAACTAACATGCAGGAGTTGAACCGGTCTTCTACCTCACGAAGCCTCTCTTCATTTTCTTTTATAGAATCAGACAGCTCCTTCATCTTTTTTAGCACCGGGGAGATGTCGACGCCTTCTTTTTTATACTTAGGAATTAGCTTTGTAACGCGGTTTTGTTCGGCCTTGAGTGCCTCGGTTTCGCCTATAAGAGTGCGGCGTTCGCGGTCAAGGCCGAGCAGGTTTTCAATATCTACCGCGGCATCATAGCCTTTTGCGGCAAGGCGTCCTATCACATCTTCGGGGTTTTCGCGAATATACTTAATATCAATCATTGTTTTGGGATCCTTCCAACAACATGCTATAATATGGTGTCACTGGCAAATAATGATTCTCCGCAGAGCAGAGTGAGCAGAGATTCAAGGTCTTCGTCATTTTCATATGAAAGCTCAAGCACTTTTTTCTTGGGGGAGCAGGAAATTTTCACCCGGCGCCCGAGTGCCTGCATAACCTTTCGCTCAAGTTCCTTCATATAGACCTTTCGCTGACTTAAGCCTTCGAGAATATATTTCTCGTCGTCATCCTGGTTATCCGGAAAGGCAAAAAGTGAGTTCATTTTTTTTATGAGCAACTCAACCTCCCGGACCGACAGCTGCTTTTGGATGATTTTTTCGGCAACGCTTACCATGGACTTCTTGTCACTGAGGCCCAATAGTGCGCGGGCATGTCCGGCCGAAAGCTCGCCGGAGCGAAGCAGCTCAAGCACCTCCTCGGGCAGGTCGAGCAGCCGGAGGGTGTTGGTGACAGCAGAGCGGCTCTTCCCTACTTTGCTGGCTACCTGTTCCTGAGTTAGCCCGAACCTTTCAATCAGGTCCATATAGGCCCAGGCTTCTTCGACCGGATTTAGGTCCTCACGCTGAAGGTTTTCAACAAGCGAGACCTGCGCCATTTGGAGCTCATCGCCGGTGAGTACAATTGCCGGAATTTCAGAGAGGCCTGCCATTCTGGCGGCTCTCCAGCGGCGCTCTCCGGCTATTATCTCGTAAGTTCCGGGAAATGCAAGGTTCTCATGCACGATTATTGGCTGCAGCACCCCGCAGTTTGCTATTGAGTCGGCAAGAGACTCAAGCGACTCTCGGTCGAAGTTTTTGCGCGGCTGATTTTTGCGCGGCTCGATGTCGGATATTTTGAGCATTACCCCCGCGCTTTTCTTGTTTTCGATAAAATTATCATCAAATAATGAATATAAATCACGTCCGAGACCGGCTTGTTTTTTTGACATATCAACCTCCTTTGATGCACAAGAGCAACTTCATTATGTAATATTCAGGCGAAAATCTGACAAAATATTGTTAAAGATTAAGAGTTAAGGGAGTAAGCAAGGACAAAACCACAGAAAAATCGGTATTCAGCAGATATTAATTAGAATTAAATTAGGAAAGGCATTGCATCTGATTCTTATATCCGCGCTGCGAGCTCCTTTGCAACCTCAAGATATTCAACAGCCCCCTTGCAGCTTTTGTCATGATAATAGACCGGCATACCAAACCCGGGAGCCTCGGATAGCTTGACATTTCGTGAAATAGTAGTTTTAAACAGCTTGTCCTGATAATGCTTTTTAAGCTCGGCTAAGACCTGCATGGAAAGCAACAGGCGCTTGTTGTACATGGTAACAAGTATGCCGGTAACTATCAACTTCTCATTATAAAGATGTTTTATTCGGCTAACGGTTATCATCAGCTGGGAAAGCCCTTCAAGAGCATAAAACTCACACTGCATTGGTATTATGACCCCGTCGCTTGCCGATAGAGCGTTTATAGTGAGCATACCTAAAGACGGCGGACAATCTATTAATATGTAATCGTATCCTTCTTTTACATTAAGAAGCGCCTTTTTTAGTTCTACATGGCTGTCATCTTCGTCAAAAAGCTGAAACTCAACGCCGGCAAGTGATATAATTGAGGGAACAACAGATAAGTTGTGAAACTTGGTCTTGACAATAACCTCTCGTATGTCAGAGTTCCCTACAAGCAGGTCCTGAACCGAAAGCTTGAGGCTTCTTTTTGATATGCCGACGCCGCTTGTTGAATTGCCCTGTGGATCAAGATCGACAAGCAGCACTTTATAACCGAGAATTCCGAGAGAAGCTGCAATATTTACAGCGGAGGTGGTTTTTCCTACGCCTCCTTTTTGGTTAGCTAAAGAAATTATTTTGCCCATAACACACCCCCAAAAACTGAATATATATTAAGAGTATTATACCACGCTTGCATGGATTTAGCAACACTAAAAATAAAAATATTAAGTTTCACGTGAAACATATTAATAAAAGACACAAACGATGTTTCACGTGAAACATTAAGAATTAGAGAGGCGATGTTTCACGTGAAACAATGCGCGGATTTTTAAAAACAGTAACCGATATGCTGTAAGAATTCTTTGTTTCCTCTGTGCGGGTTTCGACAGAAATTCCGGATTTTCGAAGCAAAGCGGCGGCGTTTTCAATTGTATTTGTCAAAACACGAAGGTCCTTAACGATACCGGTTTGGTTTTTGGTTGTAACTTGTCCGATTGAGTTAGCTTTATTGATTTGATGTGAACTTTCGGATAAATATTGAAGATAGTTGTCAACAAGCGCCTCGGTTGAAGCGACATTTAGCTTGTCCTTTGCAATCAAATTAATAAAACGGATTCTTGAGGTTGTGTCCGAAACCCGAAGCAAAGTACGCGCGTGGCGCTCGGTAAGCCCTGACCTAAGTATCAGCTCCCGCTCTTCAGGGGAATAGCGGAGCAACCTCAGCTTGTTGGCGACTGCCGATTGACTGAGAGATACACGGGAAGCGACATCTTCCTGAGTTAAATTGAATGTAGATATAAGCAAATTGAAGGATTCGGCCTGCTCAAACATATTTAAATCGTCTCTGAGCAGATTTTCTATTATTGACAGTTCGGCAGAACCCATGTCTGAGGAATCAATGACATTGCAGGGTATCGCTGCAAGCCCGGCAATGATGGCTGCTCTATAGCGCCGCTCGCCACAAATAATTTCATAACCTGGTCTGTCATCCCGATTTATGGTTCGCACGGTTATGGGCTGAAGAATTCCGTATCTCTTTATGGAGTCGGCAAGGCGTAGCAGCGAGACCGAATCAAAGGATTTTCTGGGTTGAAACCTGTTTGGGGAAATCAAATCAACGCTGATTATGCTTATTTTTGTGTCACGGTGGTTATTGGCCGCAGTATCGGACCGGACTATTGAATTCTGGCTTCGCCTTTTCGTTAGCGCCGGCAATTGCATTAAGTTACCTCCTCCTGTCTATTAATATTTCATTTGCAACTATTGGACAAGCTGTTGGGGGAAAGCTTTATTATAATAGCACTACAAAATAAAAAAAACCGTCGAAAAGTCGGCGGTAAAAAAAGAACGGGAGCAATCAAATAATATTAATATTTGTGTAAATGGAGCGGGAAATCCAATTGAAAGGTAAAAGAAACCGCTCACAAGAGCGGTTTTTTAATTATCTGAGCAAAATTTCTCGGAAAATTATCCGGTGTTTTTCCGAGCTTTTCGGTTATGATAAGTGTTCTCGGAATAAGTTGCGTATCAATTCGCAAATTATATGTCAGAATCCTGGGAATATCAGCGCCAAGCTTCGGGAAAGCGCGCGTTTCGTTTAGTTCGCTGGATCCCTCAGGGCCTTTCATTGCAAGGAAGATACCGCTCGGGCGAACAAAAGGAACAGAGAGTTCTGCCAGGACCGGAAGGGGTGCGAGCGCACGGGAGATAACTGCATCAAAGCTGTCACGCAAAACTGTTCGCGCGGCTTTCTCGGCGCGGGCACAAACGCAGCGCACATTTGTAAGCTCAAGACGGGATATGCATTTCTCAACAAAGCTGATTTTCTTTTTAACGCTGTCAAGCGCGGTCACATTAAGGTCGGGGCGTACAATTGCAAGTGGTAGAGAAGGGAAGCCGGCGCCGCAGCCAATGTCGATAAGAAATGAGTCGCCGGGGACATGCTCTGCGACAAGCAGGGAGTCGACAAAATGCTTGTAAATGATACCCGGCGTATCCTTTATTGCCGTGAGGTTGTATTTTCCGCTCTCCTGTTGCAATAGGTCTGCCAACAAGAACAAATGCTCTCTGGCCCGTTTGGTTAACAAATCGGCAATTTGGTTTTCATAAAACGCCACCTCAAGAGCCGAGTTAAGTTCATCCTTATTCATATTATCTCCTATACAAAACGGGTAGTAATTATACAAAACAACAAAGCCGGCCGGGCCGATAACAGAAAAAAGCAAAAAACCTATTTCTTCCCGAAATAAATCAGCAAAACCGAAACATCAGCAGGGTTGACACCACTGATACGTGAAGCCTGTCCTATATTACGGGGTTTGAAGCGGTTGAGCTTTTGCGCCGCTTCGATGCGCAGCCCGCGGATAGCAGAATAATCTGTATCTGCCGGGAGATAAAAGCCCTCAAGCTTGGCAAGCCTCGCCGCCTCAGCCTTGCCTCGCTTGATATAACCCTCGTATTTTATGTTAATTCCGGTGGTAATAGTCACCGAGCGGGGAAGAGCCGGCCGGTCGGTGTCAACCGGGGCAATTTCGACATAGTCAAGCGACGGGCGACGCAAAAGGTCGGCCAGAGAGATGCCGGTGGCCACGGGAGACTCGCCGAGGCCCTCAAGAAAGGGGTTGACCAAAGCCGGGGAGAGGTATGTCTTCTCAAGCCTCTCGGTCTCAAGTTCAATGAGGCGACGCCGCTCAAGAAACCGGCGGTATCTGTCATCGGTTATAAGTCCGACGCGCCGGCCAAGTTCTGTCAGGCGCAGGTCGGCGTTGTCCTGGCGCAGGAGCAGCCGGTATTCAGAGCGCGAGGTCATGATTCTATAAGGCTCGTTTGTTCCCTTTGTTACCAAATCGTCAATTAAGGTGCCAATATATGAGCCCGAGCGCTCAAGTATCAGCGGTTCCTCTCCCTTCAGTTTGAGCGCGGCGTTTATCCCTGCAACAAGCCCCTGCGCGGCGGCCTCCTCATATCCAGAGGTCCCGTTAAACTGCCCGGCGCCGTACAGCCCCGAAATTTCCTTAAACTCAAGCGTGGCACAAAGCTGTGTCGGGTCGCAGCAATCATATTCTATGGCATAGGCATAGCGCATGATTTCGGCGCGCGAGAAGCCCGGCAGCGAGCGGAGCATCCGATACTGCACGTCTGCCGGCATGGAGGTTGAGAGGCCCTGCAGGTACATTTCTTCGGTGTCGCCCATCGGCTCGACAAAGAGCTGGTGGCGCTCCTTGTCGGCAAACCGGACAATTTTGTCTTCAATTGACGGGCAATAGCGCGTGCCGGTGCCGTGTATCTGTCCCGAATACATCGCCGAGCGGCCGAGATTCTCACGGATGATGCGGTGGGTTTCGGGAGTCGTGTAAACAATGTAGCATTTAAGCTGCTCTAACCCTAAAAAAGCATCCTCGGGCGTGTCGGCCGAGAAGGGGAGAGGAAAATCCTCGCCGGGTTGCTCTTCAAGTGCCGAAAAATCAATCGTGCAGCGCCTCACGCGCGGCGGTGTTCCAGTTTTAAAGCGCATGAGGGTTATTCCCTCGCGCAAAAGGGCGGCCGTGAGGCTGTTTGCCGCGCGGAGATTGTCGGGGCCGCTGCTGTAATTCACGTCCCCGACAAAAATTTGACCATTTAGATATGTCCCGGGACATAAAATCGCGCAGTCGCAGCTCCAGACCTCTCCGAGATGTGTCATAACGCCGGAAACCCGCCTTCCGTTCGGTGCCTTTTCAATAATAATATCGGTTATTTCGGCCTGGACAAGGCGGAGGCGCGGCGTGTTCTCGATAGTCTGCTTCATTATTTGATGGTAGCGCTGGCGGTCAGCTTGAATCCGCTTTGAGTGGACGGCCGCGCCCTTTCCGAGATTTAGGGTGCGGGACTGAAGGGTTACCCTGTCGGCTGCGCGCCCCATTTCGCCGCCCAGCGCGTCGATTTCGTAGACAAGGTGCCCCTTGCCGGTACCGCCGATTGAAGGGTTGCAGGGCATGTTGGCAAGCGAATCAAGAGAAAGTGAAAAAAGTACGGTGTCAACGCCGAGCCTGGCACAGGCGAGCGCGGCCTCAATGCCGGCATGCCCCGCGCCGACCACGACGACCTGGGTTTTGTTGTGCATTATTGTAAAGCTGCCCCGATTTTTTAGGGTTCCTTTCAAAAAGCATTGATAAACAAGGAGATTCTACTCACAGTAGAGTTGAAATTCCCCGGGAAATAGGTCAATCGAATTCAAAAAGATACCTTTGCTGCTCCTTTGACAGCTTGTCAATGCTCGCCCCGAGCGAGGCGAGCTTGAGCCAGGCGACTTCTTTGTCTATTTCCTCGGGGACCGGGTAGAGCCGGGGCTCAAAACCGTCCCCGTTTTTGGCAAGATATTCAAGGCACTTGGCCTGAAGCGAGAAGGACATATCCATTATTTCGGCCGGGTGTCCGTTGCCGGCGGCAAGGTTGACAAGCCGACCTTCGGCGAGCAGGTTCAGTATTCTGCCGTCGGGCAGGCGAAAGCCTACTATGTTGGGTTTTCGCTCTTTGATTTCAACCGCCAGCCCGGCCAGCGCCCGCTTGTCTATCTCTACGTCAAAATGTCCGCTGTTGGCAAGCAGCACCCCGTCCTTCATAACCAGAAAATGCTCGCGCCGTATGACATCGCGGCAACCGGTCAGAGTGACGAACAGGTCGCCCAGCGGCGCGGCTTCTTCCATCGGCATCACCCTGTAGCCGTCCATTATCGCCTCAAGGGCGCGCACCGGGTTTATCTCGGTGACGATAACATTGGCGCCCAACCCCCGAGCCCGCAGGGCAAAGCCCTTCCCGCACCAGCCATACCCGGCGACAACCACGGTTTTGGCGGCTACTATCAGGTTGGTGGTGTTCATGATGGCGTCAATCGTCGACTGGCCGGTCCCGTAGCGGTTGTCAAAGAGGTGCTTGCACTCGGCGTCATTGATATTTATCATGGTGTAGTCGAGCTGTCCGGCCCGCTCGCGCTCGCGAAGCCGGCGGATGCCGGTGGTGGTTTCTTCACAGCCGCCGATAAGGTTTTTGCCATACTCCCGGCACCCGCCATGAAGAAGTGAGATAAGGTCGCCGCCGTCGTCGATTATCAGGTGCGGGCGGCAGGCGAGCGTTGCCATAAGGTGGGCGGTGTATTCGGCCTCGGATACGCCGTGCCGGGCATTCACCTCAAAGCCGGCCGCGGCCAGGGCGGCGGCGACGTCGTCCTGGGTTGAGAGCGGATTGCAACCGGTTACATGCACCTCGGCGCCTCCGGCGCGAAGCGTTTCTGCCAGATATGCGGTCTTGGCCTCAAGATGAATCGACATGGCTACTCTCATGCCCCGGAAAGGCCGGGAGGCCTCGAATTCGTCGCGTATGCCCGAGAGCACCGGCATATATGATGTCACCCAGTTTATTTTATCTCGCCCCTGAGAGGCAAGTGTAATATCCTTTATATCCATATCGCTCATAGGTATTCCTTTCGTTTATTAGGGTATCAGATCGGCACAGAGACGACACAAGTGTCGGTGCTGTTTTGTTTCCGGTAGGAGCTGGGAGTCTGCTTTAAGTGCTTGATAAAGGCGCGGTTGAAAGTGCGCAAGGTGCCGAAACCGACCAGCTCGCTGATTTCTGTAATGCTCTTGTCGGTCTGGCGCAGATAACGGCAGGCCTGGGAGACGCGCAGCGAATTGATATAGTCGTTGAACCTGATATTGAGCCGGTCACTGAAAAGATGGGAGATATAGTACCTGTTGATATGAAGCTTATCCTCCAGCGCCGCGAGCGAGAGCGGACTGGTATAGTTTTTCGAGCAATAATCGACCACGGCCTTCAGCGCCTGAGTCTCTCCCGAGTGGAGCTTGGTCAAGGGGAGCCGGCGCAAAAGCTCCCCGAAAAAGGCGAGCAGATACCCGCGCAGAATAATATCCCGGTGCCTACTGTCGCCCTCCTCACAGACCACCCCGGCAATTTTATAGAGCAGCTCGACCAGCTCAGGGTAACGGTCAACATTTTTCAGGAGGTTGGTTTCTGGGAGGCCCGAACCGATTATTGCGGCAATCTCGGGAATAATATCCGGCCCGACAATAAACAGCATGTATTTTTCGGGCTCGGTAGTGACAAACCGGTGAATCTGATTGGGAAACGCGATGAATATATCGCCCGGGCAGAGCTGATATGCCGCCGAGTCGGCATACCCGACAGAATGTCCCTCAATCATGTAGACAAATTCAATATGGTGGTGCAGATGAGGATGACAGCCGAGCTTGACACGGTGGTTTTTGTCGGTGCGGTAATAAAAATCAGTTTTTCGTTTTTCGTACAGCGGAGTCATTACGTCCTCCGTTCGTTGTTTATGCATCCTCGCGGTTTGTTAGCGCGGTGGAGGCCTTGCCGGAATTTTTGCGCGCGCGGCGCCGGCGGATTCTGTGATAGAGGCGGGAGAATAGGGCGAGAATTATCATCAGAATAAAGAAGACAAGCAGCGAGAGCACAATTATCCAGAGCACCGGGGCGGCGGTTCTTTGTTCACTTGCGGCGCTTATTGAGGAAATCATAAGCTCATGCGGCGCTTCTTTGTCGGCCGGACTCAACCAGAGCGAGAGGTTGAAGTCTGCCCGGGCAGCCGCCCCGGCAAATTCCGAGATGTCAAAGCGGATAGTCTGGCTCCCCGGCAGGCAGGCGGCGGTTGCTTCGCATGTCAGATACCCGCCTTTTGCGTTCTGCGAGAGCCGCAGGGTAAGCGTCCCCTCGCCGCTGCTGTGCGAAATGTCAAAAACCAGATACTCGGCATCGGCAAGCAGCCGGCTGTCTATCCCGGTTTTGATAACTCCGGCCTCGCCCAGCCCCAGAATACGCAGCGCCGGCCCGCCGGCCGCGGGATAAAGGTCAATTCCAGCGCCGGCGCAGACCGGCTCAAAGCCCGAAAGTTCGCCCCGGGTGAAGTCAAAAACCGTCGATAGCTTAAGCTTCCCGCTGCCGGCGGCAGTTCCTTCTTTTCGGAATGCGCTTTTGACCCGAACCGCCTCCGAGAGGTTGCTGTACATATAGTTAAACTCGCTGCCGGCCAGCGCCGCGGCCGCTGTTGCCGGGCTGTCGTCTTTGGTGTCAATCGAAGCAAACACTTCACAGACAGGTTTTTTTGTGCCGTCCGGGGAATAAAGGCCGCAATTGCATGTGTCGCTGTCGCAGAGCGGGGAGTAGATAAAGGCATCAATATCGCTATCTCCGGCGGCCTTGTAGTAGGCATAGGCATAAGAGGCCGCCTGGTTGCCGAGCGAGGAGGTGTCGGCCGGGTCTCCGCTCACCCCGAAGGAGCAGACAATAACGCTGCGCCTCTCCCCTGCAAAGGTGTAGTTTTTTGATAGCGCATAGGTCAGCACATTTATGTTGGCCGGTGAGAGATACTGCGAGGAAGCGCCGGTTGCCAGCGGGTCGTCCCAGATGCTGCTGTCGGCCGGGTCAAGGGCCTGCGCCGAGGCCGCCACCCCCCAGTTGTAGTCGCCCGAGGCGGTGTTTGTTGCGTTAAATCCCGCTAAAAAAGCGCTTGAACTCATGCCGCCGGGGGTGTCGGTCGGGGCATTCCAGTTGCTGCCCAGCGAGATATAAACCCGGCCGGGGGCGTAGTTTGACACCAGCGCGGTGCGGGCAAGCCTTGTCAGCCGCACATAAGCGTCGGTATATGCCTGTGGGTCGGTTTCGCTGCCGGCGGCGTTTGAGGCCGACCAGTCATTGACGTCCGAGCCGATAATGAATGAGCCGCAAAAGCCGTATGCTCTGTCAGGGCGGGTGTAGCGCTCGGCGAAAAACCCGAAAAGCGCCGCCATATAGCCGGTACAGTCTTCATTATCAATGTTTATAGCATAGTGGCGGGCGTTTGCCGGGGCATCGGCAAACCCGAGGCAGGCGAGCTTGTCCGGCAGGTCTGCGGGGTGAGTGTTCAGTGTAAACCGGAAATATACAATGACCGACTCAGCCGAGAGGGTGGCAACCTTCCGGTCGAGCGCCCTGATCTGTGCGGTGTTGAAATGATATGTGATTCCGTTGAAAATATAATCGGTGGTGTCAAGCGAGGCCGGGTCGGCGGGGTTTGGGGTAGCTATAAAATCCTCTATTGCAATGTCAAGCACGACCTGCGATGCGCCGAGCGAGAGCGCGTCTGACACCGAACCGGTCTCAAGTCCCTTTAGCGACATTGCAACAGGATAGGCCTCCGCACGCGGGGCAAGCACCTCGGGGTTGAGCACCGGAACCGGTACGCCTACGGGGGTATAGCTGCCGTCGTCCGCTTTGGTTGCCAGCACATACGAGCAAAAGAGCCGGGTGAGCGAACCTTCGCCAAGCGGGGCCGACCAGGTGCTTTTTGCCGAGGCTCTAAAGGAATAAACCGGCTCAAGCCCCGCGAGCTCGGCGCCGGCTCCGGCGGGTAGCTCGAACAGGTAAACCGTAGTCCGCGGGTTGTTCTCGACAAACCCGGTGCTGAGCGCCGAGCGGACCGTCAGCTTTGTCCCTCGGCTGTTTATTGTGACCGAGCGCACCCCGTCGGCCTGTGTCACCTCATGCAGGCCGACAACCCCCGGCTGCGCCGACCTGTCGGCCGGGTTGCAGGAGGCGAGCGGGAATACAGAGAGTATCAAAAGGGCTATGACCGCAAGAATCCGGAGCCTGTTTTTCATATCTACCCCCATGCCGCCAGAAGCGGCTGTTAAATTTCAAAAACAAAGCAAACAAGGTGCGCCGGGTTTTTATACATAACACCGCGGCACGCGAGAGCTAATCAGACAAAGCGACTCGTAAACTATGGTGCCGGCGCGGCGCGAGAGCGCCTCAAGGTCGCCGGGCTCCTCGCCGAAAAGGACGGCGACATCTCCGGTTGTGCAGGGGGTTCCGGTAATATCGGCGGTCAACTGGTCCATGCAGACCCGCCCGACAACCGTGGCCGGATAGGCTCTGTTGTCGTGGTATATTTTTATTGTGCCGCCTTCAAATCCCCGCACAAACCCGTCGGCATAGCCTACGGGTATAACCGCAATTCTTTTCGGGGTGTCCGATGAAAAGCCCCCTCCGTAGCCGACCGTAGCCCCGGGATGCAGGTCCAGGACATGCGAGACAAAGGAGCGGAGCTTCATTACCGGCATGAGTCCGGGGAAATTAACACCATACGACGGACAAAGGCCGTATAGCATTATGCCGAACCTCACCATATCCAGCCGGTATTCGGGGTAGCGGGCCGCCGCGGCGCTGTTGCAGACATGCCGGTGCGGGAGGTTGATGCCCCGTGCCCGGAGCAGCGTGTCGACCGTCAGGAACCGGCGAAACTGAAGTGCGGTATATTCCTCCCCGCTCATGCTCGCCGGAGGGTTTTCCCGGCAGCCCTCCTCGTCGGCCCTTGAAAAATGCGTGAGAAGCCCCTCAAGCCGCAGGTGGGGGGAGGCTGCCAGCTTTGCTGCAATATCCGCCGCGGCGGCTATCGCCCGGTCGGTTTGGGCCGGCAGGCCGAGCCGGTTCATGCCGGTGTCAAGCTTCAGATGCACCCGAACCACAATGCCGGCAGCCTCGGCGGCGTCGGACAGCCTGTTCATATATTCTTCCGAAATAACGGTCTGTATAATATTGTTTCCTGCCAGCTCGTCGGCGCAGTCTGGGTCTGTATAGCCTAAAATTAGAATGTCGGGCCCCGGGCCGAGCTCCTGTCGCAGGGCTGTTGCCTCGTCAAGTGAGGCTACTGCGAAAAAATTGCACCCGGCTCCCGCCAGCGCCCGCGACACGGCGCCGGCTCCGTGCCCGTAGGCGTCGGCCTTGACCACGCAGACCGGCCTTACATGCGGGGTGGCGCGGCGCGCGGAACCCAGCAGTAGGTCATAGTTGTGGAGCAGTGCTCCGAGGCTTATTTCGGCAACCGTTGCGGGGGCTTTATGGCAGGGGAGCGACGAGTAAAGTCTGTATGTCTCCATTTGCGGCCTTTCGTCGGGTATTTGTCAAGGGTCATAAGGCCGATGACAATATTTGTCCAGAATATTATATCATATGCCGCCCGGAATTGCAATATTAGGTTATTGTAAAGTCTTTTCCAACATAAGATGTAAATGAAATTTTAATATAGAGGGCCGTATGAAAAGACTGCTGACTATTCTGTTGCCGGCGCTTTTGCTTTGCGGCTGCGCGGCCGACAGCAGGTATCTCGAATATACCGCCTCTGCCTTTGAGGCGACGGTAGAGGGCAGGATAGGGGAGCTGGATTTCACAGCCGAGGTACGGGTTGGCGCTCCCAGAGACCCGAAGGCAGAAAACCCCCCGCCGCGCGATATTGAAATGACATTTTTGAGCCCCGCGACGCTAGCAGGGATAAGGATTGCGCGAAGAGACGGCCGGGTGAGCGTTACCTCGGGCGAGCTTGTCGCCGACGGCAGATATGCGGCCGACTGGCTGGCGGCAGCCGACCTCCTTGTTCCCGTGGGCCGCATAACCGGGACGGTCAAGGTCGTCGAGGGCGATGTGAAAATGACCAGGGTTGAGATAAGGACGGGCGACCTAGGCCTGCTGACGCTCTGGACAGATCGCTCGGGTTATCCCCTGCGCATCAGGTCTTTATCGAACGGAGCCAATATCGATATTTCCATCAGGACTTTTATGCCAAAACAATAAAAAAAGGGAAGCTCTCTTGTTGAGACCTTCCCTTCATGTTTTGAATATTGCGCAGTTGTCGGACAGGCTGTGTCAGACCCTTTTTTTGGGCAACAGCGCGACAACTACAATGATGATAACCACAACAATAATAATCGTGATTATAATCCCCCACATTGTGGCGTCATCCCGCGCGTCGCCGCCGCCGGGGGCGGTTGTGGTTCCGCCTGCGGTGGTCGTCCCTCCGGCAGTAGTTGTTCCGCCGGCGGTTGTTGTTCCGCCGGCGGTTGTTGTCTCGTCGTCGGTTGTGGTTTCGGCGGCAGTCGTCGTCTCGTCGCCGGTTGTGGTGTCATCGGTGGTTGCAGCACAAGGCAGGAGAGCGGCAAAAAGCGACAACAGAAGCATCACGGCCAGCAGCGCTGCTGCGAGTTTAGCTGTTTTTCTCATGGTGCATATCCCCTTTTGTGGATTTGAGTATTTCTCCGGGTAAGGCGCGGCAGAATTCCTTTTGGAACAATGCCGTGCAGTATGAAGAATCGTGTGGCACACAAAATCTATTATTCCACGTGCAAATGATATTATGTAAGCCGGAATAAAAATAAAGGCCAGCACGGCAGGCATATAAAACCGCAAAAAAGTCGCGTGCCGCAAAAAAAGTGTTGACAAGCCGGCGGTACGGTGATATAATGTTGCTACCTCTGCCCGCAGAGTTATTTTGTTGCGCAACCTATATTTTGCCGGGCGCCAAGCAAAATCAGGGGGGCGCAGCGCCGCGCGCTGAGGGAGGTACACCAGCCGCCTTGTGGCGGTAAAATTAATAGTATCGGAGGTGCCGAAAACATGGCTAACGACGTACGTGTCAGAGTTACACTGGCCTGCACCGAATGCAAGCAGCGCAATTATGACACAATGAAAAACAAGAAAAGCAACCCCGACCGGCTTGAGGGGAGAAAGTTCTGCAAATTCTGCCGCAAGCACACGCTTCACAGAGAGACCAAGTAGGGCGGTGATCAAATGATGAAGAAAAACAGGCTGGCCGTTTTGCTGGCCGCGCTGCTGCTGGGGCTTGTGCTGTCGGTTTCTTTATTGAGTGTTCCGGCCGGTGCGGCCGACACGCAGTCGACCGTAGAGACGGCTGCCGAGGGAGACACCGACACGGCCGGAACCTCAGATCAGGACGCCGAAACCGAGCCGGGTGATGAAAAAGCGCCGGGCGACGAGGAGGAGACAACACCCGAGACCGAGGAAGGGGAAGAAGAGGCCGGAGGCCTTAGCCTCAGCTTCTGGATTAGCATGGGCGTGCTTGCCCTGTTGGTTGTTGTTGCGGTTGTAGTCGGTATAAAGAAAAGAGAGAGCCTTGGCAAATGGTGGCGCAGCTACAAAAGCGAGCTGAATAAAATCGTTTGGATGCCCTGGAGGGATGTCCGCAAGAACACGGCGGTGGTCATTGTGGTGGTAGTAGTCATCGGAGTGATTATCGGGCTGCTTGACTATGTGTTCTCAAGGGGAATCATCGAGCTGGGCAACATAGTGCGGCTATGAGCGATATAAATGAAATGAACGTAGGCCCGAGATGGTATGTGGCGCATACCTTTTCAGGATACGAAAACAAGGTCAAGGCAAGTCTTGAAAGAATAATCCAGAACCGCAACCTGCAGCATCTGATATTTGACATCCGCATTCCGGTCAGGAAGGTAATCGAAAAAAACGGGGATGTCGAAAAAGAAATTGAAACCAAGGTGTTTCCCGGCTACGTGCTCATCAAGATGGTGATGAACGACGAGAGCTGGCATGCGGTGCGCAACATATCAGGCGTTACAGGCTTTGTCGGCCCGGGTTCGCGCCCCACGCCGCTGACCGAAGAAGAGGTCGAGGCGCTCAATATCGAGGAAAAGAAGATACAGCTTTCCTACAAGGTCGGGGACAACGTGAAAATCTGCAGCGGATTGTTTGAGGGATACACCGGAGTTGTGCAGAGCATATCCGACGACCTTAAGACCGTCACGGTGCTTGTCAAGAGAGGGCGCCGCGACATGCCTGTCGAGCTGGACACCAGCGCGGTTAAGGCCGACATAAACTGACGGAGACCCCGTCGCTTTTAGTGGGAGGGAGAAAATTTTTTGAGTCTCCCGCCGAAAACCACACCTGGAGGATTAATTAAAAATGGCAAAGAAAGTACTTGGGTATATCAAGCTACAGCTTCCGGCCGGTAAGGCCACGCCTCAGCCCCCGGTTGGGCCGGCGCTCGGCCAGTACGGCGTCGCTATACCCGTATTTACAAAGGAATTCAACGAGCGGACAAAGAATGATATAGGGCTGGTCATACCCGTAGTAATCACGGTGTATGCCGACCGCTCCTTTACCTTTATTACCAAAACCCCACCGGCTGCCGTTCTGATTAAAAAGGCCTGCGGGATTGAGACCGCCTCGGCCAAGCCCAACCGGGACAAGGTGGCCAGGATAACCAAAGAGCAGATAAGAAAAATCGCAGAAACCAAAATGCCCGACCTCAATGCCGCCTCCATAGAGACCGCTATGAGCATGATAGCAGGCACCGCCCGCAGCATGGGCGTTGAAGTTGTTGATTGAGGAGGGCGCGGACATGGCTAAATACGGAAAAAAATATCTTGAGAGCGCTAAGCTTTTCGACAAAACAAAGCTCTATGACCCGCAAGAGGCCTTTGAGCTGGTCTGCAAGGCCGCAAAGGCAAAGTTTGACGAGACCATCGAGGTGCATGTCCGACTGGGTGTCGACTCGCGCCACGCCGACCAGCAGGTAAGGGGCGCCGTGGTGCTCCCCAACGGAACCGGCAAAAATGTCCGGGTGCTGGTGTTTGCCAAGGGCGACAAGGCCGAAGGGGCCAAAGAGGCCGGCGCCGACTATGTCGGCGAGGCCGAGCTGGTCGAGAAAATCACAAAAGAAAACTGGTTTGACTTCGATGTGGTTATCGCAAGCCCGGATATGATGGGTATAGTCGGACGGCTCGGGCGTGTGCTCGGCCCGAAAGGACTCATGCCCAACCCCAAGGCTGGCACCGTCACGCCAGACGTCGCCCGCGCGGTAAGGGAGGCCAAGGCCGGGAAGATTGAGTACCGGTTGGACAAAACCAACATCATTCACTGCCCCATTGGCAAAGTCTCATTCGGTGTTGATAAGCTCAGGGAGAACTTTGAGACGCTGCTAGGCGCGGTTATCAAGGCCAAGCCGGCCGCCGCAAAGGGTCAGTACATCAAAAGCTGCGTTATTGCCAGCACGATGGGCCCGGGGATTAAAATCAATCATTCCAAAATTAGTTAATATGAGCTAATAAAAAACCGGGGTTGGGCAAGTCAATTTGATTTGCCAGCCCCGGCCTCTTTGTAGGCAGGTTGATTACAGTATTAGTGATTTGATTATTGAAGTTCCTTGAGCGGGGCGTGGGGCGGAGCCCCACAAAAAGCGGGAGGCGCGGGGAGTGTGCGTGCGTCAGCACGCTCTTTTTTTTGTAGAGAGCGACGACCACAGCGCGCTCGCGTCCTCTTCCTCATTTCAGCCGGTGTAGCGAAATAAATGATGCCAGGAAGTTTTTAGGTTCCTAAGGGGCTTTTTTCCTTGGATTATAATATCAAGTGCAAGATAGCAACTCATCGAAATCCTTGCACTTGACTTGACAATTCTGTTCAAAAAAGTTCCCTGAGAATCTCAAAAACCTTCTAACCATATCGCAAATGGCTCCACACCCCGCGCGCTGCTGCCATTTGGCCGCCTGATTACTTGGCCGGAGGACGCGCGGGATATGGCGGGGCACACTTAAAATCTTCGCTTCGTACGAGAGGGCACATTCAGAATTCACGCCGTGAGGCCTGCTCGCTATTTTTTTTTAAGTCGACTGCGCCGGGTTGTCCCGGCCTTTTTGTTTGACGAAAAGTCGTAAAAGTTACATTTCTGGTAGCATATTTTATATATTACGCTGGTCAGGGCATTGTATAATAAAAGTAAAATTAAACTTGTGCGGAGTGTGGTATGTTAATCAGCTATTGCAAAACCGTGGAGCTTATCGGCGAATATGATGTTGCGGTGCTCGGAGGCGGCCCTGCGGGTGTCTGCGCGGCTATCGAGGCGGCGAGATGCGGCCGGAAAGTGCTGCTTGCCGAAGCTACTGGAATGCTCGGAGGAATGGCAACCGCCGGGCTGGTCGGCCCTTTTATGACCTGCTATGACCGGGACGGAGACGAGCAGATAATAAAGGGGCTTTTTGATGAAATTGTCGGCCGTATGGTTGAATTGTCGGGCGCCCTCAGCCCCGACAAAACCGACTCCCCCAGCCGCTGGACCTCATTTCTGAAAAAATATCATCGGCGTGTGACCCCCTTTGACTCCTTCGTCCTTCAGCTTGTGCTTGACCGGATGGCTCGGGAGGCCGGAGTACATACGCTTCTCTACACAAAATATGTCGACAGCATTTGCATGGACGGGGGAATCGAGAGCATAATTTTAGCCGTCCCCGAGGGGCTGGTCGCGGCGCGCGCCGAAATTTACATCGACTGCACCGGAAATGCCGACGTGGCGGCCGCCTCGGGTGTTGAGACCTGGATTGGCGGCGAGGACGGAGCTCCCCCTCAGCCCGGCACATTGTTCTTTGAGGTCGACAATGTCGAGGATGTGCGCTATACATCAAGACCGCAAAGGCCGGTCAAGGCCTACCAAAAGCCGCTTGCCGGCAGCTATAAAATCAACCACGACCGCGTATACGGGGTTGACGCCACAGACGCCCGGAGCCTGACCGAGGCGCACATGAAGGCCCGCGAGCAGATACTCCAGTCTTACAGGACGCTGCGCTCCACCCCGGGCTTTGAAAACTGCTCAATAACCCAGGTCGCCCCGGTTCTCGGCGTGCGCGAGAGCAGACATATCAGAGGGCTGTATATGCTGACGGTCCGGGACCTTGGCGAGGGCAGGATATTTGAGGACGCGGTGGCCTGCTGCGGCTACGGAATGGATGTTCACAGCCGCGACGGGCAGATTAAGGGGGGCTTTCATGGCGAGGTGGCCAAGGTTTACACGATACCCTACCGCTGCATGGTTCCGGTCGGCTGCTCGAATCTGCTTGTGGCCGGAAAAACCATCTGCGCCGAGTCTCAGGCGGCCGGCAGCTTCCGCATAATGCCGGGCTGCATGGCACTCGGCCAGGCAGCGGGGGCGGCCGCGGCGCTTGCCTGCGAGACCGGTGTTCAGCCCGGGCAGGTTGACACCGGCAAACTCCGCGCGCTGCTGAAGGGCCACGGCGCATATATTATCTGATGGTCTTCGGGATAAAAAACGGGTCTGTCGAAAGAGAGGTTGTTATGAAAACCCTGCAAAAACTTGTTTGTTTTGTGCTTGTGCTCGGACTTGCGGTAATGCTTCTGCCGGCCTGTACCGACATCGGAGAAGGCGAGGAGACCACAACTGCGACCGGAATGCAATCCAGCGAGTCTGATACCGGCAGTGAGACCACCGCCCGGAACAGTCTGCCGCCCGGCCTCGATTTCGGAGGCGAGGAGGTAAAAATTCTTTACTGGAGCGACACCAATAACGAGGAATTCAACATCACGGAGCAGACCGGCTCCCTGATATATGACGCCGTCTGGCGCCGAGATTTGAAAGTTCAGGAGAGCCTGAATGTCAAATTCAACTGGAACGGTCAGCCCGGAAGCAAGCCGCAGCTCTCGAATTTTCAGCGCTATGTCCAGAACAGCGTGGCCTCGGGCGACAACAATATCGAGATAATCGCGGTCCACAGCATGGTCATGGGTGCGCTGGCGGCTTCGGGGCTGATGCAGGACCTGCTTGATACGGAATACCTCGATTTCGAGATGCCCTGGTGGCCGGATGACCTGATTGAAAACTCCACCGTGCGGGGCCGGCTGTATTTTGCCTCGGGCGACATCTCGCTCAACACGCTGCTCGGGATGATAGGGCTGTTTTTCAACAAGGAAATGGCGCAAAACGACCTTTATTCCTATGTAGACGCCGGCACCTGGACGCTTGACAGAATGCTGGCCGAGAGCGAGAACGTCTATATCGACAATAACGGAAGCCAGACCAAGGACAAAGACGATATATACGCTTATGTTACCTATTCGGGAATGATAAACCCCCTGTTTGTCGGCTCGGGGATTCGCTTTGTGACCAAGACCCCGGACGGGGATATTGCGATGTCAGAAACCTATGCCTCCGAAAAAACACAAGGGTTGCTCCAGAAGGTGATATATAACCTTTACGACAAAAACGACTGGATCTATTTTCCGAGAATCGATGACTGCACCGAGGTGTTCGTCGAGGGAAGGTCGCTGTTCTACATGGCCTCGGTGCGCCTGACCATCAACTCGCTGATACACGCCGAAAACCTAAAGTACGGAATCCTGCCAAATCCGAAATACAACGAGGAGCAACAGTCTTATCACACCCTCATGGCCAACACATATTCGATGTACGGGATATGTATATCGGTGCTCGAGACCGATATGCAGAGCGCGGTAATTGAGGCTATGGCCTGCGAGGGCTATTACGAGGTCACCCCGGCGGTGTTTGAGACGGCGCTGAAGGTGCGCTACTCGAATGACGACAACGACTCGCGCATGTTTGACATACTCAGAGAAACCTCCGTAATGGAAATCGGCCTGATTTTCAGCGACCAGCTGGGCATGATTCCCAGCACCGGGCTTTTCGGCCGCGTAAACAACCGGAGCTCAGACTGGATATCCTATATCAAGTCTCAGGAAAAAAGCCTGAACAACTACCTGAAAATTTTGAACGCCTCGTTTAGCAAATGACATGCAACCGAAATAAACAGATAAAGGAGAAAAGCCATGAAAAGGTCAGTTCTGGCAATACTTTTGGCGGTTATTCTCATGCCCTCGCTCTATACTTTTGCAGCCGGGGCGGCAGCCGAAGTGAGCGTGTGGGACGGGACCCCGGGCACATCATTTGGACAAGGCTCGGGCACCGAGGCCGACCCCTATGTCATAACCAAGGCATCCGAGCTTGATTATCTTGCAACGGCATGCATGAGCGGAGAGACCTTTGCCGACAAATACATAAAACTCGGCGTCAACGTCGACTGGGGCGGCAGGGAGTGGACCTCGATAGGATACACGACCTCGGCGGTATTCAGCGGAAATTTTGACGGCAACGGAAAGACTATATTCAACATCACCTGCACCGACGTGACTGTGGGCATCTTCGGCTACGCCACAAACGCAACTATCAAAAACCTCAATGTCGATTATGCGACCTTTACCACCAACACCCGATATGCCGGCGCCATCGTCGGGCTTATGCGCGGGTGCGTGGTCTCAAACTGCTCGGCCGGCGAAAACACCAAAATCGCCACCAACGACAGCATGTCAAACACCGCCCAGATAGGCGGCCTGTTCGGGCTGGTCAACAGCAGCTATGTCGACAACTGCACATTTTACGGCGAAGTGGTGGCCACCTCGATAATCGGCACATCCTTTGTCGGGGGCATTGCCGGGGTTATAGGAAATGTCTCGGAGGTCAGTTATTGCATCAACTACGGCAGGGTGACCGTGACAAACCCCAGCACCGCAGCCGGCTCTTATGCCCATGCCGGGGGAATAACCGGCGGCATAGGCTCAAGCAGCGCGGTCGGCAGCATTGCAAACTGTATAAACAAGGGCAATATTACGGCAATTGAATATGCCGGCGGCGTGCTCGGGCGCGTTCATGTCGAAGGCAGCACTATGACCGACTGTTTCAGCATCGGAGATGTCACGGCAAACCAGGGCTTTGCCGGCGCTGTTGTGGGGTATGTAGCAAAATCGGGCGAGCTTTCGGGTAGCTATGGGATAATATCCGCCGCCGCTGACAGTCCGTTTGCGGCGGTCAACGAGGGCATAACTATTCCGTCCGACGCGCTCAGAGTTGCCACGGTGGCCGAAATCGAGGCGCTTGAGACCTACAAAAAAATAGAAAAATCGGTGGCCGAAAACCTTCCGGTGTTCGACCTTTTGGTTCCGACCCTGCCGTCCGAGACCACGGCGCCCCCGGTTGAGACCACCGCCCCACCGTCCGGGACTACAGCACCCCCGGCCGGGACCACTGAGCCTCCGGCAGAAACCACGGCACCCCAGGCCGGGACCACATCTCCGGTTGACACCACCGGCGCCGACGGAACAACCGAGCCTGCCAAGAGCGGCGGCTGCAAGAGCGTACTCGGCGGCAGCGTCCTTGTAGTTGCGGCAATTATATCACTTGCGGTTGTCGGAAAGAAAAAAGAAAACTGAGTTTTTGTGAAAATATTGGTTAAACCCGCGGCCCTGCTACTGTCTCTGATTTGGGTTATATTCTGCTTAAATGGCTGTCAGGAGACGGAATCGCCCGGCCGGGACAGCGGCACCGTCCCGGAGGGCACGACCGCCCCGGAGACCGGGTTTGCGGTCGATGTTTCCCGGTATGTGATAATCCGGCCTGAGAAAGCCTCAGCGGCCTGTATTCAGGCGGCGTCAGAGCTCAAAAAGCAAATAGACGCCCTCGCCGGCGGCAGCATCGCCATACGCGATGACTGGGTTGCCGACACCTCTGACATACCCGAGGACGCCTGTGAAATTCTTTTAGGCACGACAAATAGGACCGAGTCTAAGGGCCTTGCCGCCGAGCTTTCCGGCATGAAATATGCGATACGGCTGAGCGGCTTCCGGATTGTCATCTCAGCCTCAAGCGACCAGCTGCTGTCATATGCAGTAGATTATTTTGTCGCCGAATATGTGGCCCCAAGTGCGGGGGGCGGGACATTTAAGCTGCCCGAGAACTTCGACTATACAAGTGGCGAGCATAACTCGTTGCCGATAGTGGCATCGGGGGTCCCCCAGTACCATATCGTATATCCGGACAGCGCTAATCCCGCTATAAAGCCCGAGTATACTAAGCTCAAAAATGAAATCGACAAACTCATCGGCAACCAGAGCCAGACAATTGCGACCGACCTCCTCTCAAAAGGCGGCAGCTATGACAGCAGCAAGCCTGAAATTCTGCTCGGAGGCACCCGGCATGACGAGGTTGCCGAGGCTATGGAGCAGCTCAAAGCCGACGAATACGGGATATTTGCCATCGGCAATAAAATTGTCGTCTGCGGCAGGACACGCAGCAGCAGCGTGCTTGCTATCGAGAAGTTTGTCGAGCATTTGAAATCCTCTGTCACGAAGGACGACAAGGGGAAGGTAAGCCTGAGCCTTGTCTACGAGCGCCCGCTGATATATAAGAACACAAGCTACAAAACCGACATCCCCGAGTTTGCGTCGGGCAGGCTGTCGGGCGCATATGACTGCGGTGACGGCGTGCTCGAGATGTATTACACCGGTGTGACGCAGGCAGATTACGATTCCTACTGTGAGGCGGCCGGAAAAGCCGGGTTTTCGCTGACCTATTCGCACACCGCGGCGTCAAATACCTTCAGGACATATTCGGATGGCAAAACGCGGTTTTTTGCCTCGTATTCGGCCGGGGAGGGCGTGCTCAGACTCATCACCGAGGACGCGGCAATGACGTCGGCTCCCGTCGAGACGGCCACATATTCGGAGGTGTGCGCGCCCTCGGTCACACAGCTTGCCCTCTCCTACACCAAGGACAACACCAACGGCATGGGGTATGTGTTGCAGCTCTCGGACGGCAGTTTTGTCATTTATGACGGCGGATTTACCGCCGACGCCGAAAACATACTCAACACGCTGAGTGGGCTCACACCCGCCGGAACCACGCCGTATATCAGAGCCTGGATACTGACGCACATGCACGGCGACCATTATCAGGCTTTCGTTGAGTTTGCAAACAACTATGCGTCACAGATAAAGCTTGACTATGTCGTCCTCAACGTCGCAGACAAATACTACGATGTGGATTACAACATTTATACAAACGGCAAGATTTCGTCGGCGCTGGTAAAACTGAAAGCCACAAGACTGCTCAAAGTCCATGCCGGCACGGTGCTCCGCTTTGCCGACGCAGAAATTGAAATCCTCTGTACTCACGAGGAGCTTTATCCCGGGGTGCTCGGGCTTGAATATACAAACGACACCTCAATTGTCAGCCGCGTGCGCCTCGGCGGGCAAACCATCATCTTCCCGGGGGATATGCAGACGCTTGAGAGCAACGTACTGGTCTCGATGTACGGCACATATCTCAAGAGCGATTTTGTGCAGATATCCCACCACGGCTCGATAAAGTACCCAGCGACCCTGGAGTTTTATCAGATGGTTTCCCCGACATGGGCCTTTTTCCCGGGCTCAAAGTCGCGTTATGCCGAGAATGCCGGCACTCCCGAAAACTCATACCTGATAAAAAGGCTGGGTGCCGGCAATATATTCGTAGCCGACTCGGAAAACAGGACCATATCGTTGCCGTTTGGCAGGTAAAGTAGCGCTGTCAGGCTGACTTCATACCCGCAAAAAAGGCACCCGGTGAGGGTGCCTTTTTTACCCCCCGCTGCCCTGCGGCAACGGGGGGCTTTCTGGTTTATTGTTATTGTAACAAATTTGTAATACAGACAAAAAAGTATTAACAGACTGAAAAGCTATCCTGTACCTTCGCTTTTCCCTGTATATTCAAAAAACTTCGTGTTGTAAGCAACAGCAATATTACCAGTGCGCTTAAGTCTGACAATATAAAACGTATCGCCTTGAAGAGAGGTATAATTAATTCCTTTGCGGCTCATACGGTATGTTTTGCTCCATCTGTAATTGACCGAAGGAACCTTATTAAGACAACAATTTGACAAAAGAAGTGACATCTGATAGAATAACGTTTGATAGCTCGTCGAAGGCGAATTTTACTAAAAAAGCAGCCACGATTTGCGTGACTGCTTTTTTCTGGCTGTTCCGGTCTTAAAAGATGCAGGTGTTTTTTGATTGCTAAAAATCTTATAGCAAGAAAAAAGTGATTCAAAAAGCTTATGCATTTTTTACTTGATTTCTAATGCCGAAACAGCAGAAATAATTGCGTTCCTATTTGTTGCTTCAGCGCAAATAATAGCATAATTACCTTTTGTTACATCGAATGTAATCGTCATTCCAAATCCGGACAATTCTGCACTCGCTGGTGCATCGCTTTCAAACGCATATATTTCAACTTTTGAATTACTGTATTTGTATCCTTCTACAGCGCCAATCATAGTAGCATCCATCTTAGTTTTTGCTCCAACCACCAAAGAATTGGATTCCAAAAATGAGCACAAATCATTTATTGACGAAATTGACAATTGATCTGACGTTTCAGATGACTGATCTTTTGTTGATTCCGTCGATTGATTTTTGCTTCCTTCGTTGGTTTTCGGTGTATTTTCGCATGCACACATTCCAATACAAAGAGCCAATACCAATGCTAAAAACACTATTTTTTCATAACAATCTCCTCTCTAATTTTGCTTGTAGTCTTAAATATTAACTTAATCGCTTAAATAAGTTAAACGTCTCCAAATTGATTCCATCTGCAATTTGCATATGGAGATTTATTCTTTTGCTATCGCAAATAATAATTTTTCGTTCAAAAATGCCTAAAAATTCGAATTTCCCGTCTATACGTGCGAACACAAGCCGCTTTTTTTGATATTTATCATCAATCTCTTCACAAATGGGGTTTTCAATATTATGGTCTATTTCACAAATTGTCTTTTTATCATTCGATAGTGTATTACTGCAGTTACGCGTTCCGCCGAATACCCCGTTTGGCCTTTCATCGGTTAATGTGATTGTCGGAAACCACGCAGCAAATTCACCGTTGATATCATACCAAGCTTTCATCCACCCACTGTAGTTTTCGCCAAAGTATTTATTTATGATTTCGTAAATTCTCAAGGTCGATACATCATCCCCGGAAAACAAATACATCTTTATTTTTCTCCTTCGATGAAAAAAATAGCAGGATCAATGTTGAAAAGACAAGCTCTTTTTGGTTCGCTTTCTACCTTTAGTCCGCAATTAGTATACCATAGTATTTTAGTTTTGTCAAGTCCTCCTTGTAATCTTGTAATAGTATACAAATAATGGACTATGGGGGGAATGTTTATGTTTCTAAATGAAAATATACGCTTATTGAGGGAATCCTTAGGTTTAAGTCAAGTTGATTTGGCTAAAAAGTTGAACGTTTCAAAACAATGCATTTCAAACTGGGAAAACGACAACGTGCAGCCTTCGATAGAAATGTTGGAAAAGCTTTCGGATCTTTTCAAAGTGACTACCGATTATCTTTTGGGACGAACCGTCAAAGAAAGCATTACGACAGAGAATCTGACGACAGAGCAGATTGCTCACATCCGCTTGATCATTCAGGACTTTCAAAATTGCAACAAAAAATAATTTATAAAAAGGGCGGTTTTTCGAGAGCTTTTCCCTCGAAAAACCGCCCTGAAATGGTCGTCCACCGGTCCGGTTCCGGGTGGAAGGTCGAAAATGGCGTTTTGCATCTTTTTATTTTTGCGAAAATGCGATTTTTGAAAAAGCGAGGAAAAGCGAGAAAAACGAAGAAAACCGGCGAAAATCGCCGGTTTTCCGTCCTGCATCTTTTTAGACCAGAACACTTGGAGGCGCCACCCGGAATCGAACCGGGGAATAAAGGTTTTGCAGACCTCTGCCTTACCGCTTGGCTATGGCGCCATGAGTGTAAACGGGCACGATTATTGTCGTACCCGTTCTGGTGGAGCGGATTACGGGGTTCGAACCCGCTACCTCGACCTTGGCAAGGTCGCGCTCTACCAAATGAGCTAAATCCGCACGGCATAACCGCCGCTGGTGCCTCCGGTCGGAATCGAACCAACGACACAAGGATTTTCAGTCCTCCGCTCTACCAACTGAGCTACAGAGGCAAATTTTATGGCGACCCGGATGGGACTCGAACCCACGACCTCTAGCGTGACAGGCTAGCGTTCTAACCAACTGAACTACCGGGCCGTATCTTGGCCACCAGTCTGCCCTTTTTTAGGCTGGTGGGAACAGCAGGGCTCGAACCTACGACCCCCTGCTTGTAAGGCAGGTGCTCTCCCAACTGAGCTATGCTCCCAGACCCGATTCTACCTGCTTTCCGTGTTGGCGACGGCTATCATTATATCATAGACATATTGCTTTGTCAACACCTTTTGATTTTTTTTTGCGCCTTGCCCGCCTGCCAAAACCGCCTCCCAAAGGCCGGTTTTATTCGATTTCCGGGCTCCAGGACAAGAGCCGCCCTCAGACCTAAAACCTAGCATACCGGCTGCCGGTATTCAGAAAGGGTGCCTCTCGTACTCCTCAAATTCGGCCTTTGCGGCGTTTATCATATCATATACGCGCCTGGCGTCGGCAATGTCTATAAAGGCGTCGAGCAGGCTGTTGGTGTTTGCCACCCGGTCATAGCGCCGCCCGTACGGATATTGGGGGATGTGTGTCGGGGTGATAAACACAATAGTACCGCAGCCGGTCCCGCGGCGGCTGAGAATCAGTCTGGCTTCACTGAGCCTTTTGTAGCTTATGTCGCGGAAGCGGTTGACCCGGCCGGTGATGCAGAGCATAACTCTCATGTTGGTCACCGCATAGTATATGTTCGGCTTGTTGATGCTCAGGACAATATACTTGCCGAAGGCCGTATAAAGCCACATTCCTATAAATAAAAGGCTAAATATTCCCATGATGCTGCTCAAATTAACTGCGAAAGCCAGCCAGAACAGCGCAAAGGCCAGCATGAAAACGTGAAAAAAGCGTTCATAGCCGCTCATCCAGCCCCCGACATGCTCGGCAGTAGGCTGACCAGCCCAGAGCACCTTTTCATTCTCGCCAAGATAGGCGGCCAGGGGACTGTTCCAAATATCAGAGCGCCCCTCCGGCTCGCCGCCGAAGACCCGGCTCCTGTCCCCCGGGCTTTTTGCCCCTTCGCCTATACCGCTGAGGTTGTCCCCGGGCGCTGAAACGGAATTGTCTGCTTTGGCCCCGGCCTTTTTTGTGGTTTTGTTCTCGACTGTGCCGTGCAGTTCCTCTACCGAGACATCAAACATTTTTGCAAGTAGCTCAAGCTCGGCCGGTTCCGGGTGCTCTCTTCCGGTCTCCCAGCCCACAACGGTTGCCGGTTTGACCTCAAGCATCCTGGCGACCCGCTCAACAGACATCCCGCGCCCTTCTCTCTGCCGTCTTAAGTTTTCTCCGATAATACTTTTCATTTGCGCTCCACGCCGCCGGGCGGCAAAAATCAGGAAATACTCAGCCCCGGAAAATCCCGAGCCGACAATAAAAACATAAAAAACCTACCAATCGCATTATTGCCGCCCCCCGGCGGTTTTATCCCCTCGGGCTATCTTCGTTTTTCAAGCTTTGAGAGCACGTTTATATAGCCGTCGTTGCCGTATTTGAGACAGCGGTTGACCCGGCTTATGGTGGCGGTGCTGAGCCCGGTCTGCTGGGCAATTTCGGAATAAATATAGTTCTCGCTGAGCATTTTTGCCGCCTGCATCCGTCGGGACATCTCCTGCAGCTCGGATACCGTGCAAAGGTCCTCAAAGAAGTTATAGCAATCCTCCAGGGTTTCAAGCGTAAGTATAGCTCTGAACAGAAAATCGAGCTTTTCGTCTCTGATTTTACTTTTCATCTCGCCCCTCCTCATATTGCCCGGCGAAATGCCGCCGGGCATCTTTGACATGCCGGGCCCCGGACAGGCGGATTTGCCGCCGGTTTTGAAGCCTTCATGTCCTGCCTTATTTTAATACTTTTCGCATGCAAAGTAAAGTGTTTTTTGTGATTTTCAGCTAAATCCGTCAAGACGGCCGGCCTCTTTCGGACGGGTCGATGTCGAGCATGGAGAAAAGCTTGTCAATATCCCCGGCCCCCATGATAACAACCTTGTCCCCGGGCAACAGATGACTGTTTAGGAACGCTGCGGTTTTCTCCATGCTGTCCATATATTCGGCTTTATCTCCGATGGCGGCGGCAAGCTTTTTTGAGCTCACTCCATAGTCCTCGGTTCCCCGCGCGGCATAAATATCGGTGATAAGGACGCGGTCGGCAAACCCGAAGGCATCGGCAAACTCGTCGAACAGCGCGGCCGTGCGGCTGTAGGTGTGGGGCTGGAACACACAGATTACCTCACCCTCGGTGCCCATATGCGACAGGCTCTCAAGCGAGGCGCGTATCTCGGTCGGGTGGTGCGCGTAATCGCTGAATATTACCGCCCCCCTCATGGCGCCGATGCGCTCCAGCCGCCGTTTTGCGCCGGTGAAGGCCAGAAGCCCCGCGGCGATTTTTTCTGCAGGTATGCCGCAGAGGTCGGCCACCGCCGCGGCAGCCAGCGCGTTGTAAACATTGTGCAGACCGAGCACCGACAGAGAGGCGTGGCAAAAAAACACGTCGCGCTTCATTATGTCAAAGCTGCAGTATCCGTTTTCCCTGACAATATTGGTTGCCCTGAAGGTTGCCTCGGGACTTCGGATTCCGAAGGTTATTGTCTGCATTCCGGCGCGGACTACTACCTCGCGTACATTTTCGTCGTCGGCATTGGCGACAAGCAGTCCGTCGGGCGCGGCAATCCGGGCAAACGCTACAAAAGAGTCCTTTATCTGCTCGATTCCCGAAAAATAGTCGAGGTGTTCGGGCTCGATGTTGAGCACCACCGCAATACTGGGATTGAAGTCCAGGAAGGAATCCATATACTCGCAGGCCTCAAAAATAAAATTTCCGGGCCCGCCTATCCGGTAGGCTCCGTTCATTGAGGCGGCCTCGGCGCCCGACATCACGGTGGGGTCGGCGCCACCCTCTATGAAAACCTGTGCACACATGGTGGTGCAGGTGCTCTTTCCGTGCATGCCCGAAATCCCGATGCGGTTTTTGTACCTGGTCATAAGATACCCGAGGTAATCGGCCCGCGATATGAGCGGCAGCCCCGCGGCTGCGGCGGCTGCGTATTCCGGATTTTCGGGAGGTATGGCAACCGTGTAGACTATTACATCGTAGCCGGCTATGTTTTCGGCGTCATGCCGGTATTTTATTTCAATGCCCTCGCTCTCAAGCCGGCGGGTCAGCTCGCTCTCGGTCCGGTCAGAGCCGCCTGTGCGGTAGCCGGCAATGTGAGTCAGGTGTGCCAGCGAGGACATATTGATACCACCAACGCCGATGAAAAAGACAGACTTTGCCTCTTTCATCCAAACGCTGATGCGCCGGGGTCCGAAGTGCGTGTTTTCGGTCAACATATGGGATTCTGGTTCCTTTCAGTTCGGTATTATCGGCTTGAAGATAGGTCTGCTGCAAGATTGTTCGGGCTTTTTTCAGTATATGAGCCAGGTTTAGCTCAGGTGTTGGCAGGTTTCGGCCGATGCTGCGTCAGCCCGGAGCCGTCGGTTTTTCAGTTTTCACAGAAAAGTTTACTTTTCTTTGAATAACCGTCACAATGATATTCTATACTAATACTTGTAGATTGGTTATTCATGCAATCTCTGACACCGCCCCGCCGGGACCAACCATCTCACGGGCAAAGCAAATTCGCAAACCGCGAAATGACAGGAGGTAAGTATGCAGATTACGGATATTAAGGTCAGAAAGCTGTTCAGCGACGGACCCATGAAGGCTATTGTGTCGGTGACTTTTGACGGTCAGCTTGCTGTCCATGACATCAAGGTTATTAATGCGCGCGAAAAGTATTTTATCGTCATGCCCAGCCGCAAAAACCCCGATGACACTTACCGGGACATTGTACATCCCATCAACGCCCAGTTCCGTGCGGTGCTTGAATCGGCCGTAATTGAGGCATATCAGGCTGAGCTGAAAAATGCCGAGGCCAAAGCAGAAGCCGAAGCCACAGCAGACACAACCGACGCGCTTCCCGACACCACGCCGGTTGTGTGATGACATATGGCAGAGCACTCCCCGGGGAGTGCTTTGTTTTTTGCGGGGCTCCGTCCCACACCCCGCTTTAGAATTTAAAAAAAAAGTTCCTTAATTTATAACCTTAATATGCTGTCGGGGGTGTTTTGTCGGGGTTTGGGTACTCGGTGGGGTGCTTCTCTCAAAATTCGCCCCAGCTCAAAAGGATTTCGCCTCGCCTTATCTCTATTATTCCGAACGAGGCGTCGCTGTATCCCCCGGCGCTGCCGGGATTGAAAAGCCGAAGCGGCTTTTTTGTCACCACATCCCCGAGCCGGGCTCCGGCAGGTATAAACTCCTCATATTTTTTGTGTGTATGCCCGAAGAGCAAAATGTCGGCGCCCGCCTTTGCCGCGTGCCGGACGGCCGGCCCGGTTCCGGACTTGACCCGGTATACATGCCCGTGCATCATCATTATACCCGCGCCGCCAAGACTCACAAATCTTTCCTCGGGCGCGTCAAAAAAGCTGAAGACGTCGCAGTTGCCCCGCACAGAAAGCACCGGCACATCCGCGGTGTCGCAGCGCGAAAGGTCGGCAAGCCCGTCTCCGAGAAAGAGCAGTATATCGGGCGGCGGTGTCCGGCGGCAGAGTGCCGCCCTTATTCTGTCCGGGCGGCCGTGTGTGTCGGATAAAACAAGAATTCTCATGGCAGATATGGCAGCGGCTCAATTGCCTCACAGCCGGCAGGCAGGCAGAAGCGCAGCGCGCCCGGCTTTATACGAACCGACAATCTGTCGCTCTCAACCAGCTCGCCGTCAACACTTATACTCCGGGGCTCGCCGAAGTCGATATCAAGGCTGTGGCATTTTACATATTCGGCAATTTTATCGATGCCCCGCCTTTGCAGGTAGGTTCCGTCCTTATATGAACCGAGCAGCGAGAGAAAGGTCAGCCTTGAGACGTTTTTTATAAAGCAGACATCGAGCTCCCCGTCGGCAACCCCGGCATGCGGTCCCGAGTGAAATCCCCCGCCGCAATAGGCACTGTTGCCTATGCAGACAAGCAGGAGGTCTTTCTCCTGAATTTCGCCGCCGTCGATGGCAACCCTCATCTTCACGCCGGGTTTGCTTATAAGCTGAACAAGTGCGCCGATAAAATACGCCGCCTTGACCGGCACTACGGGATAGCGCTTGATGCGCAGCACTGTCTTCACCACCTCGGCGTCAAAGCCCGAGTTCAGCGTGGTGGTGGCGTATCTTTGGTTGTATTCTATTAGGTCAAGCCCGGCAACCCTGCCGCCTATCTGGGCGCCCATATCAAAAAAGCGCTCGCGGCAGGTGAAATTGCGGACAAAGTCGTTGCCGGTTCCGGTCGGTATGACCCCAACCGCGGCATTCGGGTAGCCGGCCGCCCCGTTTGCCGCCTCATTGAGCGTCCCGTCCCCGCCGCAAGCATAAAAGCGGAGCTCGCCGGAATTTTTGTGGCAGGTGCGCCTGATGTAGTCCTCGGCATCCCCTGCTCCTTTTGTATAATAAACCTCGTAGTCAACCCCCTGCCCCTCGCAGAAAGTCCGGATTTCACCGTCAAGGCGGCGGTAGAGTTTTCCCTTGCCGGCGGCGGGATTTATTAAAAAATAATGCTTCATGTCGCCACCCCTGCCGTAGTGCGGCAGCCTTTCTCGTCAGGATTCCCGCCGGTCTTTGGCCCCGGAGCGCTCCGGTTGCCGGTCTCGGCACCACCTGGGCGGACCGAAAACTTCGGTCCGCCCTATTTTATCATAATTTTCGGGAGTTGTCCATATATGCGGCGGTTTTTAGATAGAAGCAGGTTTTTGCGTTGGCTTTTGTCACCTCCCGTAATTTTCTCATATACTGTGGATGACAGACAGAATATCCGGCTCGCTCGGGGCTGCGGTGCGGTTTGTCAAGGTCCAGAAAATCGCAAAATATGGAGGTATATATATGCAGTTTGACAAAGATGCGGTTGAGCGTCTGCTCGGGATGAACGACACTCAGCTCAGATTCCTGATAAAAAAGCTGGCCACCGAGGCCGGGCTTGACCTTTCGTCTTTTAATATAAGCTCAAATGACATTTCGTCGCTCAGAAATGCGCTTGCAAATGCAACCGACGAGGATATAGCTAAGGCGGCCGAGCAGCTCTCCCGGCTGAAGAAAAGAAAAGAGGACTGATATGGACGAGGCAACAAATGCAGAAAGAGATGAGAAGGGGGCAGAGAGCAGCCCGGTTGGAGGGCTCCTGGATACTTTTCTCAAAAACCCCGAGCTTATCTCAAAAATCTCGGGGCTGCTCTCGGGGCTAAGCAGCCCGGAGGACGCGTCGGAGCAGGACGCTCCGGCTGCGGAGGTCGAAGATACCGGGCAAGACCCGCTTTCGGCTCAAAAGACAGATGAGTTGTCGAAAAAACTCTCGTCTCTCCTTGAGAACAAAGAGCTTATGTCAATGCTACCGGGCATACTGTCGGCACTGAAGCCCCCGGGCTCCCCGGATTCGCTCCCCGCAGGAATAGGCGGCCATCACCGACACCACAGCCCTCATAAAAAGGCGGGAGAAGACAAAAAGATTGCGCTGATGTGCGCGCTGAAGCCCTATATGAGCGGGCGCCGTCGCGAGATGATTGACTATTTGATAAGGATAAACAAACTCGGCGACATTTTTCACACCCTGACATAACCCGGCTAGTGCGGGTACAGGGCAGGGAGTCTGAGCACGGTTTTAGCGAAAGGAGACAATCGGATAAATGTATACAAGAGACCAGGGGCCGAGGGACGGCCCGGATATCAGACCGCCCGACAATTACAGCGGCACTGCTTTCCGCAGCGGCATAAGACATCCGCCCGAAACAATTACCCTGCCGCCCGGCCTTCTGTCCGACGAGGGCGGGAAGTACGAAAGAGATACCGTAGCCAGACAGCCGCGCAGCTACATAAAAAAGGTGTCCCCCGATAGCGGCCCACCCTCAAAGCCCGAAGGCGACAGGAAACACTCTTTCCCCGGCGCGGCCCCGCCGAAAGAGCCGGAACAGGGCAGGGATGCTGAGACCGGGCACAAGGCCTCTCACAGCGAGGGCGAGCCGCACAAGGAAGACCTTGAGGCAGAAGCCTGTGCGAGACCGCACTCCAAAAACCCGCTCAAGGGGCTTTTTTCCTCAATTATGCCCCCGGGCTTCAGCAGGCGCGGAGAGGGGGAGTTCGGCTTTGAGGAATTATTGATTATCGGCCTTATTCTGCTACTCTCCCAGAGCGATGCCGACAACGATATTCTCCTGCTTCTCGCGCTTCTTTTGTTTTGCTAACAGATATACGGCCGGGTTGACAAACCCCGCCCCGGATGATATACTTTACACAACAAATCACAGGGCGGGGGTCGGCGATGAAAAACAGGATAACAAGAATAGTTCTTGAGCTGTCGCGGCATCACATAAGCGCGTTTTTGCTGATAACGCTTGTCAATATAGTGCTTATCTCGCAAAGGGCCGGCACATCTCTGTATTTCTCGGCTTTCCTGCCCCGGCTGGTCAGCTCCTACGCATATTTCAGCGCCGAAAATCTCGCATACCCGGCGGTGATACCGGCCGGTATTGCGGCAGCCCTGCTCAATCTTTCGCTCTATGCGCTCTGCATTGCCTTTTCATATAAGGCCGCCGGCTGGCTGCTCTGCGGGGCCGGCCTTGTTGCTGTAGACACCGCGGTTATTGTATGGTGGTCGGTCCTGCTTCGGGATTTCGGATATACCCCCGAGATTGTCATCAACGTCTGGGTAATTATTGCCCTTGTCGCCGGATATGTTGTGGCTAAAGTGAATAAAACGCACCCAAGTGAACACCCGGAAGAAACTTCTTGAAAGAAGCTTCTCCCAAACTCTCTTCAGGAACTTTTCAGACAAATTATATTTTGCAAATTGAAGAGCTGGCCCCGCGTCCCGCGCCCTGCTTCCATCAGCCACCGGCTGACACGGGAAATGACACATGGGGCGCGCCGTGCGGCATAAGTCTCAAATTCGCGGCCGGCGAGGTCGCCGCTGCAGATAAGCGAATCAAAGTCAGAGGGAACGGCTATAGCCGTTCCCTCTGACGAATTTTTTATAATCCTTACTGTATCGGCTCGCCCCCGGGCGTGAATAGCGGCAGCTTTTCAAGATAAATCAGATTCTCCCGCGCCTGTGCGTCGCCCTCGGAGAGTATTGCCATTCTGCCGCACACAATGCCGCCGGCCTTAGTCACCAGCACCTCGAGTGCCCGCATCGACTCTCCGGTCGAGACCACATCGTCGACCAGCAGGATTTTTTTGCCCCGCATCAGCTCGGCGTCGGCCGTGTCAAGGTAGAGCGTCTGCTCGCGTGCGGTTGTTATCGAGCGGACTGTAACCTCGAACACCCCGGTCATATAGAGCTTGGAGGCTTTTCTTGCCAGAAAATATTTTTGGTTCCCGGCAAGGCGCGCCATCTCATGGACCAGCGGTATGCCCTTTGCCTCAGCCGAAATCAGATAGTCGTATTCGGGGGCGCGGGCAAGCAGCTCGCGCGCGCAGGCAGTCGTCAGCTCGGGGTCGCCGAAGATGACAAAGGCGGCGATTGACAACTTGTCACTCAGCCGACAGATGGGGAGCGAGCGGCAGAGCCCGGCGATTTTCATGGTATAGCTTTTCATCTATGTAACCTCCGATATCGAGTATTCAAAGCAAACTCCGGCCATAGCCACGGCAAAAGGCCGGGTCAGCCCGGTTCAGAATTCCGCGCTTACTTTTATCGTCTGGAGGGTTTCCTCGGCATCGGCGGCAAGGGCGCTGAAGTTCAGTTTTTTTTCCTCGGCGAGCACCCGCGCTATGTGCGGGCGGGTTTTCGGATGCCGCGGCGTGAAAACCGTGCAGCAGTCCTCATACGGCAGAATTGAGGTGTCATACGTCCCGACTCTGCGGGCAAGTCTGATAATCTCCTCCTTGTCAAGCCCGACCAGCGGACGGAAGACCGGCAGCCCGGCCGCCGCGTCGGTGACCGCTATTGCCTGCAGGGTTTGGCTGGCCACCTGCCCGAGACTCTCCCCGGTGATAAGCGCGCCGCAGCCCCGCGACCCGGCAACTTTTGAGGCGATATGCATCATAAACCGGCGAAGCAGCAGCGTAAAATACTCCTCATTACAGGACCGTTTCAGTTCCTCCTGAATTTTCGTGAGCGATACCACATGCAGGTCAATATCCCCCGCCCAGCCGGCAAGAATGCCGGCCAGCGCAACTACCTTTTCCTTTGCGCGCTCGCTGGTGTAGGGAAAGGATTCAAAATGCAGTGCTTCAATAGCAACTCCGCGCTTTGCCAGCATCCAGCCGGCCACCGGAGAGTCTATTCCCCCCGAGAGCAAAAGCAGGCCCCGGCCGTTGCTGCCCACCGGCAGGCCGCCGGCCCCCGGGAGCTGTCCGGCATGGATATATGCACCGAGCTCCCGCACCTCGACCCTGACAACTATCCCGGGCGTGTGGACGTCAACCGCAATATCCGGGCAGGCTGCGTGAAGAGCCCCACCTACCAGCTTTGCTATTTCTATTGAATTGTAGGAAAAACTCTTGTCCGAGCGCTTGGCCTCAACCTTAAAGCTTCTCTTTCCGGCAAGGTATTTCGGGATATATTCGATTGCCGTACCGATAATACTGTCCATATCCTTTGCTGTAACCGCCGCGCGGCTGACGGCTATGATGCCGAAAATCCGCTGTGTCGCCTCAAACACCCCGCCAAGGTCGGCGCCCTCGTCCTTCGGCTCGATATAAATTGTACTCTGGGCGCGGTATACCTCAAAATTACCGTAAAAAGCGGCGCACTCCCTTATACGCCGGCAGAGCATATTCTCAAACCAGCCCCGGTTGGCGCCCTTGAGCACTATTTCGCCGTATTTACACAGAATTACTTCTTTCATAGTTTCAAATGCCGCCGCCCTCAGGCATTCTCAGAAGTGTCGTCGTTGCCGGCGCTGTCAGTGCCGGCCTCCTTGTCGGCATCAAGTGCCAGCAGCTCTGCGGCGACCTCCAAATCCTCTTTGTGGACATAAATATCGGTGCCGAACATTGAAAACCCGGCAATTATTTTCACCGAGCTGCCCGCCCCTCTTTCCTTTATAAGAAAAGGAATTCCGGCGCCCTCAAGTATGCTGCGGGTAACCGCAAGCGCGGCGTTGTCGTAAACCGTTGCCAGCAGCTCAAGCCCGTCGGGGTGTTTTTTGGCCCTGTCAAGTCCGAAAAAATCCATCTGCTCTCCTTTCCGCATTTAACCGAGGGGCCTACGCCTGCGGTCTGAGCCCCGGCTAATCCCTGTAAAAATTAGGGAACAGCCTGTCCCAGACCCTGCGGCAGGCGTATGTATCCGCAATGGATGTATGCGCCGTGCCCTCCCATTCAATCCCGAAGCATTCCATGGCATCGCTAAGACTTGCGTGCTGGATGTCGGGTCTGCATTCGTTTGCGTAGCGTACGAACTCGTTGGCGCAGCAGCGCAGCTTGCGCTTGAGCGCCTCGCGCTCCTCTTCGGTGGGATAAATGTGTTTTATATGGCTGTAATCGGTGGACACTCCGTAGGCGACAAGCAGGTCGGCGTTGTCGAAAATATTTCTGATCACAGGTGCAATTTCCTCAAGCGCGGGGGCATTGAGGGTCATATCCGGAGTAATCCCGTGAATTTTCTCGGTCTTTTTCCACTTCTTTGTGCGCACCGGTTTGATTAGGCTGTTCAGAATCACGTCTCCGTGCCCGTTGACAATAGATATTGAAATTATTTCGTCGCGCTCGTAAAAGCCGGTGAGTTCAAGGTCAAAGAAAAGCACACGCGACCGCTCCATGTTGTACTCGGCATTCCGGTGCTGCTCACCCTCGGCGCGGCGAACCGCCAGTTCCTGATTATAGCAGACCTCACAGAGTTTCTTGCGAAATCTTGGCGCCTTGCCGCACCTGGCACATATAAGCGGCTGCCTTATCGCGGTTTTCTTATCATAAAAGAACAAGGGGCTCTTGTCGCTTTTATAGGTGTATGCCACAGGCTCCTCAACAACCTCGTAATGCAGCCTGAGAAGCCGTTCTCTTGTGTAGTACCCGCAGGCTGCGGCGCGCTTTATGCTCATACGGGGTATCCGGTTGCCGCTTGGCAGGGTCATGGTCTCTGTCTTGGCGTCGGGGAAGTACCAGAGCTCAGGCGGTGCTTCGACAACGGTCTCGGGGTCATAGTAATAAACCACACTGCCGTCCTCGTTTGTGCTGTATGCTACAGGGTCGTCGCCAGGCATAAGGTGCATTTGATACATAATGCCGCGGGTCAGGTATCCTCTCGCTTCTGCTTCCTTTTTGCGGATTTCATTTATCGCCGCGCCCGAGCGCAGTCTGATAGCGGTATTCAATACATGCCTCCAGGAATAGGGTTAAGGGAAAATGGGCTCAAACATCATGGTCAAACCCCCGAAAAAGCCGCCCACAGAACGGCGGCTTGGCGGGCTCAGACCGCATGTTTGTCGACATATCAAAATCATTATATCACACAATTAAATCTTATTCAATACCGGCAATAAAAATTATAGGAACCCCGGCGCTCGCTTGACAAATAAAAAGAACAAAGACACATAAAAATTTTAGTATACACGATATTCTGACAGATTATTCGCCACAGGCAAATTATTATATAAACAGGGCGCTGTGCCCTGAAAAATAAAAACGGAGGGTTTAAAAATGGAAGTGAAAAAGCCGGTATCGCGCGCTCTTTCCCGCAGGTTTTTCATTGTCTTCATTGTGGCGGTCCTGACAGTAGTCTGCGTCACTCCGGCCGAGGCAGCCACTCCCCAAAAAACCGTAAACGCCTCGGCAACCCTGTTTCTGACCGTAAAAGGCCTCCAGCACAACGTCGTCATTCAAAACTTCTACATCGGCTCAACCTATCTGTATGTAACGCAAAGAGTTAACGGCACGGTCTACCTCTCGCGCTGTCTTATGAGTGGCAACGAAGCAACCTTTGTAAACAAGATGACCCTGACCAACTGCGGACACGGACAGACGCTTGACATGTATACCTATAACGGAGTTGACTACTTTTATGTCAGCTCAAAGGCCGACCCCTCCACCAGCTACTACTGGTCGCTGCAGGTTGCCCGACTGAAATACCAACCCGGGGTAACCTTAAATTACACCGACCTGCGCCGCTTCACCTACATGAACTACGCCAACCCGACCGGCACGCGCCTGGGCACGACCTATCGCGTAGCCGGCGGCGGAAACAGCAACTACACGATATTCCGCATACAGACCGTCGAGGGTTCGGTTACATATTCCATATACAACACGGCTGCCCTCAACCAGTTGCTTGACGCCAACCAGCAGGTGCGTATGGACAGCGCCGCGGCCAAGGCCGCCTGCGTTAAGAGCTTCACCCAGACAGGGAGCGCTATTGTCAGACCTAACGGCTCTTTCCAGGGGGTCGACATGCTCAGCAACAATGAGATTTATGTCACCGGCGGAGGGCATGGCGATGTCCCGCAGATAGCGCGCATGTCAAATACCGGGACATATCAGACACTGGTCAAGATAATTAATGTGGGCAACTATGAAATTGAGGGGGTTCAGACCAAGAACAGCCGCGTGTATTTCGTTATTGTGCCCAACACCACCAGCAAGAAGAACACCCAGCGGGTTTATTACGTGAGCGACAGCATTTTTGACTGACAAACAAAAACGAAGCTGCCGGCGCCGCATTTGCGGCGCCGGCAGCTTCGTTGCGGTATAACCTGCGGCAGGATTGTTATGAGAGCAGTCCCTTTGTCACCCATGCCGCAAGATATGTAAGGATTCCCGCGATAAGCGGCGAGCTGACCCATGAGATGGCAAGCTTTTTTAGAACCCCGAAATTGACGTTTTTCGGGCTTTTGACAAGTCCCGCCCCCACAATCGCGCCGATTACCGATTGAGAGACCGAAACCGGGATGCCTATAAAGGCTCCTATCAGCACAATCCACAAGGCCATTGAGATTATTACCAGAAAGCCCTCTATCTGCGAGAGCTGCGCGATGCTTGAGCCGACGGTTATCATGACCCGCTTTGAAAAGGTAAGCACTCCGAGTGCTATGGCTAACCCGCCTATAGTTGCGGCAAGTCGGGCGTCGGTCAGCAGGTTGGTTGTGACACCATCGTTTATGTGGTCGAAGTACAGCGCCGTGACATTGGCCGAGCTGTTCATCCCTATGCTGTATGAGGCCAGGGCGCCGGCAGCAAGATATCCTATTTTAATCAGCTTGTCGTATCCGGCAAGCTTTGTAAGCCTCGGGACTAGGAACTTGTTTGACAGAAAAACAATACCAAAGGATATTACGGCGGCTCCCACGGGATTTATAATCCAGGTCGACAAGAACTTTAGGATTTGCGGAAGATTGACGGCAAGAACCTCCGGGTTGGTGTAATCGGCATGGAAGAGCCCCCATCCGATTATCGCTCCGGTTATCGACTGGTTTGAGGAAACCGACATCTTAAGGCAGGTCATTCCGAACACCGTGAGCCCGGCACAGAAAAGGATAATGGCGGCCTTGATGGCCGATTTCAGCGCTAGCGATCCTTCGGTGCCGTCGGTGACCGCGACCTCGATTGCATCGTCCGAGGCTATGACCTTATTGCTGACAGCAAGCTCGGATATGCTTGTTAAATTATTGCTGCCGGAAATAAAGGCCCCCAAAATAACAAAAATAGCAATTATTATTACCGCGGTGCGATACCTGATGACCTTTGTTGCCACGGCGGTTCCGAAGGCATTTGCCGCGTCGTTGGTTCCGAGCGACCAACCCATGAATACTCCGGCAAGCAACAACAAATATCTCATATCGGGATTATGACTCTCTTTCTACGAGCATGACCTGAATCTGGTCCGAAATATCTTCAATGATGTCGGATATCTGGCACATGTCGCAGATGAGGGTCCTGTAATAAACCTTCTCACACAGCGATATGTCAAGCTCAAATATCCGCTCGTGCAGCATATGCTCGATGTTGTCGACCATGCTTTCCTCGCTGCGGATGTCATCAAGAATTTTTCTGTCCTTGAAAATAACATTATATTCATTAAGCAGCTTGTCAACCGCGCCGTACATCAGGTCAAGCTGGCGCTTTGTAATTGAAATGATTTCAAGGATATCCGCGTGAAGGACCTTCGGAATCTCCATTTTTTCAAGATACACCTGCCGCGCGATTTCCTGGCATTGGTTTGCGACCTCGTCGGTGCTCACGACAAGCGATATAAGCTCGGAGCGGGTTGCCGGCAGGAAAGACTGGCTGAGTAGGTCGACGATATGCCGCAGTTCGCGGTCGGCGGCATCCTCGCAATTGTCTATTGCGGTCTTGAGCGACTGGAGCGCATTCCTGTCGGGACTATCTTCTGAGAAAAGCAGCCCGAAAAACTCGCTGAATTTTTCAAAGCAGCCCCTGACATCATTCAGATGGTCCGAAAAGCAACCGAGTACCTTTTGGTTTTTGTTTGAGAAAATGAACATATTACCCCTCTCCTGCCGCCGGTGGCGGCCCGATAATTATCGCACCTCCGCCTAACGCCTGTGTCGGCCTCGGGCGGAGCAAGACTCAACTATCTTGTATCTTTAATCTTACAATATTTATGTTCTCTATTGTATGTTGCTATTATACCAAAAAGGCAGCACTGTTGCAACCCCCTTCGGCTGTTTCGGCCCTGCCCTTTTATATTCCTTTTTTTGCCGGCCTTCGGCAGCCGGTTTGCGCTTTCAAAAAACATTCCCCCGCAGCAGGTATTGAAGGCAAGACACTGCGGGGGGCGGGAGATATTGCATTGTCAGATATGAGGAATGAAGAAAAGCACGCAAACCGCACATCAAAATATATGGATTCCGGGGTCATTATAGCACAATATGTTGTGGTTGTCAATATTTTTGTCAAAACTTCTGCCGGGCGTATCGTTTTTTCGCAAAATTCCTCTTGCAAACAAAGAAATGCTGTGCTATAATATGAGAGCAAAAACACAGGGGTGTAGCTCAGCTGGTAGAGTCGCGGTCTCCAAAACCGTTGGTCGAGGGTTCGAGTCCTTCCGCCCCTGCCA
>DURE01000004.1 GCA_012837425.1 Clostridiales bacterium
ATTTCAGATGAAGCGATTAAGGCCGCCGGGGAGACACAGAAGCTAAGCGGAATAGAGGGCTTTACCTTTACCGCAGGCGGGGCGGAAGAGCTGCAGGCCATAGCCGACAGCGCCTTTGACGGAGTTATACTGTCTAATATAATTGACAATCTGCTCCCTGAGGATGCGATTGTAGTTCTGGCAGAAACACGGCGCATTCTTAAGTCAGGCGGAAAAGTATTGGTAAAATTAAATCCTTTCCTTACGGACAATCAGATTAAGGAATGGAATATAAAAATCATTGAGAAGAATTTTCTTGACGACGGATTGTATTTATGGAATCAGTCTACCGAAGAATGGACCGAACTGTTGGAAAATTATTTTAGTATTCTGGAATATAAAGAAATTTATTTTCCCGGACATGACCAATATAACAGACTGTTTTTAATGCAAAAAAGCAACACGACAACTAATACCAAATAGCATTTTCCATGAGGCAAGATTTGAAAACCGAAATTATAAAAATAAACAACCCCGCCGAATCATATCGCGACATCGAGCGCGCGGCCGGGATAATCAGAGCCGGCGGGCTGGTGGTTTTCCCCACCGAGACTGTCTACGGACTCGGTGGCAACGGCACCGACCCGGCTGCCGCCTCAAAAATCTACGCAGCCAAGAGCCGGCCGTCCGACAACCCCTTAATACTGCACATAGCGAAGCCCTCGGGCGCCGAGCGCTACGCTGTTACAAACGAACATTACTATAAGCTTGCCGAGGCCTTTATGCCCGGGCCGCTGACTATCATACTTTCGAAAAAGCCTGTTGTCCCCGACCGGGTGACCGGCGGCCTTCCGACGGTGGCGCTGCGCTGCCCGTCTCACCCGGTTGCCCACGCCTTAATTGAGGCCGCAGGGCTGCCTATCGCCGCGCCCTCGGCCAATATCTCGGGGCGCCCCTCGCCCACCAGCGCAAGATACGCCATTGAGGATATGGACGGCAGGGTTGACATGATAATCGACGGCGGCGACTGCGAGATAGGCCTTGAGTCGACCATCATTGCGCTTGACGGCGACGGCGCGCTCCTGCTCCGCCCGGGGGCCGTGACATACGACGCGCTCTGCTGCGTTCTTGAGAAGGTTGAAATCTCGGCGGCCGCCATGGGGGAGATGACAGCCGACGACAGGCCGCTTGCCCCCGGCATGAAATACCGGCATTACGCCCCCTCCTCCCCGCTGGTGCTGCTCGAGGGCTCAGACGAGGATTTTATAAACTATATAAAGCAAAAACGCTCAATCGAGAACTGTGCGGTTATCTGTTCGCCAGTGGAGGCCAAAGCTCTGGGCGGGGAGAACCTCGTGCTCACAGGCGAGGCCGGCGACTACCCCACGCAGGCAAGGCGGCTCTTCTCGGCCCTGCGCGAAGCCGACAAGCTGGGCTGCGGGGTAATCTATGCCCGAAAGCCCCCTGCCGACGGCCTCGGGCTTGCGCTTTATAACCGACTGGTCCGCGCCGCCTCGCACATGGTGATAAAGATTTAGCACCCGAAAGCCGAAAACCTAAACTAAATTTACCGCAGGAGATGACCCTATGGCGAAAAAAAGCAAAAACCAAATAACACAGGACGCGCCTGCTCCGGCTCCGGTAACGCCGCAGCCGATAACCGATACAATAGAAAAGAACTTTATGCCCTATGCGATGAGCGTCATTGTCTCGCGCGCTATCCCCGAGATAGACGGCCTCAAGCCCGCGCACCGCAAGCTGCTCTACACCATGTACAGGATGGGGCTTCTGACCGGGAACCGCACCAAGAGCGCAAACGTGGTGGGGCAGACCATGAAGCTCAGCCCCCACGGCGACCTGTCGATATACGAGACGCTGGTGCGCCTGACCCGCGGCAACGAGACGCTCCTGCACCCCCTTGTTGACTCAAAGGGCAGCTTCGGCAAGCAGTATTCCTCGGACATGAAATACGCGGCGGCGCGCTATACCGAGGTCAAGCTCGATCCCTTCTGCGCCGAGCTCTTCCGCGGCATCGACAAAAACGCGGTTGATTTTGTCGACAACTACGACAACACCATGAAGGAGCCGGTCCTGCTCCCGACCACCTTCCCGAATATTCTGGTCATGCCGAACACCGGGATTGCGGTAGGCGTGGCTTCAAATATATGCTCTTTTAATCTCGCCGAGATTTGCGACGCCACAATTGCGCTGCTGAAGAACCCCGGCACCACATTAAATAAAATTCTTGAGATAATCAAGGCGCCGGACTTTCCATCGGGCGGACTGATAATATACGACCGGGAGCAGATGCGCGGGATATACAGAACCGGCCAGGGCTCGCTTAAAATCCGCTCGCGCTACGTCTACGACAAAAAGAACAACTGCATAGAAATCATTCAGATTCCCTACTCGACCACCATCGAGCAGATAATGAAGAAAATTACCGAACTTGTCAAGGAGGGCAAGCTCAAGGAAATCACCGACTTCCGCGACGAGATTGACCTCTCGGGTTTCAAGCTTACCTTAGACATCCGCCGTGGCACCGACCCCGACAAGCTGATGGACAAACTCTTCAGGCTTACCCCGCTTGAGGACAGCTTCAAATGCAACTTTACCGTGCTTGTAGACTCGGTCCCGCGCCAGCTCGGCATTATTGAAATCCTTAGCGAATGGATAAAATTCAGGATGAATTGCCTCAGCCGCGAGCTGACCTTTGACCTTGACAAAAAGAAGGAAAAACTGCACCTTTTGCTCGGCCTTGCCAAAATCCTGCTTGACATCGACAAGGCCATAAGCATCATCCGGCAGACCGAACGCGAGGACGAAGTTGTCCCCCACCTGATGGCAGGCTTCGACATCGACGAGGTTCAGGCCGAGTATATCGCCGAGATAAAGCTGCGGCACCTCAACCGCGAGTATATTCTAAACCGCGTCGGCGAAATTGAAGACCTCAAGCGCGAGATAGCCGAACTTGAGGAACTGCTCGGCGACGAGCTGAAAATCAAGGCATATATAGCCGGGCAGCTGCTTGAGATAAAGAAAAAATACGGCCGGCCGCGCAAGTCTCAGATAATCGGGGCCGAGGCGATTACCGAGTACAGCAAGGAGGACCATATCGAAAACTTTAATGTCCACCTCGTGCTGACCCGGGAGGGCTATTTCAAGAAAATTACGCTGCTCTCGCTGCGGGCAAGCGACAACCACACCCTAAAGGAGGGTGACGGGATAATCCAGGAGCTTGATTCGGAAAACCGGAGCGACATAGTTTTCTTCACCGACCGCGCGCAGGTCTACCGTGCCAGGCTCTCGGATTTTGACTGCGTCAAGGCCTCGGTCATGGGCGACTACCTTCCGACCAAGCTTGAAATGGACCTTGGAGAAAAACCTATTTTGATGCTAGCCTCCCCCGAGTGCGATTTTCCCGAGGGCGACCATATGGTCTTTATATTCGAGAACGGCCGCGGGGTGCGAGTGCCGGTTTCGGTTTACCAGACCAAGAGCAACCGGCGCAAGCTGACCGGGGCATATTCAACAGCCTCACCAATTGTCGCGGCCTTCTACGAGCACAAAGACAGACCTTTTGACATCATGACTGTCACCGACGCCGACCGCGCTATCATCATAAAATCCTCGCTGATAGCACAGAAGACCACGCGCACCTCAAACGGCAATCTGGTAATAAACCTGAAAAAGGGGCAGAAGGTGGTCTCGGCCATTTCTAACCCGACCGAGGTGTTCGGCGACCTCAAGGGTTACCGCAAGCTAAAACTCCCCGCGACCGGAGTGCTGCTTGCCGAAAAGGACATTCAGGCAATGCAGCTTAAAATCGACGAATGATTTTGCGCTAAACATTTACACGGAGGATATCTTCATGCGCGAGACGAAAAAACATGAATCAAAAAAAATGCTGATAACCCGCATTATCTGCGCCATACTCGCCCTGCTCATGCTGGGCAGCATCGCCACATACGCAATAATATTTCTTTTGGGCAGATAAGGAGAGCAGGCCATGACCAGACAAGAAATACTTAAATATGTCGACCACACGCTGCTCAAGCCGACCGCCACCGAGGAAGAGATTAAGACGGTCTGCGACGACGCGATAAAATACGGCTGCGCCGCAGTTTGCATACCCAACACACACATCACCTTTGCCGTTGATTATGTCAAAGGCAGGGTCAGGGTGGGGGCTACCGTCGGCTTTCCCTTCGGCTACAATGTCACCGAGGTAAAGTGCGCCGAGGCAAGGCGGGCGCTGGCCGACGGCGCTACCGAATTTGACATGGTCGCAAATATCTGCCGCATCAAAGAGGGGAAATACGACAAAGTGCTTGACGACATACGGGCGGTAAGGGAGGCTGTCGGCGGCCATATACTCAAGGTAATAATTGAAACCTGCCTGCTCACAGAAGAAGAAAAAATCAGGATGTGCGAGGTTGTGTCGCGCTCGGGCGCCGACTACATCAAGACCTCAACCGGGTTCTCAACCGGGGGTGCTACCCGGGAGGATATAGCTCTCTTTGCCGCGCATGTCTCGGGGGGACTTAAAATCAAGGCGGCGGGAGGAATCCGCAGTTTTGCCGACGCCGAAGAGTTCATACGGCTGGGGGCAACCCGCCTCGGCACCAGCGCGTTGGTAATAATTATGAAAAACGAAGAACCCGGAGCCTACTGAGCGGTATGGTTGTTGATTTTCATGTCCACTGCTTCCCCGACGCACTCGCCCCCCGCGCCCTTGCCGTGCTGAGCGACCATGCGCAGCTCAAGGAATTGGGGCTTCCCTGCACCGACGGGACGCAGGCCGGGACCGAGGCGCATATCGCCTCCCAGGGCGTCGACTATGCCGTGGTCTGCAACATAGCGACCAACGGCCGGCAGCAGCACAACGTAAACAGCTTTGCCATAAGTATCGCTAAGACCAGCAAAACCCTCTGTTCGCTCGGCTCGCTGCACCCCGGCGGCGAGGACAAGTACGGCGAGCTGCTCCGGCTCAGGGAAGCCGGCATACGCGGGATTAAAATACACCCCGACTATATCGGAGCAGATATTACAGACCCAGCATATGACGAGATATTTGAGCTCTGCTCGGAGCTCGGATTCTTTGTCCTCACGCATGCCGGTCTTGACCCGGTGTCGCCCGGGCATATGCACGCAAGCCCTGAGATGATTGCCACTGTCGCAAAACGCTATCCGGACCTTAAAATCATCGCCGCGCACATGGGCGGGTTTCTCTGCTCGGCGGAGGTCATCGAGCACCTGCTCGGGCGGGACATCTGGTTTGACACCTCGGTGTCCTCTCAGCGCCCCGACGAATATGAAAACCTCGTATATATACTTAAAAACCATTCGCCCGACCGGCTGCTTTTCGCCTCGGATACCCCATGGGCATACGCGGCGGATGAGCTGAGATTTATCTATTCGGCAGGGCTTGGCGATGAGCTGACAGAGAAAATCCTCTGCAAAAACGCGCTTGGCCTGCTCAAAGACTGAAGCCGCCATGGCATATATCAGCCGGGAGGCTCATAAAAAACACGCGGAGGGAGAGCCCTATGAAATACCTTGTCGGCATTGATATCGGCACCTCGGGCACAAAGGTGGCGCTCTTCGACTTTTCGGGCAACCCGCTCTGCTCCCACACCGCCGGATACCGGCTCTACCAGCCGCACAACGGCTGGGCCGAGCAGGACCCCGAGGACTGGTGGCAGGCGGTCTGCGAGGGACTGCGGGCGGTCTGCCATACGGCAGACCCGGCCGAGATTGCCGGAGTCGGCTTCTCGGGTCAGATGCACGGGCTGGTCATGCTCGGCTCTGACATGCGGGCGCTGAGAAAATCAATCATCTGGTGCGACCAGCGCAGCGGCCGGGAATGCGGCGAAATCACCGCCGCCGTCGGGGCCGAGCAGCTCATGCGGATAACCAAAAGCCCGGCGCTCACCGGCTTTACCGCCTCAAAGCTCCTCTGGGTCAGGAACAACGAGCCCGACACATACGAGCGCTGCCACAAGGTTCTTCTGCCGAAGGACTATATCCGCTTCAGGCTCACCGGCGAGCTATACATGGACGTCTCGGACGCCTCGGGCACCCAGATGCTCGACATAGAAAAGCGCGCATGGTCGGACTATGTACTCACAAAGCTTGAAATCGACCCCTCATGGCTCCCCCCGACCTGCGAGTCATTTGAGCTTGCCGGGAAGGTCACACCCGGGGCGGCGGCCGAAACCGGGCTCAGGTCCGGGACACTCGTCGCGGCAGGCGCAGGAGACAACGCGGCTACCGCCGTTGGCTGCGGGGTCATATACCGGGGGCGGGCTTTTACCTCTCTCGGTACCAGCGGCGTGGTTTTCGCACATACCGACGGCCCGGTCTGGGATACAAAAGGCCGGATTCACAACTTCTGCGCGGCGACCGGCGGCTGGCATGTGCTGGGGTCGGTACAGGCGACAGGGCTGTCCTACACCTGGTTTTGCGACAACTTCTGCCAGCCTGAAGCCGAGCTTGCCAAGGCAACCGGCAGGTCGGTCTGGAGTATACTCGACGAGCTGGCGACAACCTCGCCGAAAGGGGCCAACCGCCTCATTTACCTGCCCTATCTCATGGGCGAGCGCACCCCCCACCTCGACCCCGACCTGCGCGGGGCCTTCCTCGGCCTCTCGGCAATACACACCAAGGCCGACCTTTTGCGCGCGCTGGCCGAAGGTGTCACCTATGGTCTGGCCGACTGCCGCTCGGTCCTGCGCGAGCTAAAAATTACGACCGAGAGCATGATTGCCTGCGGCGGCGGTGCGGCAAGCCCCTTCCGCCGGCAGATGCTGGCAGACGTTTTCGGCATCCCGGTCTCAACAATAAAGTCCGAGCAAGGCGCAGTGCTCGGGGCGGCGCTGCTCGCCGGGGTGGCCTCGGGGGTATACGGCAGCGTAGAGGAGGCCTGCAGTATAATTCAAATCGAATCTCAAAACCTCCCCGACCCGGCGGCGCATGCCGAATACATGAAATACTACGAGATATACCGCGCGGCTTACCCCGCACTGAAGGAACTGTATAAAAGGCTGACACATATAAGCTGAAAAAAGGATGGGTATGACATGAACAAAAACGACTTCAAAGCCCGTGCAAAGGCGCTGGTCGCCCGGATGACGACAGAGGAAAAAATCAGCCAGATGATCTATGACGCGCCGGCGATAAAGCGGCTCGGAATTTCGGCCTACAACTGGTGGAATGAGGGACTTCACGGCGTGGCGCGCAGCGGGGTTGCAACCGTCTTCCCGCAGGCAATAGGGATGGCGGCGAGCTTCAATCCCGAGCTCATGCGCCGGGTGGGCGAGGTTATCTCGGATGAGGCCAGAGCCAAGTACAACGAATACAAGAAATTCGGCAACACCGAAATTTATCAGGGGCTGACATACTGGTCGCCTAATATCAATATTTTCCGCGACCCGCGCTGGGGCCGCGGACAGGAGACCTTCGGCGAGGACCCGTATCTAACCGGCGTCATGGCCACCGAATATGTCAAGGGTATGCAGGGCGAGGGCAAATACCGCAAGGTTGACGCGACGCTTAAACACTACGCGGTCCACAGCGGCCCCGAAGCCGAGCGGCACCGCTACAACGCTGAAGTAAGTGAATTTGACCTTTACGACACATACCTGCGCGCCTTCAAATACTGCATAGAGCACGCCGACCCCTCGGCGGTAATGGGGGCCTACAACCGCGTGGGCGGGGAGCCCTGCTGTGCAAGTGAAACGCTGCTCCGGAAAATCCTTTTCGGTGAGTTCGGGTTTGACGGATACGTGGTCTCGGACTGCGGCGCTATCCGCGATATCTGGAAATATCACAAATATGTCGATAACCCGGCCGACGCCGCGGCGCTGGCCGTGAAAAACGGCTGCCATCTCAACTGCGGCAAGACCTATGAAGCGCTCAATATGGCGGTTGAGCTCGGCAAGCTTGATATGAAATACATCGACGACGCGGCAGAGCGGCTTATGGCCGCCAGGTTCCGGCTCGGAATGTTTGACAACGACTGCGAATACGATAACATACCCTATGATGTGGTGGCCTGCGACAAACACGCTGAAATTAATCTTGAAATGGCCCGGCAGAGCATTGTGCTCCTGAAAAACGACGGCATCCTGCCGCTTCGCCCCGGGACCAACGTCGCGATAATAGGGCCGAATGCCGACAGCCTAAAGGTGCTGCTCGGCAACTACAACGGCACCCCGGACAAATACTATACCTTTCTGCGTGGTATTCAAGAAACCTGCCGCGGCAGGGTAATTTACGCCAAGGGCTCTCCGCTCTACGGCGAGGGGTACAACGTCCACCACGACGAGCCGCTGCGCGAGGCCCTGATTGCCGCCCGCAGGAGCGACGTTGTCATTATGTGTTGCGGGATTACATCCGAGCTCGAGGGCGAGCAGGGCGACCTCAAACTAAACGGGCACATGGGAGACCGCAAGGACATTGAACTGCCCGAGCTCCAGAAGCAGCTTTACCGTGCGGTGCTTGCAGTCGGCAAGCCTGTCGTGTTCGTCAACGCCAGCGGGAGCTGTGTCTCGCTTGTCGAGCAGAACCGCGACTGCAGCGCAGTCCTGCAGTGCTTCTACCCCGGCGCCATGGGCGGCAGGGCGCTTGCCGACATACTCTTCGGCAGAGTAAGCCCCTCGGGCCGGCTGCCGGTGACCTTTTACCGCTCGGTTGACGACCTGCCGCCGCTTGACGACTACTCGATGAAAAACCGCACCTACAGATACTACGAGGGCAGGCCGCTCTACCCCTTCGGACACGGGCTCACCTATTCGGATATTGAAGAAAAGTGGGTTAGCGATGATACCGCCATAATTACGAACAACGGGCCGTACCATACAAGATACAGTGTGCTCCGCTATGTCACAAAACCGGCAAAAACGCTGGTCGGGCTGAAAAACATATTCATTCGTGCCGGAGAAAGTAAAACTCTGGAGTTTTAATAAATCATCCCCGCATTTAGTTTTATAAGTTTTTTGAGAATTTGCAAGGGACTTTTTTCAAAAAAGTCCCTTGAGCGGGGTGCGGGGCAGCGCCCCGCATATAAGTGCCCCGTTCCGGACCGGAACGGGGCTGTGTTTTTTATATTCCCGAGAACATTAAACTGTTTATCACAGATTCAAGATACTCCTGCCCGCCGCTGTTTTTTTCCTCGACCCGCCCCAGTCTCAGCGCATAGTCGGCAAGGCTCTCGAGGGTTGCGCTGCCCGAGACTATCTCGGCCCCGATACCGGTTCTGAATGAGGCATAGCGGTCGGCGACAAATTGGTCTACTCTGCCGTCGCGAATAATCCGGTCGGCAATTCTGAGCCCGAGCGCAAAGGCGTCCATTCCGGCAATATATGCGACAAAAAGGTCGCGGGGGTTCATGGAAGCACGTCGGATCTTAGCGTCAAAATTCAGCCCGCCGTTCCTAAAGCCGCCGGCGCGGAGCACCTCGAGCATACAGTGTGTGGTGTTGTAGACATCAGTCGGGAACTGGTCGGTGTCCCAGCCGAGCAGCATGTCGCCCTGATTTGCGTCAATAGAACCGAAAACACCGTTTATGCGGGCGACGCGGAGCTCGTGCTGAAAGCTGTGCTGCGCGAGGGTCGCGTGGTTGGCCTCAATATTGAGCCTGAACTCGTCTACCAGGTCGTATTTTCTCAGGAAGGCCAGCACCGTCGCGGCGTCGTAGTCATACTGGTGCTTGGTAGGCTCCTTTGGCTTGGGCTCGATGTAAAAATCGCCGCGGTACCCCTTCCCCCTCGCGTAGTCCACCGCCATGTGCAAAAGCCTTGCCAGATTGTCAAGCTCAAAGCCCATATCGGTGTTGAGCAGGGTTTCGTAGCCCTCGCGTCCGCCCCAGAAGACATAGCCGCTGCCGCCGAGCTCAATGGTGATGTCAAGCGCCTTTTTTATCTGCGCGGCAGCATAGGCAAACACGTCGGCCGACGCGGCGGTGCCCGCGCCGTGAACATACCTTGGGTGGCTGAACAGGTTGGCCGTGCCCCACAGGAGCTTTACGCCGGTCTTTTTCATTTGTTCCTTGATGAGCGGCACAACCTCATCAAGATTGGCCCAGAATTCGGCGAGGCTTTCCCCTTCAGGCGCTATATCGCGGTCGTGAAAACAAAAATACTCAATGCCCAGCTTGCTCATGAACTCAAAGGCGGCATAGATTCGGTTTTTTGCCACTTCCATCGGGGTCTTGCCGCCAAAGCTGACATCGCGGGTCCCGTCGCCGAACATATCTCCGCCCTCGCTGCAAAAGGTGTGCCAGAAGCTTGCGGCAAATCTGAGCTGCTCGCGCATGGTCCTGCCGGCGACGACTGCCTCGGGGTTATAGAACTTGAATGCCAGCGGATTTTTCGACTGCGGTCCCTCGTACCTGATTTTACCGACACCACTGAAATATCCGGCCATATCGTTTTCCTCCCCGGCTATATATTAATTTTTCTCCTCAATTCCCGCCGCTGCAAACAGGCTGCGCAGCCGGATTTTCGCCGCACCGATGTTGGTTATGTCGTCGATTTTTATCTGGGTGTAAATCTTGCCCGCCGACTCGAGGATTGAGCGCACCTCGTCCGAGGTGACTGCGTCCACCCCGCAGCCGAAGGACACAAGCTGCACCAGGTGTATGTTCTCCCGGCTTCGGGCGACGAATTTTGCCGCCGCGTAAAGCCGGGCGTGATAGGTCCACTGGTTGAGCACGCCGGTCTTGAATTTCCTTACCCGCGCGCTTACCCCGTCCTCGGAGAGTACCACCGCGCCGAGCTCGCAGGCCAGCCGGTCAATGCCGTGGCTTATTTCGGGGTCTATGTGATAGGGCCGGCCGGCCAGCACTATAACCGGCAGCCCCTGCTCCCCGGCAATCTTTAGATATTCGTCGGCCTTCTCTCTTATAGAACGCATATGCGACTCGTAAGCCTCATATGCCGCCCTTGAAGCCGACATCACCTGCCGCCGGGTAAATCCCCCGAAATGCCGGTTGAGCACCCTATAAAGCTTGTCTGGGAAAGCCCGCCGGTTGTGGGGACCGAGAAAATCGCCGATGTACTTTACCTGCCCGAGCGCCTTTACGTTGAATTTTATCACCTGTGGATAGTAGGCTACCACCGGGCAGTTGTAGTGGTTGTGGCCTAGCCCCTCATCAAAGTTGTAGCTCATATTAGGGTAAAAAACCGCATCCACGCCGGCGCCCAGCAGCGCCTCGACATGTCCGTGCATAAGCTTTGCCGGAAAACAGACGGTATCCGAGGGTATGGTGTGCTGCCCGGATATGTATAGCTCCCGGTCGGTAACCGGCGAGACCACCACATTAAATCCCAACTCGGAAAACAGCGTACTCCAGAAGGGAAGCAGCTCATACATGTTAAGCCCCATCGGAATGCCTATGGTAGGCCTGCCCGGGATAATATCATTTTTTCGGTAAGCAGCAAGTAGTTCGTTCTTATACTCGTACAGGTTATAGCGCTGGCTGTCCCGGATTTTCAGCGGCCGGCCGCAGCGGTTGCCGGCAATATAGCGCTCACCCTCCCTGAAGCTGTTGATGGTGAGCTGGCAGCAGTTGCTGCAGCCGGTGCAGCTTGTCATCCTTACCGTGTGCTCAAATCTGGCAAGCTGCTCCGGACCTAGTATGCTGCTCCTGCCCTGCCCGCCCGACAGCTCGGCCGCGCGGAGCGCGGCGCCGTATGCCCCCATAAGTCCGGCTATTGAGGGGCGGATGACATTCCTCCCTACCTCCTGCTCGAAAGCCCGGAGCACGGCGTCACTGAGAAATGTGCCGCCCTGCACCACGATGTTTTGCCCTAATGAGTCGGGCGTGGCACATCGGATGACCTTGTAGAGCGCATTCTTAACAATGCTAATCGACAACCCGGCCGAGATATTTTCAATCGACGCCCCGTCCTTCTGCGCCTGTTTTACCGCGCTGTTCATAAAGACCGTGCAGCGCGAGCCGAGGTTCACCGGCATATCGGCATAAATCCCGAGCCTTGAAAACTCCCCTACCTCATATCCCAGCGCCCCGGCAAAGGTCTGAAGGAAGGAGCCGCAGCCCGAGGAGCAGGCCTCGTTCAGAAATATATTGTCAATAGCACCATTGTGAATTTTGAAGCACTTTATGTCCTGCCCGCCTATGTCGATGATAAAATCGACGTTCGGCATAAATTTTTTTGCCGCAGTGAAGTGGGCTATGGTTTCAACAACGCCGAAGTCGACATTGAAGGCGTGGCGTATCAGCTCCTCGCCGTAGCCGGTTGCTGCCGAGCAGACAATATTTATATCCGGATATTTGCTGTATATCGCCTCAAGGTATTCCCTGACAAGCTCAACCGGGTGGGCGTCATTCGGCCTGTACATCCAGTCGAGTATATTCCCCGCCCCGTCGCAGAGTGCCGCTTTGACCGTCGTTGAGCCAGCGTCTATACCAAGATACATGGCGTCGGCAGGGGTATCAATCTTTCTGATGCCCCCCGAGTCCTGCTCATGGCGCTCTCTGAAGGCTTTGTATTCCTCAGACGAGCTGAAGAGCGGCCGGCAGGCGTTATATCCCGACATTGAGGAGTAGTTGCGTATTCGGTGCGAGAGCGCCGCAATATCGTAAACCTCATATGCCGCCGAGTATGCCGCGCCGAGCGCCACATAAAAAAGCGAGTGTTCGGGGCAAGTGCCCGAGAGCCCCAGCGTCTTGTCAAAGCAGCGGCGCAGCTCCGGAAAAAATGTCAGCGGCCCGCCCAGATACAGCACGCGCCCGCCAATCTCGCGCCCCTGCGCCAGCCCGCAGACCGTTTGGTTTACCACGGCGTAAAAAATGCTTGCCGCAATGTCCGGGAGCTTTGCCCCCTGATTTATCAGCGGCTGTATGTCTGATTTGGCAAACACACCGCACCTTGAGGCCACCGTGTAGACCTTCTCATGCGCCGCCGCCAACCGGTCGAGCTCCTCAACCGGCACATTCATCAGATATGCCATCTGGTCGATAAATGCCCCGGTGCCGCCGGCACAGTTTCCGTTCATCCGGACCTCCAGCCCGTTGGTGAGGAACAGGATTTTTGCATCCTCGCCCCCGAGCTCGATAATCGTGTCGGTCCCGGGGGAAAGCCGCCCGGCGGCAATCTTGGTCGCGTATACCTCCTGCACGAAGGGGATCCCGAGGTCATGTGCCATGCCAACTCCGGCCGAGCCCGAGAGGGTCAGCGCCATTCTCTCCCCGGGGAAGCGTGCAGATACCCGTTCGAGCATATCGGCGGTCATCTGCGAAACCCTTGAGAGATGCCGCGCGTATTCTGAATATAATATTTCGCCGCCCTCTATGATCACGCATTTCAGGGTCGTCGAACCTATATCAAGTCCAACTCTTTTCATACCGAAACTACCCTGCGCGCCTCTTCGGGCTGCGGCGTGCACACCTCACCTGCGGCGCCGTCCTGCCCGAGGTTTTCGCTTGCTACCGCCAGCATGAGCTTTATGCGGTTCTCCTGATTTACTTGCGAGGCGCCGGTGTCGTAATCAACCTGACATATGTTGGCATCCGGATATTCTTCCCTGATATGCCGCACCACGCCCTTGCCCACGATGTGGTTGGGGAGGCAGCCGAAGGGCTGCGCGCAGATTATGTTGGAGTATCCCAACTCTATTAGCTCGGCCATCTCAGCCGGCAGCAGCCAGCCCTCGCCCATCTTAATCCCCCGGCTGATAAGCTTGTCGGCCTTTTTTCTGAGATTCTCAAAGGGAGAGGGCGCGGAAAACTGCGGGTAGACAGAGAGGGTGTCAAGCATTTTTCGCTCCATGCCCCGCAGCGCACGAAGGCAGACTCTGCCAAAAAGCGCGCGGATCAGTCCGCCGCCGTAGAGCTCCCTGTCTGTTTCGGGGTTTGAAAAGCTGTACTGAAAAAAGCCGAGCACACCCGGGACCATATATTCGCAGTCCTCGGACTCAAGAAAGGCCTCGAGCCCGTTGTTGCCGAGCGGGGCGTATTTGACATATATCTCGCCGACAATTCCGACCTTGACCTTTTGGTCACGTACAACTTCAATTTTACTGAAATCGGCAGCGATCCTTTCAAGATTCTGTTTAAGCCGCCGGCCTCGGAGCCCGCGGTTATGCTCAAACTGACGGCTCAGCTCGTCCACCCAATAATCGACAACCCGTTGTGTATCACCTTTATGTATCTCATATGGCTGAACCTGATTTTTCAGCAGCATCAGCATGTCGCCGTAGAGCAGCGACACCATGCCCTTGAGCACCATCATCGGAGTGATTCTAAACCCGCTGTGCCGCTCAATACCCTTGAAATTAATTGAGATGACCGGGACATGCTCCATCCCCATGTTGCGCAACGATTTGCGCAAAAGCTTCAGGTAATTCGAGGCGCGGCAGCCGCCCCCGGTCTGAAAGTGCATGAGCGCGGTCTTTTTAGGGTCGTAATCCCCGCAGGTGATGCCGTACAGAAGCTGCCCCAGCGTGCAGATTGCCGGGTAGCACATGTCGTTGTGCACGTATTTGAGCCCGGTGTCGAGCACCTTTTTCCCGGTGTACCTGAGTATGTGAACGCGGTACCCGTACTGGGTAAAAATCCCGGACAAAAGGCGCATGTGTATCGGCAGCATGTCGGGCGCCAGTATGGTGTATTCCTTTTTCATTTTCTTGGTGAACTCAACGTAATCCCGGTGCATGCAGCAATCTCCCCGCCTGTTTTCGGCCGGCATAACACGGCTCAGATAAAGATTATACCATATTATAAAGGATAAATCAACGTTTATTTTCCCGCGGCGGCAGGTGCCCTTGTAAGGATTAAAACAGAAATAGTGTTAAAACAAAAGAGCGGAAACGCTCCGGATGTGTCAGAACACTAAAGGAGCGTATATACGGGTAATCCATTCAAATCTGCACTTCCAAAATGGTTTAGAGCTATATACACAGTACCATAATATATAATTATGTCAACATTTAAATGCTAATAATTCTGCTAATAAAGTATCTTTATCGGGGTGCGGGAGCAAACCCCGATAAGTCACACACCGCCCCGCCGGAGGTTTCCGGCGGGGCGGTGTGTGACTGATTTTATTGTCAATTTGTCTGGTTCGCGAAGGAACCGTTGATTTTCTTCATCATTGTATCCAGCGCTTTTTTATATGTCTTGCTAAGGGTCGCCCAGGAGCCTCCGGTGGTCATCGCCTTGCTCGGCATCTCGCTTATCCTGTTCAAATCCTCCGAGAATATCCTGCCCAAATCAAAGACTATAGAGCCGCGCACCACATCAAACATTGCCGACTCGGTCTCTGTCGCCGAATACTTGAGCTTCATGCAGATCTCAAATACCGCCGGGGTGGTAAGCCGATATGCCTCGCTGCCCCAGCACTCGAGCACGGCCGTGCACATCGACTTGGTGTCGTCGTCGGCATCCTTCATAATGCCAAAGAGCGTGAAGGGGTTGCCTATTATTGTGGCGTAGTTTTCCTGATTATCGTCGAATTTCGGGTTGGGCACAATACCGAATTCCCAATCGACATTGGTTAGGCTGCAGGGGCCTGCCGGGTCAATCATAAAGGTGCGGAGCTGGCAGGCCAGCGCGGTTCCGTTGGCAAAGGGCGTGTAATAGTCGAGCGCCGCGCCGTGCCGGCTCACATAGCAGGTATCGGTTGTCAGCCACCTGCCCAGCTTGTCGACAAGGTTTATAGCCCGCTCGCTCACAAAATCGTCGGAAATTTTGAGCAGCCCGTCGGGGTCGCGCTCGACCAGCCACATGGCCGAGCCGGTATAAAAGGCGTCTGCGTTGTAGTATATCGTGGTAAACCCGTAGAAGTCGCCGTCCGACTGCTTGTTGTTGCCGTCAAGGTCCTGATAATGATTTGAGGTAATTTCAACCAGGCGGTCAAGCGTCCAGGTGTCGTTCTGCACGTCGGTTGAGGGATACTGAATCCCGTAGTCGTCGAGCAGCTTTTTGTTGTAGAATATTGCCGTCATGTAGTGCAGCACGCTGGTCGCCGCGTCGCCGGTTATAAAGAAAACCGAATCTCCGACGGTAACGGTATCAAGCATATTGTCGGGCCACCAGGGCTTTGTGAAGTCAAGATATGAGTCATCGATAGTGTTGATGTCGGCAAGAAAGCCGTCTACAGACAAAAGCCCGGCTGTGCGGCTGTAGGTCGCAATTAAATCATAGGCCCGCTCGCCGGCTGTGTAGCTTTTCTGAACGACGTTTACAAAGTTCGCCGTGTTGCTTACATCTCCCGGCTGACCGTACCAGACCAGCTTGACCCCCAGCCGCTCCTCAATATTGAGGTTGCGGATAAAAACCGCGTCGTTTGCCACATCGCCGGTCTCCTTTTCGGCAAAAAACTCAACCCGTTTGACCTCGGTCCAGTGAAGGATGTTTACATCCGAGTCGAAGTTGAGCCCCTCGGGCAGGTTATCCTTCTCATAGCCCTTTTCGTCAACGTTAGGGTCGGTGGTCTCGGAGTTGCTGTCAGAGTCGCCAGAAACCGTGGTGGTTTCGGTATCGCCCTCCCCGGTCTTTGCGCAGGACAGGGCCGCCACGCAAATCAGCAGCACAATAAAAAACGCCAAGAACCTCAAGCTTTTTTTCATAACTAACCCTCTCCCTTTTTTATTGTAGCAACATTATAACATTTTTTCTTAAATTGTGCAATACTTTTTTTTGGATTAGTGCCGACCCCCGTAAGACAAAAGTCTCCGCTCAGCCAGGGCAGGTAGCAATTCTGAGCCAAAAAAGGAGAAAACCGGTCGGATACTTGCATGAACTGCCTGCAAATGCGCTTGATTTTTTGCAGATATTAGTATATAATAAGTAAAATTTTGCCGATTGGATTCCCGAGTAAAAAAAGGAGGATATATGAACCACATCATTGAGGTTGAGGACCTGCGAAAATCCTACGGCAGTGTTGTGGCGGTCGCGGACATCAGCTTTTATGTCGAGGCCGGGGGGCTGTTTGCCTTTCTCGGGCCTAACGGCGCGGGGAAGACAACTACGATTAATGTCATCTGCACCTTTCTCAAACCCGACGCCGGCAGAGTAAGCGTAAACGGTTATCTGCTGGGCAGAGACGACAATGCCATCCGCAAATCTATAGGCGTCGTATTTCAGGACAACCTGCTCGACAATCTGCTCACGGTGGAAGAAAACCTGCGCTGCCGCGGCGCGCTCTACGGCCTCTCGGGCAAAGCGCTCACCGAGGCGGTAAAGCGCGCGATGGCCGAGGTCGAGATAACCGACCTTGCAAAGCGCCCTTACGGCAAGCTGTCGGGCGGTCAGCGCCGCCGCTGCGACATCGCCCGCGCCCTTGTCAACACCCCCGAAATTCTCTTCCTTGACGAACCTACCACCGGCCTTGACCCCCAGACCCGAAAGCTGGTGTGGGAAATAATCCGTAAACTTCAGCGCGAGGCGGGGGTTACGGTCTTTCTCACCACGCACTACATGGAGGAGGCGGCCGACGCCGATTATGTAATAGTAATCGACAACGGCAAAATTGCCGCCAAGGGCAGGCCTACCGATCTGCGCGAGAGGTACGCAAAAGACAAACTGAGTCTTGTGTACAGCAACCCCGAAGCCGTGCTCGCCGGGCTTTCAGCCCTGAATATCCCGCACACAAAGCTTGCCGGACGCATAATCATTCCCATAAAAAACACGCTTGACGCCCTGCCGCTTATCGAGCGGTTCAGGCCGAATATCAGCGGCTTTGAGGTTATGCTCGGCACAATGGACGACGCTTTTATAGGAATCACCGGAAAGGAGCTGCGGCAATGAGAGCATTTTTAAGACGCAACCTTTTAGTATTCTTCAAAGACAGGGCCGCGGTTTTCTTCTCGCTGCTCTCGTCGCTGATAATCCTCGGGCTTTACATTCTGTTTTTGGGCAACGTCATCATATCCGACTTTGAAGACAAGATCCCCAACGCCCACGAGATTATGACCAACTGGATTATGGCGGGGCTGCTTGCCGCCAGCACCGCAACCACCACTCTAGGCGGCCTGGGGGTCATGATAGGCGACAAGGCAAAGAAGATAGACCGGGACCTGTACGTCTCGCCGATAAGCCGCAGAAAGCTTGCCCTGGGCTATGTACTCAACGCAATGATTATCGGATACATCCTGACCTTCATCACCTTTGTATTTGTCGAAATTTATATTGTCCTCTCGGGTGGGTCTCTTATCAGCCTTACAAAACTGCTTGAGGTGATGGCGCTGATATTGCTCGCCACTGTCTCAAATACCGCAATGGTTTTCTTTATCACCTCGTTTTTCAGCAGCGAAAATGCCTTTGCCACCGTCTCGACGGTAATCGGAACGCTTATCGGCTTTCTCACCGGGATTTATATCCCGATAGGCCAGCTCCCCGAGTCGATACAGTGGATAGTCAGGCTTTTCCCGCCCTCATATGCCGCCGTGCTGCTGCGTCAGGCCTTGATGGCCGACCCGATGGCGGCAGGTATGGCCGACCTGCCGGCCGAGTATGTCGAGGGCTTTAAGGAAGCACTCGGGATTGTGCTGAAATTCGGGGAAACCGAAGCCAGTAAAATATTCAGCATCGCCGTCCTGCTTGTCTCGGCGGCAGTCTTCTTCCTTTTGGCGGTGCTCGTGCTTTCAAGAAAGAAAAAGGAGTAAGCACGAAAAGAGCCGGGCAGGTCTGCCCGGCTCTTTACTTGGGATTAATCGTCAGGGTAACCGTACCCTCGTCGAAATAATGTGTTCTGACATTTTTTATAAGATACTGGTTGAAGTCGCTGCCCTTGTACTCCTCAAACCGCGAGGGCGGCACGCACCACAGGCATACCGATGGTGAGGCGTAGGCATAAAGGCTTTGGTTGCCGCCGGTCGTGCCGTGATGGGTGGGCTGCAGGTAGTCGCACTTTAGCCACTTGCCGTAGCGGTCGGCCAGCTTCTTGGTGACTGTCGCTGTGCTGTCCCCGAGGAAGAGTATGCGGTTGCCGACTGTCTCCATCACAAATGACATCGAACTGGCGTTCATGTATTCGAGTTTGTCCATGGACGGGTAAACATCCTCATGTGTGCCCGTGATGGTAATGCTCACCCCGTCAAAGGTCAGGGTCTGCCCGGTGTGCGGCTTCACCTGCTCGGCGCTACCCCAGACCGACGGCGAGGCCAGCGCTCGGCGCAGGATGTTGTAATAGCTGTAGTAGTCACTTGTCATTTTCTTGGAGTCGGACGCTGCCATTATTTTGTCGTTTACAAAGTTGTAGATAACCCTCTTAAGCTCAATCTGGTCATGATACTTCCCGGCAAACTCGGATATAGCGCCGATGTGGTCGGAATGCGGGTGGGTTAGTATCCAGGCCGCGACCTCGGGCTTCCCGTCGCCGGCCTGCTGCTCCTTGAGAAGCCCGAGTATCTTCTCGGCCTCGCCCTGTCCTCCCCAGCCGCCGTCGATTACTATAAAACTGCCGGTGGGCGTGCGGAGTATGTAGGACATCCCGTTTACCTTCGATTCGTAGTTTATGCCTACCTGCGTCAGCAGCACCTCTCCCATGCCGGTGTTATTATTGTTTATCCGCGGGTCTGCCGTGCTGTCATAGGGCGAGATAATAACGCGCGCGGCCGCCTCTTTCGTGCAGTAGTATGCGTAAATCCGGACGGTGTCCTTGACGTAGGTCCAGAAATAGTTTTTGCCAATCTCGGCATAGGACAGCCTAGTATAGCCCTCGACCTCGAGCACCCCGAGGTATTCCGAGAAGCCGCTCTGGAGCAGCCCCTCTATATACCTCATATAGACACCGTCTCCGCAGTCATAGTCAGATGTCCCGGAGCCGCGGTCAAATTTCGGCAGCATGTCGGGCGACACCGGCGGTATCTCACGGGGAGCCTCTGTGGTCTCGGCTTCACCGGTCTCTGTGGTCCCGGCCGGCGTGGTTTCTGTGGGATTTGTCCCGGCAGTCGTCACGGCGGGTGTGGTCTGCTGCATATCCCCGGCGCTATTGCAGCAGACCAGCAAAAGCAGCAGAATCGGCGCTGTGAGCAACAAAAATATAATCTTAATCCTGGTTCTCATATCTTGACCTGTTTTCGTTATATTCCGTTATATTTGAATTGTCATGCCATCGTATGCGGTGATAAAACCAAGCTCTGCGGCCTCGGCCTCAAGCTCGGCGTGCGTGCGCCCAAGCAGGTGCCCGATATGGCTTATCACGGCTTTTGTCCCGCTGTCGGCAAGGCCGCACCCGCGCAGCCAGTTGAGCGTGTCAAGGCAGCGCTCAAGGTCCATGTGACCGGCTGTAATGCAGTTCCCGCGCTCAAGCGTGCAGTCAAGCGACACAAAATCAAGCCGGCCGCCCTTCTCTGCGAGATACTCCATGGTGTCCTTCGGGAGCAGCCCTGTGTCGTGCGCCCAGAGCAGCCGCCTGCCCCCCTCGGTATCCTCTATGAGGTATATGGCCGACTCTACATTTGCGGCGTGGTGCGCGCGCAACGGGGTAACCCGGTACCCGAGCAGACAAAAGGGCTCAAAGTACCTGACAATATGTATCCTTATCTCCATCTCGTCGGTGCGGATTCTCTTGCCGGTGGCAAAGGCCTGCTCGCGCGCTTCCTTAACCTGCTTTACCTGTTTTGCCGAGCCCTCGGTGACATAGATATTCAGCGGTATGTCGGCGCCCTTCGCCCGGCTGAAGAGGTCCTGGTGCAGGAAGTGGTCGAAGTGGCTGTGGGTTATCAGAACATGATGGTATTTCCGCATATCCAGCCCGCCATGTAGTGTGTGCAGGAAGGTGTCTACCGGAAAGTCTATAATGAGGTCGTCGTTTATCGCGGCCTGCGAGCGGGTGCGGATGTCCCTGCCGCGCCTCTGCCTTGCTACCTCACAAACCCGGCAGGAGCAGAATATCTCGGGTACTCCGGCTCCGCCGCCGGTGCCGAAATAGGTGATTTTCATTTTTGGCCTCTTTTCTTTATGCTGATTTTCGGCCGCTGTCGCGCCTTTTTGCCGAATATTCTGAATAATAATATCACACCAAGGGGCATAAGTCAACCGGCATTTGTCCTATGTTTGAAATCGCGCCGCCATAAAAAGTTACTCGGGGTGCGGGGGCAGCGCCCGCTGCGCTTCCCATAAACCCAAAGCGGTCTGCCGCCGGCAGACCGCTTTGGGTTCTTATATTCCTGTCAGACCTGACCCTCAGGACTCTTCTTCATCCTCGTCGGAATCCACGGGTTCAAAGTCCTCCTTCGACGCGCCGCAGAGCGGACAGACCCAGTCGGCCGGCAGCTCGTCGAACTCGGTTCCCTCGGCAATGCCGCTGTCGGGGTCACCGTATTTGGGGTCGTATTCATAACCGCATAAAACACATACGTATATCATACCGATAGCCTCCCGGAGACTTTTTTTAATATAATAGTCTGACTTTTTGATTTTGTCAACCCGGTTGTTGCAGCTGCTGAAACATTCGTGTGACATAGAGAGGCATTTTTTTATTTTCTTCGTCAGTACAAAAGATATTCCGACGCGCGAACCCAGAATTTTTTGGCCTGCGACCTGCTCATGGCGCGATATAATCCGACATCGCACCCGCCGAGCAGAAAATCGGTGCCGAACCTCTTGCACAGTCCCTCCTCCCGACAGGTAAATTCGGGGTACCGCCTCATGTGCCGGAAAACAGAGAGCGCGGCCAGCACCGGGTCGTAGGCATCCCGGTCGGTGATGTGCAGTTCCACCCCACCGCAGACCTGCCCTGTGTGCTTGCCGAACTGCGGGGTAAAGTGCACCCGGCGGAAGACTACACCATCAAGCTCATATGAGCGCAGCTCATCAAGCAGCAGCGACGGGTTGACAAAGGGGGCGCCGACCATATCAAACGGCCGGGTGGTTCCGCGCCCCTCGGAGATATTGGTCGCCTCGAAAATGCAAGTGCCGGTATAGTTTATCGCCGCGTTTACCGACGGAATGTTGGGGGAGGGATTAACCCAGAGCAGGTCGGTCAGGTCGGCATACAGCTCTCTTTGCCAGCCCTCGCAGGGGATAACATGCAGCTCGCAGCCTACCTTTTTCTCCCCGTTTATATACCGGGCAAACTCGCCGACCGTCAGCCCGTAGCGGGTGGGAATCGAATACCGGCCTATCGACGAGGAGTATTTTTCCTCGTCGAGTAAAAGTCCCTGCACCATGCCGCCCGAGATGGGGTTTATCCGGTCGAGGACAATCAGCGGTATGCCGAGCCCGGCACAGCGGTGCATGAGGTCGGTCAGGTTGTATAGATATGTATAAAACCGGGCGCCGACGTCCTGTATGTCGTACACCGCGATATCGGCGCCGGAGAGCGCCGTTTCGAGCGCCTCACCCCCACCGGCACGCAGGTTGTACACCGGTGTACCGGTGTACATGTCACGGGTCTCGCTCCCCCAGCCGCCGTCCTGAAGGTTTGAAGAGATTCCGTGCTCGGGGGCCATTAGCGCCACAAGGTTGTATTTTTGCCAAATTTTTATATAGGTCGGCACCCCGGATTTGTCAACTCCCGAGGCGCTTGTCAGCATTGCTATCCGGCGGCCGCGAAGAAGCCGGTCTGCCGTCCCGAGCCTGTCGGCTCCGTTCAGTACCCTAACCATCAGTACCTCCTGCCATATCCTGAATTCATGTCCGCCAGCGTCGCCGCCCGGCCGGTCTAACTTGCCCCGCGCGAGCATAAAATTTCATATCAGACAAACGTCGCGGGGAAAAATGAGAAAATCAAAAGCCTTTTTATATAACGCCCTCTTGCTGGTCGCCGTCTCGCTTATTATGCGGACGGTCGGCATTTATTTCAATGTCTATATTTCAAATAAAATCGGCGCGGTGGCAATGGGGGTGTTTTCGCTTGTCAGCGGGATATACGGATTCGGAATAACACTTGCCACCTCGGGGGTGAACCTTGCGGTCACAAGACTGGTCTCCGAGGCGCTCGGCCGCGAGCAGCCAGGCGAAATAAGGCGCATTATGACAAGGTGCGTCCTTTATGCGGCAGGCTTTGGCCTGCTTGCTGCGGTGCTGCTGCTCTCGCTCGCCGAGACAATAGCCTTCAGGTGGCTTGACGACCTGCGCACAACCCGCCCGCTAAGGCTGCTGGCCTTGGCACTGCCGCTGATTTCGGTCACATCGGCGCTAAACGGCTATTTCACGGCGATAAGGAAGGTATACAAAAACGCGATAACAGTCTTTGTCGAGCAGTGCATACGCATATTCTGCACTGTTCTTCTCCTCGGCTCGCTGCTGCCCTCGGGCGTGGAATACTCCTGCATAGCGCTTGCCGGCGGAGCGGTTTTGGCAGAGCTCTCGTCGCTTATCATTATGTCGGTGCTCTATCTGCTCGACCCCGGCAGAAAGAGACGGGAGAGGCCAAGCGAAAAGAGGTATATCGGGAAAATTCTCGGCATCACCCTTCCGGTTGCCTTCAGCTCATATGTCAGGTCGGGACTGCTCTCGGTCGAGCACTCGCTCATACCCTCGGGGCTGAAGAAATACGGCGCCTCCTCCGAGACCTCGCTTGCCATATACGGCACCCTCTCGAGCATGGTCTTCCCTGTAGTGCTCTTCCCGGCGGTTTTTATGACCTCGTTTTCGGGGCTGCTGGTACCCGAGCTTGCCGAGTCGCGCGCGCGGGGCAACAAGGCGCGCATTGGCCGGATAGTGTCGCGGATTATGCGGCTGACCCTGCTGTTTTCTGTCGGGGTCGGCGGAATAATGCTCTGCTATGCCCGGGAGCTTGGCGCCGTGCTCTACAAAAATTCGGCCTATGCCGGCACCTATATCAGCCTTCTGGCGCCGCTTGTCCCGGTCATGTATCTTGACAGCATGACCGACGTTATGCTCAAAGGGCTCGGGCAGCAGTTTTATTCGATGACGGTAAATATCGCCGACGCGCTGCTCTCTGTGCTCCTGGTCTGGCTCTGGCTGCCGGTTCGGGGAATCAACGCATACATCGCAATAATATATATCGCCGAGCTGGTAAACACCTCGCTGAGCATCGCCCGGCTGCTTGCAATCAGCCATGTCAGGCCAGATTTCATCAACTGGATAATCAAACCCACGGCGGCGGTGATAGGCGCGGTAAGCCTCGCCCGGCTGATTTTCAGGCCTCAGGCTCTATACACAAAGGCGGCGCTGGCCTATGCCGTAGTTGTCACCGGACTGCTCTATATCCTTTTGCTCTCGGGCCTTTTCGTGCTCGGGAAGGAGGATCTCAACACCCTGCGGCGGCTTTTCGGCAAGCCGGGAGCCTGAAAAGCGGGAGGCCTTAGCCGCCCGCTTTTTTTGTTCTTCCGGCACTTATCTGTCCTCGGGCAGGACCCTCCATGGGGCGATAATCCCGTTGTCCATTCTGAAAACCCTATCGGCCATCCTGGCTATTGCCATGTCGTGGGTCACCACAATAAGCGTCTGGCCGAGCAGTTCCTTGGTCTCAAGCAAAAGGCGGAGCACCTCGTCGGCGTTCTTTTGGTCAAGGTTGCCGGTGGGCTCGTCGGCAAAAACTATGAGCGGCAGGTTTATCAGTGCGCGGGCTATCGCCACCCGCTGCTGCTGGCCGCCCGACAGCTCGCTCGGCAGGTGGTGCAGCCGGTCTGCAATATCGAGCGCGGCTATGAGCTTTCTTAAGTTCTGCTCATACGAATACTCGGGCTTGTTGCACATCAGGGTGGGCAAAAGGATGTTTTCAAGCGCCGTGAACTGGGGGATCAGGTTGTGGTTCTGAAAAATCATGCCTATGTACTTGCCCCTGAATTCTCCGAGCTCGTCGGGTGACATTCTAGTTATCTCGTTGCCCCGGATTTTAATAGTACCCGAGTTGGGCCGGTCAAGCCCGGCGCAGAGGTGGAGCAGGGTGCTCTTACCCGAGCCCGACGGCCCGATTATGGCGACAAACTCGCCCTCAAACACCCGCAAGGTCGCCCGGTTGACCGCCGTCACCACCAGGTCGTACTGGCGATACTGGCGAATCAGGTTTTCTGTTTCAAGTATTACTCTTCTCTCTTCCATTACCGCTCCTTGAGTCCCGACAAAATTCCTAAGTCCCCGTCTGCCCGGCGCCCCCTGCCGGCCCTGTAGGGAATATACGACGACAAAAACCCGCATGCGGCCGACACCGCAAGGCTGACAAGCAGCGCCGGCACCGACAGGTAAAACACATATCTCACCCCGCCGGCAAAGCCGAGCGAGGGCAACCACTCGCTCATGAGCTTAAACACGATAAAGCTTGCGATATAGCTCAGTATGACGGTCACAACCATGGCAAGCGCCGATATTGCCAGCCCCGCGAATATATGCAGCCTCTCAAGCTGCCGCTCGCCGGCGCCGAACATTCGCAAGAGATTCATTTCCTTTCCCCGCTTCTGGTAGAAAAGTATCTGGGAGAAGAACCAGACCACCGGCGAGAGCAGGAGCAGCAGCACCGAAATTAAAAGAATCACGGTGTATGACTGCCGCTGATTCATCAGTTCGGAATGGAGCGCCGCATAATTCTCGCCGACCTCAAAATCAATGCTGTAGAACCCCAACTCCTTAATGAGGTTGCCCTTTATTTGGTTGATTATGTCGCCGGCCTCGCGCGGGCTTGTTCCGGCATCAAGAAAGACACTTATTGTCTTGTTCATTTCGATAAACCCGGTGAATCTGTAATACTCGTCGTAGTTCATTCCGACAACAAATCTGCCGGAGGCCTCGCCGCCGTGTATTACCGCAGCCACCTCGTATTCGAGATAGTCAAAACCGTAATAGAGAAGCTGGTCTCGCAGGGCTTCGACCTCGCTTACGTAGGTTTTGTCAAGCTTCTCTTTTTTGTACAAAAGCTGCGCGGCATAAATTTTGTCCCCGGGCCTAAACTCAAACCGCTTTGTGTTGTATATCGAATCGCTGATTATTATCTTCCTGCTGTCATGGAGCACAGCGTAGGGGTCGCCCTCTACCTCGTAGAGAGAGCAGACCGTGTCAATATAATGCCGGTCAAATGCCCGGTATTCAAAGCTATTGGTGGCATAAGGGTAGCCCTCGACATTGCTGCAGTTCACCGTGTATCCCGACCCGCCGTCAAGGTTTTCGCGGCGCATGAGAATGTGCGATATAACGCCGGTCGCCGGGATTGTATTGAGCCAGATTGAGTGGCTGACCCCCGGCACCGACTCAATGCAGTCAAGTGCCACCTCGTCCATCAAGTCAACCACGTCGGCAATGCCGAAGCTCGGGTCGGGGCCGTAAAACTCGACGTCCCAGAAATCGACGGTTATATCAGCCTCCGGCCCCGAGGTCATCACGGCGGTTTTGTTCATACGGCCGATGTACACCCCGCAGATAAAGAGGGTGGTAAATATTATCGCGGTGACAAGGGTTGCGGCAAAATACCTGCGGAAGCGCCATATCCCGTACAACTCGTAATGATATGGAAAGGTCTTGTTGAAAATCCTGAAGGAGCGGCGGGGCGAGCTGACCAGGTTTGAGTTGTCCTGCGCCGCAACCAGCGACACCGGCGTCATTCCGGAGAGCCGCTTCATGGGGGCGCGAACCGCGATATAAACCGTGATAAAGTTGAGTAGTATCATCGCCAGAACAATCCGCACCGACATGTGTACCCTCTGCCCGACCCTTGCATACATAAGCGAGACCGTCAGCCAGGACGCCCCGAGCGAGGCCAGGGCGGTGGTCGCCGAGATGACCATCATCTCCCACTTGGCACTTGAAAACAGCTTTTTAAACCCGGCCCCGCAGGTCATGTAAATTCCGTAAAGAAACTTGAAATGGTTGATCCTGATGTTGTAGAGCGACATCAAAAGAACGACCGACAGCACGGTAAGCAGCACTCCCAAAAGGATTGCCCACCTGATGTCGGTATGGAGGAAATCTTGCCTGTATGTATATAGCGGCGTGGTTTGAATCAGCACATTCCCGCTGCCGACGCCGGCATTATCGATATAATAATCGGCGAAATCCTTCGGTGTCGCCCCGTCCTTGAGCGTTACCTTGAGCCGGTAATACTTGTTGAATTCGTCGGGCGGCTCAAAGCGGTATTCCTCAAAATTGCGCCCGTCAAGAAAGGAATTCAGGTAAAGCCGGTTTTCGATAACCGCCCGCTCCGAGGCATCTATTCCGTCTATGACTATGTGGTAATCATAAAGCGACTTAATGGTATTCGTTTCGTTTACAATGTTCGTGTAGGTTGTAAAACAGAGAATCCAGAAGAGCGACTGGATGACAAAGAGCGCCACAAAAAAGCTCAGGTACTCGGTGAAGTTAAAGAAGACTGTTTTAATTGAGTTGCGCGCGCTTCGCCTGCCCAGGCCCTTGCCCCACTCGTTTTTGGGGTTTACCCTGTATAGCGACGCATCCGGACTCTTTTCCGGAACTGTGGCCCTCTCTTTTCCCAAAGACGAAAACTCCTTTACACAGAATTAAGCAAGCAAACGGCGGACCGAACCATCCGCCGCCCGACCTCAATATATTCTCATGCAGGCAACCACCTTGCCGAGTATCGACAATTCCTCTGCATATATCGGGGACATCAGGCGGTTCTCGGGCTGAAGGCGGACCCTCCCGGTCTCGCGGTAAAAGGTCCGTACCATCACCTCGTCCCCGAGCATTGCGACAACTATGTCGCCGTCCTCAGCCCAGTCGCGCCGATCGACAATAACCACATCGCCGTCCATAATCCCGACCTCAATCATGCTCGGCCCGCTCACCTTCAGCGCAAATAAATTGCTCTGGTCGCAGCCTATGCTGTCGGCCACAAAGTTGACATAGCCCTCGTAATTCTCAACATCGAGTATGGGTACCACCGCCGTAACCTTTCCAATAATGGGGACCTTCGTCTTGGTCCAGTCCGACATTTTGAGCACCCGGATTGTGCGGCTTTTGCCGTCCTCCTTGTGGATATAGCCCTCGGTGTCAAGCCTTTGAAGACAGTGATATACCGTTGAGGTACTCTTAAACCCAAGTGCCCTCTGAATATCGCGGACGCTGGGCGGGTATCCCTGTTGGTCTATGGTTTCGATTATGTAATCAAGTGTGCTCTGTTCAAGCGCGGACAGTTTCATCGGTTCTTTTTTTGTTTGAAAGATTGCTCTTTCAAACCCAAGCCCTCCGTTAATTCTTACTAAAAATATGTTTTTCATTCTGTGGTGTTTTATCAAGCTAAAGGGATGCCGGGGGTCATATTACATAATCGTCTTTGTATTGTGGTCAAAAAGTCAATAAACAAAAGGATTCTTTGACAAGCCGCCATATCCAATTGCAGCCATAATTAGCATAACATGCGTATATTATACACGAATCCGCTTCCCCTTGTCAAACATATGTCAATTTTTCGTAGAATATACCGAAAAATTCATCCGTATGCTGCACATTTTGTTGCAATTTGGCAAATCTCGGTTCTTTTATTTCCTATAATAAACATAATGGGCAATAATAGTCCGCATTGCACCGCCCTTCTCAAGGTCGGGCGCGGTTATCACCACCCCGTCATTTGACAAGAGTTCCCAGGCCTGCATATGGTCTATTTTGCAGCGCAGGATTATTTTATGCGAGGCGTAAACTATAAATTCGTCGCCGCGGATATTGAGCCCGCCCTCCTTGCCGATGACATCCTCGACCCCGTCCTCCCGCCGCTCGGTGACATATTTGATATGCTGTCCGCTTATCCGCTCGGCCATCTCGCGCCGGTAGCGCGGGGTGTTGGGATTTTTGCTCTTTGTCCAGTGCTTTATTACCTTTTTCAGCATATATGTCTCCGAAAATCAAAGGTTAAATGTCCTTTAGTATCACAGCGCTTATCGGCCCGAGCGCCACCCGGCCGCAAAACTCCCGGCCAGCCAGCAGGTCAACCTGCCTGCCGGGCAGCCTGAAAGACAGCCCGGCGTCTCCGCTGTTTGCGGCCACCACAACCCGCTCGCCGCCACGCCTGCGCTCGTATGCGATAAAACCCTCACCATAACCGAGAATTTCAAAGTCCCCGCCATGAAAAACCTGCTCACCGGCGCGTACCTCACCCAGCCGGCGGTAGTGAGCGAGCAATTCGGCGTCCTCCCTGCCCCAGGGGTAGGGCATCCGGCAGAAGGGGTCGCGCCCGCCCTCTATTCCGACCTCGTCGCCGTAAAAGAGAGACGGCGTGCCGTACACGGTATACTGCAGCGTCGAGGCCAGTTTCAGCCGCCGCACCGCCAGGGTGTATTTTTGTAGGTCCAGCCTGAAGGTGGCAAGCTTTTCGTTTTTCATCGAATCGGTACCTGAGTCGCCCAGAACGGTCAGTATCCGCTCGGTGTCGTGGGTTCCGAGCAGGTTCATCAGGATGTTGCAGACACAGCGCGGATATGACGAGTAGATATCTGTAAGTATATTATACAGCATTTTCCCGTCTCTGTAAAGCACGAAGTCAATTATTGCGTTTCTCAGAGGATAGTTCATCACGCTGTCAAGCTGCGCGCCCCGAAGATACTTCCGCCGCCGGCCGTAGGATACCTTGTCGGAGGCCCTCTCCCAGACCTCACCTATAATAACCGCCTCCTGCGAGGCATTCCTGACGCTCTGCCTGAAGTCCTCAAGAAACCTGTCCGAGAGCTCGTCGACAACGTCGAGCCGCCAGCCGCCGACACCCCGCCTTACATATTTTGCGCCTATCCCGCCGGGCCCGGCAAAATAAGCCCGGCATTCGTCGTTTTCGTGATTGAGCTTGGGCAGCCGCACAATATCCCACCAACACAGATAGCTGTCGGGGTAGTCCTTGAAAAAGTACCAGTCGTAGTAGGGCGAGTTTTTTGACTGATAGGCGCCGGGGCCGGGGTATCTACCGTATTTGTTGAAGTATTTGCTGTCATCCCCGGTATGGTTGAAAACCCCGTCAAGAATTATTTTTATGCCGCGCCCTTTTGCCTCTTCAATCAGCCTGTCGAGCGCCTCGTCTCCGCCGAACAGGCCATCGACCGTCTCATAATCCCCGGTGTCGTACTTGTGGTTTGAGTAGGCCTCAAATATCGGGCTGAGATATATTGCCCCTGCCCCGAGCGAGGCGATATAGTCGAGCTTTTCTATTATCCCCCAGAGGTTTCCCCCGAAAAACACGTTGTTCTCAACCTCGTCGCCCGGCCGCTCGCCGTACTGCGGCACGCCAGACTCCCAGTCCTCGTCAATCACCGTCCCGGGGCGCAGTGAAACTCTCCCCGCGCCCCGGCGGAATCTGTCAACGTATATGTGATATATTATTTTTGAACCCAGCCACTCCGGGGTCTTGAAATCATCGCGGTAACAAATCAGTCTGAAGCGGTTTTTGCTGCAAGACACAAGCCTTAAATCCACGTTGTTGGGGGTGTCCGACCAGAGAATCTCCTTCTCGCGGAAGAATAAAAACTCATAGAAAAAAAGCCCGTCCTCCTCGCCGCCGCAGAGTCGGCGAAGCGATATTGGGGCAGAGTAAGTATCAAGCCCGAAAAAGCTGCCACAAAACTCAAGTTCGATGTCCTTGCGCTTAAAGCTGCCGTCCTTTTGTATTCTGATCAGGGCGCGCACAATTCCCAGCCGGCGGGGTATTCTGACCGAAAAGACAAGCCTGCCCGACACTCGATATGCCCCGAGGTGGGAGACATCCACCCCCTCGGGGCAGTCGGGCAAATAGAGTGTCTTTTCAACAACCGGGGTGCCGGGGCAGATTTGCTGGTCAATTTTTATCAGCATATGCAGCTTTTGTGCTGACCTCCTCAATTCCCCAGATTTCGCGGGCATAATCCCTAATTGACCGGTCGGCCGCAAAGTAGCCTGATGAGGCGATGTTGCAGAGCGACATGCGGTTCCATTTTTCCCGGTCGGCATAGGCGCATATCATGCTCTCACGCGTGAGACGGTAGGACTCAAAGTCGGCAAGGCACATATACGGGTCGGATACCCCGTGGCTTGCGATAAGGTATGAGGCGATGTCGGCAAAGGATTCCCCGGCAAAGCCCTTTTGCAGCTGTCCTATAATTTTCGTCAGCTTTTCGTTTTGCGCGTAGTACTCAACTGAATTGTAGCCCCGCAGCCAGAGCTCGTCGACCTCGCGGCTGCTAAGCCCGAAGATATACATATTTTCCTTGCCCACGGCCTCAAGAATCTCGACATTGGCGCCGTCAAGCGTGCCTATGGTAATGGCGCCGTTCATCATAAGCTTCATGCAGCCGGTTCCGCTCGCCTCCTTGCCGGCAAGCGATATTTGCTCGCTTATCTCGGCGGCGGGCATCAGGATTTCGGCCTCGCTGACATCGTAGTTCTCAAGGAATATTACCCGCAGCCTCTCGCAGACCTGCGGGTCGGAGTCAATCTCCCGGCTCAGCATGCAAATAAGGCTGATAATCCGGCGCGCCATATGATAGCCCGGCGCCGCCTTGCCCCCGAATATGAAGGTCTGGGGCTGCATATCAAGTCCGGGATTGTCCTTCAGCTCAAGATAAAGCCCTATGATGTTCAGGGCGTTTAGCAGCTGCCGCTTGTACTCGTGCATGCGCTTTATCTGCATGTCATAAACCGAGTGGTTGTCTATCTTCTGCCCGGTTTTGGCGTATGCGTATTTGGCGAATCTTACCTTGTTCTCGTGCTTTATAGCCCTGAGCTGCCGGAGCACCCCGGGGTCGTCGGCAAATTTCAGAAAATCCATGAGACGTTCGGGGTGTGTCCTGTAGTCGGGACCTATGCACTCGTCAAGCAGGGCGGCCAGCCCGGGGTTGACATAGCAGAGCCAGCGCCGGTGGGCTATTCCGTTTGTGACATTTGTGAATTTGTGCGGCCAGAGGCGATAGAATTCCCTGAAGGTTGACTCCTTGAGTATCTCGCTGTGAAGCTTTGAGACGCCGTTTACATGGTGCGAGCCGACTATCGAGAGGTTGGCCATTCTAATCTGGCCGTAGCCGAGGATGCTCATGTCCGAAATGCGCTTCCACGCTCCCGGGAAAACATTCCAGGCCTGCTGGCAGAACCTTTCGTTGATTTCTTTTATTATCGCATAAATGCGCGGGAGCCTGAGTTTGAAGAGCGCCTCATTCCAGCACTCGAGCGCCTCGGGCATCACGGTGTGGTTGGTATAGGATACGCACCGGGTCACGCAGTCCCAGGCACGCTCCCAGTCAAAGTAATACTCGTCGATGAGAATCCTTATCAGCTCGGGTATGCAGAGCGCCGGGTGGGTGTCGTTTATATGAATCGCTACCTTCTCGGGGAAGTTATCGAGCGTTTTATAAACCGCCATGTGGTCGTGAATCATGCTCTGCACCGAGGCCGAGGCCAGAAAATACTGCTGGGAAAGCCTCAGCAGCTTGCCCTCGGTGTGGTTGTCCGAGGGGTATAGCACCTTTGAGATTATCTCGGCGTTGTTGCTCTCCTCAAGCGCTCGGGTGTACTGCCCCTGAGTAAAGAGCCCCATGTTGAACCTATGCAGGTCGCGCGCCCGCCAGAGCCGCAGCGGCGAGACCGCCTCGCAGTCGGCCCCCGATATCATCATGTCATAGGCCACCGCCTCTACCTCCTCGCAGTCCTCGTAGTGTACCTGAAGCCGGCCTTCCTTCCAGACCTCCTTCACCCGGCCCCCGAAACGCACAACAAAGGCCCGATCGGTGCGCGGGATAAGCCAGACCTCGCCGCGCGGCAGCCAGATGTCTGGGAGCTCTATTTGAATCCCGTCGATTATTTTTTGCCTGAAAAGCCCGTATTCGTAGCAGATTGAAAAGCCGGTCGCCGGGTAGTTCAGCGAGGAAAGCGAGTCCATAAAGCAGGCGGCCAGCCGCCCGAGCCCACCGCTGCCAAGCCCAGCGTCGGGCTCGATGTCGTATATCTCCTCAATGTCAAACCCAAGTTTGCCTAGCACCTCGCTGTATATTCCGGAGAGCCCCAAGTTGCAGAGGTTTGTCCGCAGCGAGCGGCCGAGCATAAACTCCATGCACAGATAATACACCCGCTTTGCCCCGTTGAGGTTGGCCACGTGCTTGAATTCCCCGCGTTTTCTGGTGAGTATGTCTCTGACGGTCATCGCAACCGCCTTGAAAACCTGCTCCTTTGTGGCAGTGCCCGGGAGCGCACCGAAATGCCGCAGCAGCTTTTCCTCAATATTTGTTTTAACCATATCGGCGTCAAGCTGAAAATTCATCGCCGCCCGCCCCCTTCATTCCGGAATAAGCCTTCGTATACCTCCATGTATTTTTTGGCCGAGGCATCCCAGGAAAAGTCAACCTGCATAATTTTCTTGATAAAGGCACGCCTTTTTTTTTCGTCCTGCCAGAGCGACAGCGCCGCCATGATGCACTCGAGCAGCCCGCCCGGGGAATATTCGGCAAAGGTAAATCCGTTGCCCTGCAGCTCGCCGTCAACCTCCCGGAAGCCCTTTATTGATTCGGCCAGACCGCCGGTCTCGCGCACGACCGGTATCGCACCGTAGCGCGAGGCTATCATCTGTGACAGTCCGCAGGGCTCGCTTTTTGAGGGCATGAGAAATATGTCGGCGGCGGCGTAGATTTGGCGCGAGAGCTCACGGTTGTAGTCGATAATCGTTTTGACCTTGGCAAAATGGCGCTGCTCAAGGCTTGTGAAAAACTCCTCAAAGCGCGCCTCGCCCCGCCCGAGCACCACAAGCTGCAGGTCGTTTTCCGAGACAAGCCTGCATGCAATTTCGCAAACCAGATCAAGTCCCTTGTGAGAGGCCAGCCTCGAGATTATCGCCAGCAGCGGCACTTCGCGCACCGGAAGCCCGAGCTCCTTCTGCAGGGCTGACTTGTTTTTGTATTTCCCGTCAATTTTCTTCCATGAGTAGTTGACCGGGAGCGCCGGGTCGGTTTCGGGGTTGTAGTAGTCATAGTCAATTCCGTTGAGTATCCCGCAGAGCTTTCCGGGGTTTTCATTCAGGATATATTCCAGCCCCCGGCCGAACTCCGGGGTCCTTATCTCCTCAGCGTATCGGGGGCTGACAGTGGTCACCCTGTCGGCGCAGCAAACTCCCGCCTTCATCAGATTGAGCTTGCCGTGATAGTCGAGCAGCTCATGGTATTCGTCGCCGAGTGCAAAGACGTCGCCGAGTATGTCGTGCTCAAACTGCCCCTGATACTCGATGTTGTGGATAGTGTAGACGGTCCTAATCCGGTCATAGCCTTCGATGCCCCGACACAAAAGGTTTTTGTATACTATACTAAGCCCGCCCTGCCAGTCGTGGGCGTGGATTATATCCGGCCAGAACTCAAGGTGCCTTATCAGCTCCATTGTCGCCATGCAGAAAAAGGCGAACCTCTCGCCGTCGTCATAATGGCCGTAGAGGCTGTCGCGACCGAAATAATACTCGCTCTCGACAAAGTAATATATTACATTGCCGCGTCTTAGCGATTTTATGCCGCAGTACTGCCTTCGCCATGCAAGACTGAGGTTAAAGGCCGCCTCATCCTTCATCTTCTGCTGCCATTCCTCGCCTATTGCCGAGTAAAGCGGCATGACCACGCGAATGTCACACTTCGGGTAGCGCCCGGCAAGGGCTGCCGGCAGCGAGCCCAGCACGTCGCCCAGCCCGCCGGTGGCGGCATAGGGCATCACCTCGGAGCCGACAAACAGGATTTTATAGCCGCTCTGTCCGGTCTTTTGCCGGTCACTCCATAATAATTCCTCAAGCTTCATACGCTGACCCCCTTCCCGATAAAAAACGGCAGAGTCTCGTGCCCCGACAGCCGCCGCCCGTCTTTGATAAGCACATCCCGGTCGGTAACCACACAATACAGCTCGGCGCCCTCGCCGACATATGTGTCGTCCAGCAGCACGCAGTTTCTCACCGTGGCCCCGCGGCCGACTCTGACCCCGCGGAAGACAATCGAATTTTCGACCATACCCTCAATCACGCAACCGTCGGCGACAAGCGAGTTGGCCACCCTTGCACCGGTCATGTATTTTGTCGGCGGCAGGTTGAGCATCCGCGTCATCACCGGCCGGTCGGGAATACCGAAAAGCCGGCGGCGCACCTCGGGGTCGAGCAACTCGAGCGAGCACCTGTAATAGCTCTCAAGGCGGTTGACAAGCGCATAATATCCCCCGTGACCGAAGGCAAAGAACCTGTCCTCCCCAAGCCTCTGCCCGATTAGCTGGTGCTCAAAGCTGGTATACCCGTGAGCGACCGCGTCCTCTATGAGCTTGATCAGATAATATTTCTTTGCTATCATGATGTTCATGCTGACTTCTATTTCATTTTTCCGGCCGTCCTCCGACGTGTATTCGGCAAAGTCGCATATCCGCCCGTCCCCGTCTGCTCTGACCACGGTGACGCGGGGCGTCAGGTGCAGCTTTTTGGGGGAAATGCGCTTGGTCACAATGGTGATGTCGGCGCCCCGTTCGGCGTGCTTTTCTATGACCTCGGCCAAATCAATGTTGCATATGACATCGCAGTCCGAGAGCACCATATGTTCCTCGCTGCACTCGGATATAAAGCTCATCACGGCTATAAGCGCCTCAAGCCGCGAGGAGTAGACCCGGTCGGAGGAGGCGTTTTCATATGAGGTGATAAAGGGCGGCAGGATTTTTATGCCTCCAACCTCACGCTCAAGGTCCCAGTCCCGCCCGCTGCCCAGGTGCTCAAGCAGCGACTTGTAATTGTTGTGTGTGATTATGCCGACCTTTGTGATACCCGCATTAACAAGATTCGAGAGGGCAAAATCAACAAGCCTGTACCGGCAGCCGAAGGGGAGGCTTGCCATGGTCCGGGTTCTTGTCAGCTCGGGTATTGTCGTGTCGTGAATATTTGAAAATATCAGTCCTGCGGCATTCATTGTTTTCTCCGTTGCTTTGGTTTTTGCCTACAAACCCCGGCCGCCATACTCCCGGGGCAGAAATCTCGCTGCATTTATTTTATCCTTGCACTATACCATTATCAGCTTTTCATGCGGGGTCACCTCAACGCCCGACGGCACGAAAACACCCGCACCGATAACCGTCACCTCCACCTCGAAGGGCGGCAGGCTCTCGTCGCGCGGGGCGCCTACCCGCGCCCCGGCGCCAATTGTCGCTCCGGTGTCGACTATCGCGCAGTCTACCGACGCGCCCTCGCTTATTAAGACATCATCCATTATCACCGAGTCACGAACACTAGCACCGCTCATGACCCTCACCCCCGAGCCGAGCACGCAGTTTATCACCGAGCCGTATATCTCGCAGCCCTCGGTCACCACCGAATTCTCGACCACCGCCAGCCTGCCGATATGCTGCGGCGGCCTGCTGTCCTGCCGCGAGTAAATGCTCCAGACCTTGTCATTAAGATTCAGCCGGGGCTCGGGGCCAAGCATGTCCATGTTGGCCTCCCAAAGGCTTGATACCGTACCGACGTCCTTCCAGTAACCCTCAAACTCATAGGCGTAAAGATTCTCGCCGGCGGCCAGAATTGAGGGGATTACGTTTTTCCCGAAATCGTTTGAGGACTCGGCGTCGGCGTCGTCGGCCTCAAGATATGAGATTAGCTTTTCCTTGCTGAATATATAGATTCCCATCGACGCCTTGGTGCTCTCGGGGATTTTCGGCTTTTCGATGAACTTTATTATCCTGCCGTCGGGGTCTGTGCTCATGATTCCGAACCTCCCGGTCTCTGAGAGCGGCACGTCAAGGACGGCTATTGTGCAGTCCGAGTTTTTCTCTTTGTGGTACTCGAGCATTTTGCGGTAGTCCATCCGGTAGATGTGGTCGCCCGAGAGGATTATCACATAGTCAGGGGCATACCGGTTTATAAAATCAATGTTTTGGTATATCGCGTTTGCGGTGCTGCGGTACCAGTCGGCGCCGTGCTGCCGCTGGTAGGGCGGCAGGATTTTGAGTCCACCCCAAATCCGCTCAAGGTCCCAGGGTACCCCGGTACCCATGTATTCATTGAGCAGGTGGGGCTGATACTGGGTCAGCACCCCCACGGTGTCTATCCCCGAGTTGACGCAGTTAGTCAGCGTGAAATCTATAATCCTGTACTTGCCGCCGAACTTGACCGCCGATTTGGCGATTTTCCCGGTCAGCGAGCAGAGCCTTGAGCCCTGTCCGCCGGCAAGCAGCATTGCAATCCATTCTTTTTTTTTCTTTGGCATAGGGTCTCCCGGTATTTATCTGGTAAATTTGTCAGTCGTCCTCAAACTGAAGTTTCAGCGGGTCGATAACCGTCCGCTTCCTGGTTTTTTGAGCTTTCTTCTCGCCGCCCTCCTGCCCGGCGGGGTAATCGGCACTGAAAATAACAGCCGAGAGCGGCGGCAGGGTTAATGAAATATGGAATGGCAACCAGTGCATTCCGGGCGCCTTTGGTACAAGCTGTCCCTCGTTGAGCATCCCTGTGCCTCCGTATTTTTTGTCGTCGCTGCTCATCAGCTCAAAATATGGCCTGCTCTGCGGCACACCGAGCATAAAGTCACGCCGCAAAACCGGTGTAAAGTTCAGAACCACGACTAGCTCGCGGCCGTCTTTTGCGATTCTTCTGTATGAATATACACTCTCGTCCCGGTTGTCGGGGTCTATCCAGCGAAAGCTCTCCCAGCCCTCATCGCTCTCCCAGAGTTCGGGGTGCTCAAGGTAAAAATGGTTGAGCTCGGCGTGAAATAACTGGTAGCGGGCGTGGGCTTCGTAGTCGAGCAGAAACCATTCTATCTCGCCGGCAAAGTCCCATTCGCGAAACTGCCCTATCTCGTTGCCCATGAAGGTCAGCTTTTTCCCGGGATGAGTCATCATATAGACGGCATATGCGCGGGCGGTGGCGAATTTCTGGTTATAGTCGCCCCACATACGGTCAAGCAGCGATTTTTTTCCGTGCACCACCTCGTCATGCGATACCGGAAGCAGGAATTTTTCGGAGAATGAATATGTCAGGGCAAAGGTGAGCTTGTTGTGGTTGTACTTTCTGAAGTAAGGGTCAATGCCGATATAATCGAGCGAGTCGTGCATCCAGCCCATGTTCCACTTGAAGGAAAAGCCGAGTCCGTCATTGTCAAAGCCGGTCACATTGGGCCATGCGCTCGACTCTTCGGCTATCATCAGCACATCCGGGAACTGCCCGGCCATGTGCCCGTTGAGCTTTTTGAAAAAACTTATCGCCTCAAGGCACCTGTTGTCGCCGTAGACATTGGGGGTCCACTCCCCCGGAGCTCTGTCGTAATCAAGATAGAGCATTGAGGCCACCGCGTCGACCCTCAGCCCGTCGATATGATATTTTGAGGCCCAGAACACGGCATTTGAGACGAGAAAACTCTCGACCTCGGGGCGGGATACGTCAAACTGTCTCGTCCCCCAGCCGTTGTGCTCCCTGCGCTTGTCCTCATATTCATAGAGATGCTGCCCGTCAAACTCATAGAGCCCGTGTGCGTCCTTGGGAAAATGCGCCGGCACCCAGTCAAGTATCACACCTATTCCGGCCTGATGCATCCGGTCAACAAACTCCATAAAGTCGCACGGGGTACCGAATCTTGAGGTAGGCGCAAAATACCCGCAGATCTGATAGCCCCACGACGGGCTGAAGGGGTACTCCATTATCGGCAAAAGCTCGATGTGGGTGTATCCCATCTGCTTGACATAGGGAGCGAGGTCTTCTGCCAGCTCACGGTAGCTGTAGTAGCTGCCGTCGCTGCGGCGCCGCCAGGACTCGGCATGAAGCTCGTAGATGTTCAGCGGGCGGGTAAAATAGTTCTGCCGGTCCATGGTTTTTGCGCGCCAGGCCATCCAGCCCTCGTCGCCCCAGGTGTAGCTGTCAAGGTCGTATATAATCGAAGCGGTGCCCGGCGGCCGCTCGCAATAAAAGGCATAGGGGTCGGCCTTGTCAATTGTTTTATCCCCGCAAAAAAAGCGGAACTTGTACATATCTCCGTATTTCGCCTCGGCATATGCCTCCCATATTCCGTTTTCGGTGACCTTTTTCATGGGGCAGGAAAATCCCCAGTTATTAAAGCTGCCGATAACGTATGCGGCTTCGGCATGGGGCGCCCATACGCGGAAGACAAACATCCCGCCCTCGCGGTGCGCCCCGAGGTAATCATACATCCAGTAGTCGGTTTCCCGGTTTATCTGAAATTGCTTCATTTGTTCTGCCATTTCCAGTCCACATGACCTCTTTTCGTATTTGCGCGGCCGTCATAACCCCCTGAGCGTTGGGGCCGGTTCACGAAAAACCGCATATGCAGCAAAAAATCGCAAAACCCATCAAAATAAAACGGGACAACATTCACCCTGCAAAAATATCCTTCCGCCCGCAATAGATGTTTTCACAAGTCTTGCCCGGATTTTTTGTGACAAAAATAATTTTGCCCGAGTTTTGCAGTTCAATACATAAAATCGGGGCGAAACTCGGTTGGCGGCAAAAACCGCTGTAAACCTTGCCGGATGCTTGACACCGGCCGGGTTTATAGTATAATAATAAATGTCCGCCGGAATAATTTTCATTATGACACATAACGGATTTCGGCGACTATTTGACTGTGATGCTGATTCATTTTAACAAAGGGGGGCAAAAACTTGATTGAAGTCAGAAATCTGACCAAAAGATACGGCGACAATCTGGCACTCGACAATATAAGCTTTAGTATCAGCTCCGGTAAGGTTTACGGGCTGCTCGGCCCGAACGGCGCCGGAAAAACCACCACTATGAATATTATCACCGGCTGTCTTGCCGCCACCACCGGGTCTGTGACGGTGGGAGGACACGACATATTCGAGGAGCCGCTGCCGGCCAAGCGCCACATCGGTTATCTTCCCGAGGTTCCTCCGCTTTACACCGACATGACGCCCTTTGAATATCTCGGCTTCGTGGCGATGGCTAAGCGGGTGGAGTACGAGGCGGTTCTGAGGCAAGTGCGCGAAGTCATGGAGGTGACACAGCTTGAAGAGGTGCGCGACCGGCTGATACGCAACCTGTCAAAGGGTTACCGGCAGCGGGTAGGCATCGCGCAGACCATGCTCGGCAACCCGGACGTTATAATACTCGACGAGCCCACTGTCGGCCTTGACCCTAAGCAGATAATTGAGATACGCGACCTTATCCGCCGGCTGGGAGAGATGAAAACCGTCATTCTAAGTAGTCATATACTCGCCGAGGTCACCGAGGTGTGCGAGCGGGTGTTAATAATCCACCGCGGTAAAATTGTCGCAGATGATTCGCTTGAGAACCTCAACTGCTTGGCAGGGGGCGCCAACCGGCTGCACATAGCAGTAAAGGCCGGCGAGAGCGTCGTGCTCTCAGCGCTTGAGGGTGTCCCGGGTATCCTTGAGTACGAGGTCCTGAAGTCCGGCGAGGCAGGGGCCTGCGAGCTGATGCTCAGCGTGGACAAGTCTGCCGACCCTCGCGAGGCAATTTTCTTCGCCATGGCCGACCGCCGCTGCCCGATTATTACAATGGAGCTGAAAAAATCGACGCTTGAGAGCGTGTTCCTGTCGCTCACCGCCGACGCCGCGGATGAATATGCCGGGGCTGACAGCGAGGATGAAGACTATGATGACGACGATGACGACAACGTTGACGATGACGACGACGAATTCGACATGGGGGAGGAAGAGGACGAATGATAGCCGTATTCACAAGGGAACTTAAGTCATACATGAACAACATGACCGGGCATGTCTTCATAGCCTTTCTTTTGCTGTTCTTCGGGGTCTGCGTTACGGTCTACAACCTGTTTTTAGGTATGGCCTCCTTCCGGTTTGCGGTTGAGATAACCGGAATTGCCTTTCTTGTGATAGTTCCTATTATCACCATGCGCTCGCTGGCAAAAGACCGCGCCAACCTCACCGACAACCACCTCTTTTCACTACCTTTGAAAGTCTCGGAGATAATCATAGGCAAATTTCTGGCGACCGCGCTGGTGCTCCTTATCCCGACAGGCGTAATGATGCTCTACCCGCTGATTCTGAGCGCCTACGGCACCATGCACTACGCCTCAAGCTACAGCGCGATTCTGTCGCTCTTCCTGCTAGGTCTTGCGCTTATCTCAATCGGAATGTTTATCTCCTCTCTCACCGAAAGCCAGGTTATCGCGGCGGTCATCAGCTTCGGCACCCTTCTGTTTCTGCTGATACTTCCCCTTTTGATTGCGCTGGTACCAAAAGATGCGCTTGTCTCCTTCCTTTGCCTTGTAGCGCTCTCCTTTATCCTCGCGGCAATTGTCTGGAAACTCACCCAAAGTATAAACGCCGGGATGATTGCCGCGGTGCTGCAGGTCGTCCCGCTCTGCGCTCTCTACTACTTTAAAAAGCCCATGTTTGAAGGTCTTTTCCATAAAATCATGACCGGACTTTCGCTCTACGACCGCTTCTACGCCCTCAACTCGGGGGTTTTCGACATAGGCAGCGTGGTCTACCTTTTGTCTGTTACCGTATTCTTTCTTTTCATTTCGGTCCAGTCGCTTGAGACGCGCCGCTGGAGCTGAGAGGAGGGGCTATAATGAACATGAAAAATAATAAAATAAGCCTGAAAAAGGGCCTTTCAAAATCCACTAAAATCGGGACATATACCTTCCTTGTCAGCCTTTTCCTGCTTGTCATACTTGTGATAATAAACCTGCTTATAGCAGCACTCCCCCCCTCCCTGATCGTTTTTGACACCACTCCGACCGGGCTGTACACCATCTCCGAGAGCACGCAGGATTTCATTGACACAATAGGCGAGCCGGTGACGATTCACTGGATTTGCCCGGGTGGCGCCAAGGACCCGACGTTTGAGACCTTTCTTGAGAGATATACAAGCCTGAGCAAACATTTTAAATACGACATTCTCGACCCTATTGCCGACCCTGACTGCCTAAGTCCTTATATCGCCGAGACCGATCCGCAGCCCTCGGCATTCAGCCTGATAATCGAGAGCGGGCGGCGGCACAGGCTGATAGACTATCAGGAGCTGTTCTACTACTACAACGAGTACCTTGCCGAAAACTACGGCATGACAAGCCCGGTTCCCTACAGCGCCTATATGTATTACAACAGCTATCCGTATTTTATCTTCAGCTCGGCAGAGCAGCAGGGTTACCCCACCGAAACCTATTTCTACGGCGACGACATAATAACCAAGGGCGTCGAGTATGTAATTCTCGAGCGGATTCCGCATATCTATATCACAGAGGGCCACGGCGAGTCAACATTATCTGCAATGCTCCTGCAGTATCTGGCCGACAACAATATCGGGCACGAATACCTGCGCACCGTCACCGCCGGAGAAATCCCCGCCGACGCCTCCTGTCTTGTAATCTATGCGCCGGGCTCCGACCTCTCGGCCGACGAGACGCAGATGATAAGCGCGTATCTTTCAGGCGGCGGCAATATGCTGCTCATCACCTCGCCCGACAACACCGGTATGGAAAATCTGATGAGCCTTGTTGAGCCCTACGGCGTGTCGGCAGTGCCCGGAATTGTGTACGAGGAAAACCCGGACAATTATAAAACAAACAAGTATTACCTCATTCCCGATATCGGCAGCCACACCGCCACCTCGCGCTTCAAGTCCTCGTATTTTATGTTCATGCCCCAGTCGCACGGCATCAGGCTCACCGACAATATGTCGGGCGCTGTGGTAACCGAGCTTTTCACCACCTCAGACTCGGCATACTCAAAGGTCGGGGAGGAGCAGTCCGAGCCCGGCTCGCTGGCGCTCGGCGTGGCAATTGAAAGGGGCGAGACCCAGATTATCTGGCTCTCCTCGGCAGACGCGCTCACCGACCAGGTGGCGCAGGCGGTATCCTACGGCAATTACTACTATATTTTGGACATGCTTTCCTGGATGGAAACCTACGAATCCTCGCTTGCCGATGTTGTCGGCATTCCGACCTCGGAGCCGATACTTGACAGGCTCAGCCAGTCCTCGATATATCTGTGGACCGCAGTCTTCGTTGTCGTCCTGCCGGTTGGAGTCACGGTTTCAGGCCTTGTAGTGTGGTTTAAGCGGCGCCGGCGCTGAATACCAGAGGTTATATTCGCTATGAAAAGAATAAAAACTCTTCTTGTCATGTGCGGGATGGTGGTTGTCCTTGCCGGCCTGCTTGTGCTGGTCAGGAATCTGGCCGGGGAGAAGGAGGGCTCCGATACCTCGGACACAGGGTCTGCCGACACCACCTACACCGCCGCCCAGGTTGACATAGACAGCCTCTACCTGATCGAATACAACATAGGACAGGACAAATACCGCTTTGAGCTCAGCGACTCAAAAACAAAATGGCTCTGGGAGGCCGAACCCTCGCTACCGCTTGACAACACGTATTTCGCATCCATGGCCTCGGCACTCAGGGTGGTGACCTCATCTGTAAAGCTTGAGGCCGACGAGTCGTCTCTCTCTGCTTGGGAGCTTGACAACCCATGGCTCAGGGTGACGGTAGCCGACGAGCTTTTCGGTGAACAGACCTTCATGTTCGGCAGCCTCAATTCCTACACAGGCAGGTATTATTTTATAACCGGCGCCGGGGATGGCTTTGCCTATATGGTAAACACTTCGGTCGCCCAGATGTTTGACCTCACCCCGTATGATATGGTAATGCACGACAAGCTTCCCGACATCCCGGCCGACAGGCTCCGCACGCTAAGCTTTAGCCGCGCGGGGGATGAGCTTAAATACACCTATTACGAGGCCGGCAAGGACGACTCTGCCGACACCGACGACCTCTGGTATGTATCGGAAAACGGCGGGGAGGAAACCGCGCTCGACCCGGAAATCGCCGCCGACATTGCCGACGCAATAAATCGAATCAGCTTTACAGATATAGCCGGTTATTCCGAAGCCGAAAAAGAGGTGCTCGGGCTGCTCTCGCCCACCGTCATGACTGTGGAATATGTAGCCGAGACAAGTGTGACCGACAGCAGCGGCAGCCCGGTTAAGGTAAATGTCGACAGCAGCTTTGTGCTCTATCTGGGGTATGCCGATGACGAGGGCAATATATGCGCCTGCCTGCCCAACTCGCCGCTCTCCTACCGCATCGACGGCTCAGTACTGGCCAAGCTGTTTGATTTCCCAGTCACGCCGGTCGGTCAGTGACCCCTGCCTTCAGCTCAAAATCGGTCGAGACCCTTGCATTATGCTTTATTTTGGTATATAATTAACCCAGAAACTTCATAAGGAGCGGCCTATGATTGAGAATAAGGACAACTATCCCGCAAAGGAACAGCCCGAAGGCGAGCTGACCATGCACGAGATAATCCTGAAGGTGTACAAGGCGCTCGAGCAGAAGGGGTATAATCCGATAAACCAGCTTGTCGGCTATATTCTCTCCGAGGACCCGACATACATCACAAATTACAACAACGCCCGCGGGCTCATACGCCGGGTGGACCGCGACAAACTCCTATCCGAGCTTGTCAAAAACTATCTGGGGATAACCAAATAAGTGGAAATAATAAGACTTGATCACTCCGACCCCGCCACCCCGGCGCCCTGTCCCGTCCCCCCCGCGGTGCTCTGCCTCGGCAACTTCGACGGGGTTCACACAGGACATGCCGCTCTGCTTAGTGAGGCGCTAAAAATCAAGCGTAAGCTGACCCCGCAACAAAAAAGCATTGTCGCCGGTGCACTTACCTTCTCCCCCCCGCCATATGAAGTGCTGCTCGCAAGCCCCCCGCCGAGAATAACCGACACAGAGGAAAAAGCCGCCCTGATTGAGGCGGCCGGCATGGACAGGCTGTATATTGTCAACTTTGAGGATGTCCGGGACATGACGCCCGGACGCTTTGTCTCGGAAATACTTAAAAATAAATGCGGCTGCCTCCACGCGGTCTGCGGATACAACTTCAGGTTCGGTATAGGCGGCTGCGGCGGTGCTGACACCCTGTGCCGGGAATTTGAAGGGTGCGTGTCGGTGCTCGACCCGGTCACGCACAACGGGATTGCCGTAAGCTCGACTGCAGTACGCCATGCGGTTATGTCGGGCGACATGGAGAGCGCCGCCGCAATGCTTGGCCGGCCTTATTCACTGAGCGCCCCGGTCGTCCGCGGCAGTGCGGTAGGTAGCCGGCTGGGGTTCCCGACCATAAATCAAGAGTTTACAGCCGGGCGGCTCGTACCGAAAACCGGGGTTTACATCAGCGCGTGTATCATTGACAAAACCCGCCGGCCGGCGGTGACCGATATCGGGGTGCGCCCGACCTTCGGCGGGCAGGACGAGCTGCGCTGCGAGACACACATAATCGGATATGACGGCGAGCTCTACGGGCGCACAGTCAAAACCGAGTTTTACAAATACCTGCGCCCCGAACAGAAATTCGACAGCCCCGCCGGGCTTGCCGCCGCCGTGCGGGCAGACATCGGGGCGGCGCTCGAATACTTTGAAAAAGCAGATATTTTTTAATTTTTACTCTTGCACGTAAAGCATTATTGTGATATAATATAACATGCGCCGGCGTCGGCGCGTGTTATATTATACGGAGAGGTATCGAAGTGGTCATAACGGGGCTGACTCGAAATCAGTTTGCGGGCAACCGCACGCGGGTTCGAATCCCGCCCTCTCCGCCAAAAAATAGCTTTTCCTGTTTCTTCATCAAACAGTAAAAGCTATTTTTATATATTGACACTACATGGCACTATGTGACTCGTCCGGCACAACTACCGCGGACAAGGAGAATAATCATGTATCAATATAAAGAACTTTATACATTAGATTTTTTCAAATGTGAATTATCTCGGTGAAGTCCACAAAATCATCAAAGACGAACTTGATTCTCCAGATTATTACGGGGAAAACTGGTATGCTTTTTGGGACTGTCTGACAGACATGGCATGCAATCCGATTCATATGGTTTATTATGAAAACAGCGATAACCACAGAATATGGTGGTTATCGCTGTTATTTTTGTGACTAGTATGTTTTGCAGAATCTGCCGGGTTTTTAACTTTAGTGTATGAGATTATAGTTTTTACGCCTTAAAACAACCCCGAAATTACCCCGTTTTCGTCGACGTCAATGCGCTCGGCGGCCGGTGATTTAGGCAGGCCGGGCATTGTCATAATATCGCCGGTCAGCGCCACAACAAAGCCGGCGCCGGCCGAAATCTCGACATTTCTGACCGTGACCTCAAAGCCCTCGGGCGCCCCGAGAATGGCCGGGTTATCGGTAAGGCTGTACTGTGTCTTGGCAATGCAGACCGGGTATTTTGAATAGCCGAGCGAGGTCAGAAGCTCAATCTGCTTTTTGGCCGGGGGCAGTATGTTGACCGATGCGCCGCCGTAAATCTTTGTAACTACGGCGTGGAGCTTTTCCTCAATCGGGCAGTCGTCGGGGTACGAGAACCTGAAGTTCGGCTTTCCATTATCGCACAGGCGCACCACCTCGCGGGCCAGTTCCTCCCCGCCCCGTCCGCCCTCGGCCCAAACGGTAGAGAGCACGGTATTCACGCCGAGCAAACGGCATTTTTTTATGATAAATTCAATTTCGGTCTCGGTGTCTGTCGGGAAGCGGTTGAGAGCCACCAAGCAGGGCAGACCGTACACATTCTTTATGTTTGAGACATGGCGCAACAGATTCGGAATTCCGCGTTCAAGTGCCCCCAAATCCTCCCTGTCAAGCGCGCTCTTCGGCAGGCCGCCGTGCATTTTGAGCGCGCGCACCGTCGCCACAATCACCACGGCCGAGGGGACAAGCCCGGCCATACGGCATTTTATGTCAAGGAATTTCTCGGCTCCGAGGTCGGCACCGAATCCCGCCTCGGTAATGGTGTAATCGCCGAGCCGCAGCGCCATTTTGGTGGCTGTCACCGAGTTGCAGCCGTGCGCGATGTTGGCAAAGGGGCCGCCGTGCACAAATGCCGGGGTGCCCTCAAGCGTCTGCACGAGATTGGGTTTCAGCGCGTCGCGCAAGAGGGCGGCCATGGCCCCAGCCGCGCCGAGGTCGGCGCAGGTAACCGGGCTGCCGCTGTAGGTATACCCCACAACTATCCGGGCAAGCCGCCGCTTCAGGTCGGCAATTGAGTCGGCAAGGCAGAGCACCGCCATCACCTCGCTGGCCACGGTTATATCGTATCCGTCCTCGCGCGGCAGGCCGTCTGCCCGGCCGCCCAGCCCCCCGACAATTTTCCTTAGCTGCCGGTCGTTCATGTCGACGCAGCGTCGCCAGGTCACCCGGCGGGGGTCGATTCCAAGGCTGTTGCCCTGATGTATATGGTTGTCGAGCATTGCGGCAAGCAGGTTATTAGCAGCACCTACCGCGTGAATGTCCCCGGTAAAGTGCAGGTTGATGTCCTCCATCGGCACGACCTGCGCGTACCCGCCGCCGGCGGCACCCCCCTTGATACCGAACACCGGGCCGAGCGACGGCTCACGGATAGCCACGACCGGCCGCTTTCCGATACGCGCGAGCCCGTCGGCAAGGCCAATCGTCGTGGTGGTCTTGCCCTCTCCGGCAGGCGTCGGGGTGATGGCGGTGACCAGCACAAGCTTGCCGTCAGGCCGCTGAAGGTCCCCCAGCAGCGACAGGTCAACCTTGGCCTTATATCTCCCGTAGAGCTCGATATACTTCCCGTCGATTCCGGCAGCTTCGGCAATTTCGATAATCGGTCTCATTTTACATACCTGAGCTATCTCGATATCGGTTGGATGCGCCATTTTTATATCTCCTTTTTGAAATATTTGACCGCCGACTCAAATATTTTCATTTCATACACGCCGGGGACATTGATATAGAGCCCTTGTGCGTTCCGTTCGACATGCCCCATCTTCCCGAGTATCCGGCCGTCGGGCGAGGTGATGCCCTCAATTGCCCAGACCGAGCCGTTTGGGTTGTATTCGATGTCATAGGTCGCCCGGCCTTCAAGGTCGACATACTGCGTGGCAATCTGACCGCCCTCAGCCAGCCCGGCTATCATGTCGTCCGGTGCATAAAACCTGCCCTCGCCGTGCGAAATAGGGACTGTAAAAATATCGCCCGGCTCGGTCGCGGCAAGCCACGGGGACTTATTTGACACCACGCGGGTGCGCACCAGCCGCGACTGGTGGCGGCCGATAATATTGCAGGTTATGGTCGGGGAGTTTTCATCCGGGTCGATTATTTTCCCAAAGGGTACAAGTCCGAGCTTGACAAGCGCCTGGAAGCCGTTGCAGATTCCGCAAATAAGCCCATAGCGCCGCTCTATCAGCTCCTCTGTTGCCTCTCTTACCGCCGCGTTTCTGAAAAAGGCGGTGATAAATTTACCCGAGCCGTCGGGCTCGTCCCCGCCCGAAAACCCGCCGGGGAGAACAATCATCTGCGCCGCCCTCACCGCCGCCGCAAAGCGCTCGACACTCCTTGCCACACCTGCCGGGGTCAGGTTGTTGATGACAAATACTTCAATCTCAGCGCCGGCGTCGCGCAGCATTTTGGCGGTATCGTACTCGCAGTTGGTACCCGGGAATACCGGGATTACTGCGCGTGGGGCGGCTGTTGCTGTTCCGGCATATTTCACGCGCCCGCCTCCGCGATACTCAAGCGTGCGTACCTCTCCGCCGCCCTGCGGCACTCTGCGCGGAAATACGCTCTCAAGCCGGCCCGAATATATATTTTCAAGTTCACAAAGCGATAGTTCTTGGTTTCTGTACCTGATTATCTGCTCATCTGTGACATACCCCACAGTTGTCCCGACGTCAATGCTGTTGTCGCTCAGCTCAAGCAGGAATGCCCCGTACCCGTAGCCGAAAATATCGCCTAACGTCAGGCTGTCATCGAACACAAACCCGAGCCGGTTGCCAAGGCACATCTTGACAACACCCTCGGCCACGCCGCCGTAGGTCGGCGTCCAGGCCGAGATTGCCCGGCCGGACGAGAGCAGCTCACGCACCCGCGCAAAGACCTCAATGAGCGATTTGGCGTCGGGCAGCCGGTCGGCGTTCAGGTGGGGCTTTATCAGCACAACTCGGCTCCCCGCCTTTTTGAATTCGGGGGATCTGATGTTTTGAACTTTTTCGGTGGTCACCGCAAAGGAGACCAAGGTCGGCGGCACATTGAGGTCCTCAAACGAGCCGCTCATCGAGTCTTTGCCCCCAACCGAGGCAAGACCAAGCTCGACCTGTGCTCTGAGCGCCCCGAGCAGGGCGGCCAGCGGCTTGCCCCAGCGCGCCGGGTCGCGCCCGAGCTTCTCATAGTATTCCTGGAAGGTAAGATATATGTCCTTAAATTCTGCCCCGGTTGCAATCAGCTTTGAGACCGACTCCACTACCGCCAGATATGCTCCGTGGTAGGGGCTGCGCTCCGAGATAAAGGGATTGAATCCCCAGGACATCAGCGAGCAGTCGTCGGTGTGCTGTTGCTCGACCGAGATTTTGTGAACCATCGCCTGAATGGGTGTGGCCTGATAGCGCCCGCCAAAGGGCATGAGCAGGCTGCCGGCGCCTATAGTCGAGTCAAAGCGCTCGGAGAGCCCCTGCTTTGAGCAGACGTTGAGGTCTGCCACAAGCGCCCGCATTCCCGCGGCAAAGTCGTCGACCTTCGGCTTGTCATAAGGCAGCGGAGCCGCAACAGCCGCCTCGGTGTGCTTTGGCGCGCCGTTGGAATTTAGAAACCTGCGGCTGACGTCAACTATGGTCCTGCCGTTCCATCGCATGGTCAGCCTCGGCTCGGCCTTTACCTTTGCGACCACTGTCGCCTCAAGGTTCTCCTCCCCGGCAAGCTCAAGGAAGCGCGGGGCATCCCAGGGGGCTACGACGACCGCCATTCTCTCCTGCGACTCGCTGATGGCAAGCTCGGTGCCGTCAAGCCCTTCGTATTTCTTCGGCACCCTGTCAAGGTCGATGTCAAGCCCGTCGGCCAGCTCGCCGATGGCAACAGACACGCCACCCGCGCCGAAATCGTTGCATCTTTTTATCATGCGGGCGGCCTCAGGGTTTCTGAAAAGCCGCTGAAGCTTGCGCTCCTCGGGCGGGTTTCCCTTCTGCACTTCGGCGCCGCAGCTTGTCAGCGAGGCCAGAGTGTGCGACTTGGACGAGCCGGTAGCCCCCCCGCAACCGTCGCGCCCGGTCCTGCCGCCGAGAAGTATTACCACATCTCCGGGCGCCGGGCGCTCGCGCCGGACATTGGCGACCGGGGCGGCGCCTATTAACGCGCCTATCTCCATGCGCTTGGCGGCATATCCGTCATGGTATATTTCGTCAACAATTCCGGTGGCGATCCCCACCTGATTCCCATACGACGAATAGCCAGCCGCCGCAGAGGTCACAATCCTGCGCTGGGGCAGTTTGCCAGGCAGGGTCTCATTTATCGGACGGGTCGGGTCGGCCGCGCCGGTCACCCGCATTGCGGCATATACATAAGCCCGGCCCGACAAGGGGTCACGGATGGCGCCGCCGATGCAGGTCGCGGCCCCCCCGAAGGGCTCTATCTCGGTCGGGTGGTTGTGCGTTTCGTTCTTAAAGAACAGCAGCCAGGGCTCCTCTTTGCCGTCAATTCTGACATTTATTTTAACCGTGCAGGCGTTGACCTCCTCGGATTCGTCGAGCTTGTCAAGCCGGCCGGTTTTCTTCAAGTATTTTGCCGCGATTGTCGCTATGTCCATCAGACAAATCGGCTTTTTGCTGCCGGTAAGCTGCCTGAGTTTCATATACTCGTTGTATGTGCGCTCAATTGCCGGGTCCTCAAAGCTCACCTTGTCTATGGTGGTCAGGAAGGTGGTGTGCCGGCAATGGTCCGACCAGTAGGTGTCAATCATGCGGATTTCAGTAATCGTAGGGTCGCGGCCTTCCTCGATAAAATACTTTTGCAAAAAGGCAATATCGTCGGAGTCCATTGCAAGCCCGTATTCGCGGATGAAACCCTCAAGCCCTGTCCTGTCGAGCTCCCGAAAGCCGTGCAGGGTGCTGACCGACTCGGGCACTTCGTACTCGACCATAAGCGTCTCGGGCTTCTCAAGCGAGGCCTCGCGCGCCTCAACCGGGTTGATAAGGTACTTTTTTATCGCCTCAATGTCCCGGTCAAATAGACTGCCGCAGAGCACATACACCCGGGCAGAGCGCACCAAAGGTCGCTCGCCCTGCGAGATTATCTGGATGCACTGGGCGGCCGAGTCGGCCCGCTGGTCAAACTGCCCCGGCAGATATTCTACCGCAAAAACCACCGCGTCGGTTTCTGTTACATCAAGCTCCTCCGACACAATATCAAGCTGCGGCTCCGAAAAGACGGTCGCTGCTGCGTAGTCAAAAAGCTCCCTGTCAATCCCCTCGACGTCGTACCTGTTAATAATCCGCAAGTCGCGCAGGGTTTCAATCCCTAAAAGATTGCGGAACTCATTCAGCAGCGCCGCCGCCTCGTGTGCCAGCTCCTTTTTTTTCTCGACATAAACTCGATAAACCATACTCTGCCCTCTCAAACAAGCCGGGTGCTAACCGGATTTATTGTGATTGTTTTATTGCCGTCAGCGCGCTTTTTCCTATGTCGCCGCGGTGGTATTCATTATCAAACTTTATTTTGCCGACCTTCTCGTAGGCGCCGGCTATCGCCTCGTCGAGCGTGTCGGCCACATGTACCACGCCGAGCACCCGCCCGCCCAAGGTCAAAAGCCGCCTGCCGTCGGCTGAAAGCTTTGCGCCGGCGACATATACACTGTCGGCAACGCTCTCATCAATATATATCGGATAGCCGATCCGGTATTTCAGGGGATAACCGGCCGAGGCCATCACCACGCAGCAGGAATAGGCTTTTTTGAATTTTACCTCGATTTCGCTAAGCCGGCCTTCTGTCGTCGCCCGCATGACGGTGAAAAGGTCGGTCTCAAGCAGCGGCAGCACCACCTGCGCCTCGGGGTCGCCGAAGCGGCAGTTGTATTCGATAACCTTCGGGCCCTGGGGGGTGAGCATCAGCCCGAAATACAGGCAGCCGCGGAACTCCCGCCCTTCCTCACGCATTGCCCTTATCGTCGGCAGGAAAATTGTCCGCATACAGACCTCGGCAATCTCGTCGGTATAGTAGGGATTCGGTGCGATTGTCCCCATACCGCCGGTGTTCGGCCCCTCGTCGTTGTCATATGCGCGCTTATGGTCCATTGAAGAAACCATAGGCACGATTGTCTTTCCGTCGGTGAAGGCCAGCACCGACACCTCGGGGCCGGTCATGACCTCCTCGATTACAATCCGGTTTCCGCTTGCTCCGAATATCTTCTCCTCCATCATGGAGCGTATAATCGAGCGGGCTTCCTCTTTGGTCCTTGCCAGCATGGCGCCCTTGCCGAGTGCCAGCCCGTCGGCCTTGATAAACCTCGGCATACTCACACTTTCAATATAGCCAAGCGCCTTGGCCGAGCTGTCAAAGACCTCATAGGCTGCCGTCGGGATACCGTATTTTTTCATCAGACCCTTGGCAAAAACCTTGCTGCCCTCAATCTCGGCCGCCTTTGCCACCGGGCCGAAGCAGTCAATACCGGCACGGCTGAGCGCGTCGACCGCCCCCAGCACCAGCGGGTCGTCGGGGGCTATCACCGCGTAGTCAATTTTGTTGTCAATTGCAAAGAGCACTATGTCCTGAATGTCCTTCGCCCCGATATTGACGCAGACCGCATCGCCTGCAATACCGCCGTTGCCGGGTAGGGCGTAAATCTGCCTGATTTTCGGGTTTTCTCTCAGCTTTTTTATGATGGCGTGCTCGCGTCCGCCGCCGCCGACTACCATTACTCTCATTGCTGCAAATCCTCAGTGTTGTTTTTTCGCCGGAGCGCGCTAGAAGCACCTCCGGCTTTTTGTATTAGTGATGAAAAAGCCTCATGCCGGTAAAGCACATGACCATGTTGTACCTGTCGCAGGCCTCGATGACCAAATCGTCCCTCACCGAGCCGCCGGGCTGGGCTACATAACAGGCCCCGCTGGCCACCGCGCGCTCGATGTTGTCCGAAAACGGGAAGAAGGCGTCCGAGCCGAGCGACACGCCGGTGATTTTTTTAAGATATGCCTTCTTCTCCTCGCGGGTAAAGGGCTCGGGGCGCTCATAAAAGAGCTCCTGCCAGACCCTGTCGGCGAGCAGCGATTCGTAGTCGTCGGAAATGTAGACATCAATTGCATTATTCCGCTCGGGGCGTCCGACATCCTCCCTGAAGGGGAGATTTAACACCTTGTCGCTCTGACGCAGGAACCAGTTGTCGGATTTCATGCCGGCAAGGCGCGTGCAGTGCACCCGCGACTGCTGCCCGGCGCCCACCCCGGTGGTCTGCCCGCCGTGGGCATAGCACACCGAATTTGACTGGGTGTATTTCAGCGTCGTGAGCGCAACGATAAGGTCAAGCGCCGCCTCCTCGGGCAGGTTTTTATTCTTGGTTACTATATTTGAAAGCAGCGCGCGGTCGATTTTAAAATTGTTCCTCCCCTGCTCGAAGGTGACACCGAAAACCTCGCGGCGCTCTATCGGGTCGGGGACGTAATTCGGGTCTATTTTGATAATATTATAGGTACCGTTGCGCTTTGACCTGAGCAGCTCAAGCGCCTTGTCGGTATATCCCGGCGCGATGATGCCGTCCGAGACCTCGCGCTTGATAATTTTCGCGGTCGTCTCGTCGCATACATCCGACAGGGCAATAAAGTCCCCGTAGGAGGACATGCGGTCTGTGCCGCGGGCGCGGGCGTAGGCCGAGGCGAGCGGCGAGTCGTCAAGCCCCTCTATGTCCTCGACAAAGCAGGCCCGCTTTTCGCGCTCGCTGAGTACCCGCCCGAGCGCCGCTCCGGCGGGGCTGACATGCTTAAACGAGGCCGCCGCAGCCATGCCGGTCGCTGCCTTGAGCTCGCTGACAAGCTGCCAGGCATTGAATGCGTCAAGAAAATTTATATACCCCGGCCGCCCCGAGAGAATTTCGATAGGCAGCTCGCCGTCGTCCTTTATATATATTTTCGCCGGCTTCTGGTTGGGGTTGCAGCCGTATTTCAGTTCATACTCTTTCATTTCATTCCCTCACATTCTTGTTGACGACTCTGGTAGTAGCCCGGCCGGAGGCCAGGGAGACATACCTGACATAAAGCGACACTTTATTCTCAGGGTTCAGGTTGTCCCAGATTTTTCTTGTAAAGGCGTCGATACTGTTTAAGATGGTGATGCGCACGGGTTCCCCGACAAACGAGGGCAGCGGGTTCCCGTCGGATTTGTAGGTGTGTATGAAGTGGCCGACCCCGTTTTGCGGAGCATAGGAGAAGGTAAAGCGGTTGCAGCCCGAGCCACCCTCGTCCGCGCTCTTGAGTATGCTCAAATTGTAGCAAAAGCCACCCTCAAAATCAAGCAGCGCGCTGATGCGGGGTGTGTAGTTTGGCTTGTCCGGCTCAAACTCGCGGGTCTCGAGCGCCTCCTCAAAGCTCTTTCCGTCCTTCAGGTACTCGTAAATCGTGTCGGTCTGGTCGCCGTTTGTGACTATCAGCCTCCGCCCGAGTTTTCTCACCGGCGTGTATATGACCAGCGAGGGGTCGGAAAGCTTTGCGGCTTCATAAGGGAAAATAGTGACATAGTCGCCGAAATCGTCGAACACGCGGTTGCGGCTGTTCTCGCTCCGCCCCATGATGAAATAGGCGGCCACGGCGTATTTTCCGTTCTTCGACTTGCCGACGATAATTCCGCGCCCGGGATAGCTGTTCTTCCGTAGCAGCGCCCCAATATCGCGAGTCTTGTACACGTTCATATCTTTTCTCCTTTATGTTTTTTTCTGAGAATCTCAGCACAAACCAGCTCGGCTGCCGCCGGCAGGATAACCCACTCGGCCTCCTCCATCACTCGGCGCTGCAGGGTCTCGGGGGTGTCGCCCTCACGCACCTCAACCGCGCGCTGCAGGATAATTTCCCCGCCGTCGGGCACCTCGTTGACAAAGTGTACCGTCGCGCCGGTCACCTTCACGCCGTAATCAAGCGCCGCCCGGTGCACTTTAAGGCCGTAAAATCCCCGGCCGCAGAACGACGGGATGAGCGAGGGGTGAACATTTATAATCCGCCCGGGATACCGCGAGGTAAAGTCAGCGCTGAGGATACACATGAACCCGGCGAGAATTATCAGGTCGGTGCGGTTTTTCTCAAGCAGCTCGATTATCCTACCCTCAAAAGCCTCCTGTGAGGGGTAATCCCCCCTTACCACCGTGGCTGTCTTCACCCCGGCATTCCCGGCGCGGGTCAGAGCGTATGCTTCGGCCTTGTTTGAAATGACCAGCGTTATCTCCCCGCTCCTAAGTTCCCCGCGCCGCTCGGCGTCGAGCAGGGCTTGTAGGTTGGTCCCCCCGCCCGAAACCAGAACCGCAATTCTTGCTTTCTCCATCAGCCTCGCCTCAACAAATGACAATAGTCTCGTCTGATTTTATAATCTCTCCTATGATGTAGGGTTCCTCGCCGCACTCCCGCAGGACCTCAAGCGCTCTGTCGGCCTCGGCTGCCGGGACTACGACGCTCATCCCCACGCCCATGTTGAAGGTGTTGAACATATCGCGCTCGTCAATGCCTCCGGTCTTTGCAATAACCTCGAATATCGGCGGGGCGACAATGCTTTTACGTTCAATTCTGGCGGTAAGCCCCTCGGGCAGGCTGCGCGGGATGTTCTCGTAAAGGCCGCCGCCGGTGATATGCGACACGCCGCGGACATTCACCTTTTCAAAGAGAGCCAGAAGCGCCTTGACATAAATCCGTGTGGGCGTGAGCAGCACCTCGCCGAGCGACCTCCCGCCAAGCTCTGCCACCGGCTTGGTTATATCCGACCTGCCGATATCGAAAACCTTTCTTACCAGCGAGAAACCGTTTGAATGGACGCCGCTCGAGGGCAGCGCGACAATGACATCGCGCGGCCTTATGCTGTTTTTATCCGGAATTTTCGACTTTTCGACAATCCCTACCGCAAAGCCCGCTATATCATATTCGTCCTCGGGCATCATGCCCGGGTGCTCGGCGGTCTCGCCGCCGAGCAGCGCAGCACCTGCCTGAAGGCAGCCCTCGGCTACCCCGGAAACGATAGCGGCTATCTTCTCGGGATAGTTTTTGCCGCAGGCGATATAGTCGAGGAAAAAGAGTGGCTTTGCTCCGCTGCATACAATGTCGTTGACGCACATGGCAACGCAGTCAATCCCTATCGTGTCGTGCTTGTCAAGCACAAAGGCGATTTTCAGCTTGGTCCCCACGCCGTCTGTCCCGCTGACCAGCACCGGCTCCCGGTATTCCATGAGGTCGGGTATGAACAGCCCGCCGAACCCGCCGATATCCGAGCAGGCAGGGGTGAGGGTGCGCGCCACGTGCTTTTTCATCAGCTCAACCGCGCGGTAGCCGGCGGTGATGTCCACCCCGGCGGCGGCGTAGCTGTCCGACCTTGAGACATTTTTCATCGGTTCTGCTCTCCTTTTGGGGCCTCGTCCCCGCATTCGGGTATCTTTTCCTCAAATCTGAATTTCCGGTTCTCGGGGGGTACGGCGGTCGGGTAGCGGCCGTCAAAACAGGCGGTGCAGCAGCCGCAGCAGTCGGCCCCCGGAGCCAGCCGCTTTACATTCTCAAGGCTTAGATAACCCAGCGAGTCTGCCCCGATAATTTTGGCAATCTCGTCGGCCGTGTGGCGGCAGGCAATCAGGTACTTGCGCGAGTCTATGTCGGTACCGTAATAGCATGGATTGAGGTAGGGCGGTGAGGCTATCCTCATATGCACCTCCGACGCCCCGGCCTCGCACAGAAGGTTTACAATCCGGGCGCTGGTAGTGCCACGGACAATCGAGTCGTCGATCAGTACCACGCGCTTGCCGCGGACAACCTCACATATAGGGTTGAGCTTGATTCTCAACATATCCTCCCGGCTCTTCTGCCCGGGGGCGATAAATGTGCGGCCTATATATCTGTTCTTGATAAATCCTATTCCGTATGGTATGCCCGACTGCCTCGAATAGCCGAGCGCCGCGTCAAGCCCCGAGTCGGGCACGCCGACCACCACGTCGGCCCCGACCGGATGTTCCAGAGCCAAAAACCCGCCGGCGCGCACCCTTGCCTCATGCACCGAGTACCCGTCGATTACCGAGTCGGGGCGCGCGAAGTAAATGTATTCAAAAACACATAGCGACCGCGGCTGCCTGCCGCAGTGCTCCCTTATGCTGCGCACGCCGGCCTTGTCGAATATCAGGATTTCCCCCGGTTCCACGTCCCGAACAAATTCAGCGCCCACGGCGTCGAGCGCACAGCTCTCGGAGGCCACCACATATATCCCGTCGGGTGTTTTGCCGTAGCAGAGCGGTCTGAAACCGCGGCTGTCGCGCACTGCCATCAGCTTCTGCGGCGACATGACAAGCAGGGAATACGCCCCCTCGAGCCGGTACATTGCCCGGCTGACCGCCTCCTCAATAGAGCTCGTCTCAAGGCGCTTGTTGGTGATAATGTATGAGATGACCTCGGTGTCGCTGGTGGTGTGGAAAATCGAGCCCCGCAGCTCGAGTTCCGAACGCAGCTCATAGGAGTTGACAAGGTTGCCGTTATGGGCCAGCGCCATTGTGCCCTTTATGTGGTTGACAACCACCGGCTGCGCGTTGCTCCGGTCGTTCGTTCCTGTTGTCCCGTAGCGCACATGCCCTATTGCACAGTTGCCGAGCCCGAACTTCTCCATACGCTCGGGCGTAAAAACCTCGTTTACCAGGCCGGTATCCTTGTATGTGTGAAATACTCCACGGTCATTTACCGCAATTCCGCAGGACTCCTGCCCCCGGTGCTGCAGTGCGTAAAGGCCGTAATAGGCCATGCGCGCCACATCGCAGCCGGCCGGGCTGAAAACACCGAAAATCCCGCATTCTTCCCTGATTTCAGACATATATTGCTCCATTTTATTTGCCGAAAACCCGTCTCATCATCTCGCTGTAGGCCTCCTCAACCCCCCCGAGGTCGCGCCGGAACCTGTCCTTGTCGAGCTTTTCGTTGGTTTTGGCGTCCCAGAAACGGCAGGTGTCGGGAGAAATCTCATCGGCCAGCACAATTTCCCCGTCGCTTGTGCGCCCGAACTCCAGCTTGAAGTCGACAAGCTTTATGCCGAGGCCGAGGAAATATTCCTTGAGAATGTCATTAATCTTAAATGCCATTGACTTTATCGTCTCAATTTCGTCCTCTGTTGCAAGGCCGAGGGCGAGGGCGTGGTATTCGTTTATCATCGGGTCGTGCAGCTCGTCGTTCTTGTACGAAAACTCAATCGTGGGGCGGTCAAAGACAATCCCCTCCTCCACGCCAAAGCGCTTTGCAAACGACCCGGCCGAAATGTTGCGAACAATAACCTCAAGCGGCACAATCGAGACCCGCCTGACCAGCGCCTCGCGCTCGCTTAGCTCCTCTACAAAATGTGTGGGTATGCCCGCCTTCTCGAGCAGGCTCATGAGAAAATTCGACATGCGGTTGTTGACCACACCCTTGCCCGAAATCCTGCCCTTTTTCGTGCCGTCAAAGGCGGTGGCGTCGTCCTTGTAGGACACAATTACATAATCCGCGCTGCCTGTGGCAAATACTTTCTTGGCTTTTCCCTCGTAGAGTTGTTCCCTTTTTCCCATATTTAATCCTTTCTCCGGGGGCGGACCCCCCGAGCCCCCGCCGGTTTTCTCCGGGGGCGGACCCCCCGAGCCCCCGCCAAAGAAACTTTTTTTGGAATCTTCAAAAAACTTCAACTAAAATGATTTCTTAGGGCATTAAACTTTATTGAGGTGCTTCAAAACACATGCAGCGGCTTTCCGGCGCCAACGGCCTGCGGTCGCTTGCTGTACCATGCGGTTTTACTTGTTCAGTTCTTCCTCAACGGCCTTGTTTCTGGCAAGAACACGTTCACGCTCGGCCCGCCGGCGCTCTGCCAGCTTCTCTGCAAGTCCCTCATCAGTGAGCGAGAGTATTTCAATCGACAGCAAAGCGGCGTTGACTCCTCCGTCCACCGCAACCGTCGCCACGGGTATTCCCGGCGGCATCTGAACCGTGGACAGCAGTGCGTCAACACCGCCTAAATTTCCGGATTTTATAGGTATCCCGACAACCGGGATCGTTGTAAGAGCCGCAACCGCTCCCGCAAGGTGTGCGGCCATGCCGGCAGCCGCAATTATCACCCCGAACCCCCGCTCGCGCGCAGACGAGCAGAAGACCCTCACCTCGTCAGGGGTGCGGTGGGCCGACCAGACGTGAGCTTCATACGGCACGCCGAACTCTCTTAGCACCTCTGCCGCTTTTCTCACGACCGGCAAATCGCTGTCGCTCCCCATGATAATCGCAACCTTTTTCATCTGTCAGCATTCCTTCCCCAAAAAAATCAAAAAGAGCGCACTTGCTCCCCTATAAAGTAAGTGCGCCCAGACGGTCGGCAAAAAGCTGGGTTTTCCGCTCCTTGGTGGTTCTCCACCCTTACCCGTCAGTTACGGAAACCTGTCAAAGGACTGCCCTCGGGAGGCTCCTTTTTACATATGAATTATATCACGCGGGGGGTGTGTCTGTCAACCGTCTTGGAACAATAACTCATCCAAATCCGAGCAAAAAAGTGCTGCGGGTTTTAGTGTATTTTGTCCATTGCATAAGTAATCAATCGCTTTCGTGTCCGGGTTTGCTTGTTTTTTCGGGATAAATGTATTATAATAATCCTGTATTCCGGGAAGGAGGGCCGCATATGATACGGGTTTATTTTGCCGACATAACGCCGCTTGCGGAGCCTTGGCGCTTTGCCGCGGTGCTCAAGCGGCTCTCGACCGAGCGCCGCAGAAAGGCCGAAGCCTGCAAAACCGAGCAAGCCCGGCTGCTCTCGGCCGGAGCAGGCTACCTGCTCTCATATGCGCTCTCGCTCCTCGGAATTGACGAGGCGACCATGGAGTACAGCTACAACCAATACGGCAAACCCAGTTTCAACCGCCGCAAATCACTTGATTTCTCGCTCTCGCATTCGGGCAGCATGGCAATATGCGCCCTCTCGGACTGCGGGCCTGTGGGTTGCGATATCGAGTCGCCCGGCCGGCGCAGCCTCCCGGCGGCGCGGCGCTTTTTCCACCCGAATGAGTATGAGCATATAATATGTTCGGCAGACCCCGGGCGCGAGTTTCTCAGAATATGGACGCTTAAGGAAAGCTATATAAAAGCGCTCGGCACCGGCCTTGCCACCCGGCTCTCCTCCTTTGAGATAGTTCCTGCAAGCCCGCCTTGTCTGCGGGGCGACGACAGGTATCATTTTGCCGAATTTTTGCTTGATAACGGCTGTTTTGCGGCGGTCTGCGGCACCGAAAAAGCTCTCCTTGACCCTGTATTCGTCGACCTCGGAAGCCTGAAAAAATAATTCCGTGCCTGTCTGTATTGACAAAATACCGCCGCGATGATACAATAAGCGCGTTTGCCGGTGAGCCACAAGTATCCATAAGAACACAAAATCCCCCCAAAGGAGCGGCATAATTAAGAGGCCGTCTGCTCCGGCAGACTAATATACCCCGGCAAGCCTAAAAACCTTAATGAGCTATTTCAGAGCATACCTGCCGCATATCACGAAAGGCTTTACATAATGAGTGTTTTTTACGTTGTCCTGAATAAAACCGTCATCATGATGGCGCTTATTGCCATCGGATACCTGCTCGGCAGAAAGGGGGTTGTCAGCCGACAGGCCGGGCGGGATTTGGCGGTGCTTGAAACCCGGTTTTTCCTCCCGGCGTATCTGTTCACCGTTCTGTCTGAAAACCTCGACGCTCAAAAACTCCGCGTCAACTTAGGGCTCCTGCTCTTCGGACTGGTTTTTTTTGTGGTGCTGATAGTGCTTTCATTCCTGCTCTCGCGCACGGTACGGGGAGAGCCGCTCGAGCGGTTTATGGCCTTTTACATGCTGAACTACCCGAACTACGGTTATTTCGGATATCCGGTGGTCTTAGCCGCGTACGGCCCTGAGGTGCTCACTCAGTTTATAATCTTCGCGCTGCCGATAACTCTGTCAATCAACACCTACGGCGCCTGGCTGCTGACCACGCGGCGCAGTCAGTCCCCACATGAAAAATTCACGCCAAAAAGCCTGCTTGCCCTGCCGTTTGAGGTTTTTGCCGCTGTCATTTTTGGCGCGCTCTGCGGGCTGCTTGACCTTCCGCTGCCCGGCGTGGTCGGGGAGTTTTTCAGCTTCTCGGCCGCCTGCATGAGCCCGGTCGCCATGCTGCTTACCGGGCTTATCCTCTCAACCCTGCCGCCGGGGAAGATTTTCGGCTCGGGCAAGGCTTATTACTTCAACGCACTCAAGCTCGTCATTCTACCGGCCATTACCGGCTCGGTTTTCTATCTCGTCGGGCTGCGCGGCATCTACCTTGCATTCCCGGTTGTCATGTCGGCCATGCCTGTCGGCATGAATGTGGTCATCTTCTCACGTCCCGAGCAGCCCGACTACCAGAGCTCCGGGGTGACCTGCTTTATCTCGTATGTAATCGCCCTTCTCACCGTGCCTGCGGTGTTCGGATTGCTGTCGCTGGTAATTTAATGGGGCTCCGCCCCGCATCCCGTGCTATGCTGCCACTCGCCCACTGGCTGAATGAAGGGTAACAACACAAAGCCGCCCCGGGGGTTCCCTGCGGCGGCTTTGTGTTGAATTTTCATTGCGCCTGGTCTTGCTCCCCGGCAGCCTGCTCCAGTACCTGCCTGAAGTTGCCGAAGGACTCCTTGGCAAACCTGATCTCGCACACCTCGCCGTCCTTTTCATAAGTCAGCACTACACACTCGGCGCCCTCCTCAAGCTTGTCAAGGCCAAGTCCGGTGACCTCCCCGAAGGGGATTACCGCCGACCTGACCCCCCGCCCTTCCATGGCTTGGCCAAGGTCATTTAAGAAGCAAATCCTGTCGCCGTCAACCCAGACATCGAACAGGTCGCCCGACATGCCGGTAACCTGAAGTGTGCTGTCGGGCTTATGGTGCGCGGCGGCAAATTTAGCGTATTTGAGCTCGACCGGGGATATGCCCGCCGATGCGGCTAATCTGGAGGACTCTTCCGAGCCTTCCCCTTCTGTGTCGCCGGCCGGCTCGTCACACTTGCCGGGCTCTGCCTCGGCAGCTTCGTCGGGCAGGGCTACACAAGAGGGCTCGTAATCATAAACTATATCGTCAAAGGGCCTGTAAACCTCCTCTTCGGGCAGCTCCTCACCCTCATCCGCCCCGGCCGGCGTGTCCCCCCGCTCTTGTGGCTCGGGCGCCGCCTCAGAGGGCTGCTCCTCCTCATAGGGAACATACATCTCTGCCCCGCCGGTATCCTCGGCCTCCGGTTCTTCCTCCGCGAGAGCCAAATTGTCGGTGACATTTTCGGCTCCGGGGTCATCAACTCCCCCATCGTCGGCATTATCGTCGGCGTCGACTATTTCATAGAACATATACTCGGCAAAGCTGAGACCGTCAAAAAGGCAGAGCAGCATCAGTATCACAAAAATCGAGGCCAGCCCGCCGAACACCGCAGCCAGAGCCCCCAAAACGCCGGTTGCCCTGACACCGTCGAGTATCAGCATCACAAGTGAGTAGAAGATAAAATAAAGCGCGCCGCTATAAACCAGCCAGTATTTTACCGGCTTGTCGTTTACCACAAACTGGTCGAGCATCAGCGTGCCGTAAAGCGCCAGCGCGGCTAAAAGGCCGAGGACGGCAAGTATGGTGTTCAAAACGCCGTCCGCACCGGCAAGGGCCACGCCGGAAAGCACCAGCGAGAGGGCGGAATACGCAATGAGGACCAGCGATTTCCCGCGGACGACAAAAAACTCATCACTTGCAGGTAAAAGCAGCGTCAGGAAAAGAAGCACCAGCCCGACTGTGAGCGGCCTGAGTATATCCCACACCCCGCCGGCTGCAATCCCTGTGATTATATTGAGCACACACGATACAACCGCAAACAGCAGCGCGCAGCCGAAAATCGCCGCCTCGAGCTTTGATTCGTTTTTCATAAGCCTCTCTGCAATGCCGGAGACAATCCTCTGGATTTGAGTGCGCGCTAATTTCTTGTTTTCTTCCTTCATACATATTTGCCCGTCCTCGGAAATTTTTCGCATTGAACACTTACTATCCTGCGGCCTTATACCTGAGCCGGAGTCCTTTCGGGCTCAGGAAGAAAAACCGCTTTACATATACATAATGATAGCACACCGGCATATTGTTGTCAATGTTTTGGGGGCTTTATTATATTCATTTCTTTGCGCGCCACATGTCCGCGCGCTGCATTGTTATTGGTGTATTCTGCGGTTGCCGACTCATCGTTTTACCACAGAGTCGACCTGCGGTCGCCGGCTGTGCCCTTGTGTGCTGCACTGCTGAGCGCGCTAAAACGGGCTTGGGAGAAACCTCTTTCAAGAGTTTCTCCCAAACACCTGATATTGAATAATATCACTTTTTCTCTTTTTCGGTTTTGACAACCTCTTCGCCGTCATAGCTTCCGCAGGCCGGGCAAACACGATGAGCCGTAATCAATTCCTTGCATTTCGGACACTGAACCAACACGGGTGCGGCGAGCTTTGAGTTGTTTGACCTTCTCTTGTCCCTGCGTGCCCCGGACACCTTTCTCTTGGGTACTGCCATATCTTAACCTCCTTGCACAATGCGTTAAACCGCATATCCCTGCATAAATGTAATTGTTTATAAACTTTATTACCTGCCGCCGTCATCCTTTTGGTCCTCATCCTCCTCAAGGAGCCGGGCAAGCACGGCCAGCCTCGGGTCGATATACTTGTTTGAGCACCCGCAGCCCTGCCGCTTGGGGGTCCCGCAGACCTGACAGAGCCCCTCGCAGTCTTCGGAGCAGAGGAACCTTAGCGGAAACTCAAGGATTATCGACTCTAAAACCTCCCGGTCGACGTCAAGCCTGCCGTTTTTTATTATTGCGTATTCCAATTCGTCAAAGTCTTCACCGTCATCCGGACTTTTATCGCAGCCCTCGTCGGCCTTCTGCTCAATGAGCGTCCTTTCAAAATCAAACCTGTGCAGGCCCGAAACCTCGACAAGACATCTTGCGCACTCGGTGCGATAGGGCAGCTCGACTTTGAGCGACAGCCTCATGTATCCGGCATTGTTGGTAATCAGGCCGATAACATGCGCGTCAGACGTGAACTCCACCCCGTCTGTCGGCTCGGGAGTCAGCCAAAAATCAATCGAAATGCTATCGACCTCGCCGCGTAGCAGCGGCCCCATATCGATAATCATAGGCCTGTATCCTTTTTACGTCCGATAAAAACAAAGCCGGTCAGGGCGCAACAGATAATATTATATCCATATGCATAGTGATTGTCAAGTAATTTTTCAATTTTCAGCCGACAGCCGGGCAATAAGGCTGTTGCATTATACCGGGTTTTATGTTAAACTTATGCTGCCTGCAAGACTCCCGAAAACCACGAAAGGAACACACAAATGATTGCCGACCGCGTCTCAAATGAGGATATAATCGGCATGCTGCCAAAACGACCCGCCGAGTCGAACAAGAAAACCTTCGGGCGCGTGCTTGCCGTCTGCGGCTCGTATGGAATGAGCGGGGCGGCATATCTCTGCGCCAAGGCGGCTTACCGCTCCGGCTGCGGACTGGTCGAAATACTCACGGCAGAGGAAAACCGCGTTATTCTGCAAACCTCCCTGCCCGAGGCAACAGTCACCTGCTACAAATCAGACTCGCCTGATTATGATACCATCCTCTCGGCCGCCTCAAGGGCAGACGCCATTGCTCTCGGCTGCGGACTCGGCAGAACTCCCGCGGCACATATGGTTACAGAAAGGCTGCTCTCGGCCGCAGCAGTGCCGCTGGTAATAGACGCCGACGCGCTCAACATCATCTCGGAAGAGCCCCGGCTGTGGGGACTTATTCATGCCCCGGTTGTAATAACTCCGCACCCGGCCGAAATGTCGCGCATAAGTCGACTCGACATTGACACAATCCTCGAGGACACCACAAAAGCCGCCGCCGACTTTGCCGCGGAGCGCGGGGTGGTCTGCGTGCTCAAGACGCACAGCACAGCCGTCACCGACGGCAGCCGCATATATATCAACACCACCGGCAACAGCGGGATGGCAACCGGGGGCTCGGGGGATGTTTTGGCCGGGATAATCGCCTCTCTGCTGGCGCAGCAAAAAGGGCGGCAGCCGCTGCTTGAGACCGCCGCGCTTGGAGTCTACATTCATGGACTTGCCGGCGACGGTGCGGCAGAAAGTCTCGGAGAGCACTCGGTCATGGCGTCGGATATTATAAACTTCCTCCCCGGCACGATAAAGAAAATAGCAGGCAAGTTTTTTGAGAATTCTTAAGGGGTACGGGGCAAAGCCCCGCGCGTCCCTCCCCGCGTCAGCCGGTGCACTTAAGGCAGCAAAGCGCGGGATGTGGGGCCCGCGCTGCAGTATTAGCGATTTAGTTTAGAAAGTTTTGGGGATTCTTAAACCCCTTTTTCCAAATAGGGTTTAAGCGGGGGACCGGGGGCAGCGCCCCCGCGCGTCCCTCCCCGCGTCAGCCGGTGCACTTAAGGCAGCAAAGCGCGGGATGTGAGGCCCGCGCTGCAGTATTAGCGATTTAGTTTAGAAAGTTTTGGGGATTCTTAAGGGGCTTTTTTCAAAAAGCCCCTTAAGTGGGGTGCGGGGCAAAGCCCCACACGCGCTTTTTACGGCGGCGCCCCCGAGCGTCACTCGGTCCTCAGCGCCACAACCGGGTCTTTTTTAGCAGCTATGCGCGAGGGGATAAACCCGGCGATAAGCGTCAGCGCCATACTGCCCACGACCAAAAGAATCGCGTGCACCGACCTGAGCCAGGCAATTTCGATGATTTCGACCAGCCGGCTTATAATGAAGTTTATCGGGAAGGTGAGGGCATAAGAAATCCCGACCCCGAAGACACCGGCGGTAAAGCCGATAATCAGCGTCTCGGCGTTGAAGACCCGGGAAATATCCTTCTTTCGCGCCCCCACGCTGCGCAGAATGCCTATTTCCTTGGTGCGTTCGATGACCGACACATAGGTGATAATTGCAATCATGATAGTCGAGACCACAAGCGATATGGCGGCAAAGCCGACCAGCACATAGGTCACGGTGTCGAGCAGGGTTCCGGTGATTGAGGTTATCATCTCGGCCAGGTCGGTGAAAATTATTTGCTCTGCGTCCTCCCTACCCTCGTTGTATTTGTCCAGATAGTCTTTAATCTGGTCCTTGCTGGCGTAATCCTTCGGATAAATATTGATTCCGGTCGGGGTGGTATCGGCCCCCAGCGCCTGCAGGGTGTTTTTTCTCGCCTGCTCGTCGGCAAACGGCGCGCCGGTGAGCACATCAACATCCGATTCCTTTTGCGCCCGCGCAATCTTGCTGTTTTGGGCGTCCTCTACCACCGTGGCGGTCAGAGCGGGAGTGTAGGCGATACCGGTCAGCAGAAATTCGGATGCTGTCTCGGCCTTCGGGCGCAAAACCCCCACAATTGTCAGTCTTATGCCCCCCCTGCTCTCATAGAGCGCGTTGTAGTCGCCGGGCTGGGCTTCGGTGAACAGGTCCCCGTCCTTTATGTAATACTCGTCGCTCGGGACTACCTTGAGGATTGTCTTTCCGATGAAATCCGACAGGCGCAGATTTGCCTGCCGCTCCTCGGTTATGCCAAGCCTTGAGAAAAAGGTTTTGTTTATCCGGTTGTATTTGTCGACAACAAGCACAATTTCATCCTCAGCCTCGGGCAGCCGGCTTTCCTCTCCTATCAGTTCGAATAGCGAGAGGATAAAATCCGGGTTGTCGGGCAGTTCGTCTGCGTAGCTTCCGGGCTGAAACCTCACCACGGTATCGCTTACCTTCGCCAGAAGGTTCATTCTGACTCCGTATGAATAGGCGATGCTGTTGGCCGCGCCCGGCAGAACTTCGGTGATCCTCCTTACATATTCGATGTAGTCGTCGGTTATTATATTCTTGTGCCTTGACAACTGGCTGCTCATGTCATAGGAATACAGCACGTCACCCTCGGGGTATTCCTCATATGTCGGGTTCCCGAAGTTCTGCCGGGCGGCCTCAAGGTCAATTATCTGCGCTACAGAGCTGACAGTAATCGGGAAACCCGACAGGGTCTCGGACTGCATGTCGGCCATATATTTTGAGAGACCGTTTGAGAGGGCGAGCACCAGCGCCACCCCGATAATGCCGATGCTGCCGGCAAAGGAGGTCAGTATTGCCCGGCCCCTTTTGGTGAGCAGATTTTTCAGTGAGAGCGACAGGGCGGTTGCCATTGACATTGAGGTCCCTTTAAATTTCCGCTTCCCGTCGGGCTGTGCCGGGGTGTCGGCCTCGCCGGCCACCGGGCTTGTGTCCGAGATAATCTCGCCGTCAAGCAGGCGGATAATGCGGTCGGAATATTTCTCGGCAAGCTGGCCGTTGTGCGTGACCATAATAACCAGCCGGGTCTTGGATATTTCCTTGAGTATCTCCATGACCTGCATACTTGTCTGCGAGTCGAGCGCGCCGGTCGGCTCGTCGGCGAGTATTATGTCGGGGTTGTTGACCAGCGCCCGGGCGATTGCCACCCGCTGCATCTGGCCGCCCGAGAGCTGATTGGGCTTCTTTTTTAGCTGGTCGGACAGCCCCACATCAGCCAGCGCCTGCTTTGCCCTGCGCCGCCGCTCGGAGAGCGGCACGCCCGAGAGGGTCAGCGCTATCTCGACATTCTGCAGCACCGTCTGGTGACTTATGAGATTGTAGTTCTGAAAGACAAAGCCTATAGAGCGGTTGCGGTAGGCGTCCCAGTCCCGGTCGGTGAAGTGCTTGGTCGAAATTCGGTTGATAATAAGGTCTCCCTCGCCGGCGTCATACCGGTCGAGCCCGCCGATAATATTGAGCAGGGTGGTTTTACCGCAGCCCGAAGGGCCGAGCACCGCGACAAACTCGCTTTTGCGGAAGGCTACTGAAATGCGCCTGAGCGCTCTCACGGTCTCGCCGTTTCTGTATGTTTTACTGATGTTCTCAAGTTTTAGCTTCATTTCTCCCCCAATTATTACCGGCAGAATGCCGCTGTATCACAAATATAAAATATAACTTGTATATTGTATCATATATTAGAAAATCTTTCAATACAAAAGCGCAGGTTTGCCATACCGACAATATTATTGACAAATATTGCATCCCGATATATAATAAAATTGAAAATTATAGGCGGGTGACAAGACATGATAAAGCAAAAACGGCTGGACAATATATTGAATTACCTTGCCCAGAACAAGGCCGCGACCCTCTCTGAGCTTGCCAAGCTCAACGGCGTATCGCTTGATACCGTACGAAACGACCTGGCTGAGCTTGAGCAAGGCGGCGGAATGGTAAAGCGGGTTCACGGCGGCGCGGTCTACCACAGCGATGACAGCCGCAGACAGGTATTCAGGCTGCGCAATGTAGCAAGAATAGAAGAAAAAACCGAGCTTGCTACCCTTATCGACGACCTTGTTGCCGACGGCCAGGCGGTGGCGATAAACAACGGCACCACAAACGTTGTGGTTGCAAAAAGGCTGGCCAAAACATTCACACGCCTCACAATTGTCACAAACAGCCTTTCAGTGGTTCAGGTTTTTACCCTGGCACAGACCAACAGCGTCATAATACCCGGCGGCGCGCTCGACCACAGCGAGAACTGCCTTTACGGCGGACACTGCGAGGAGGAAATATCAAGCTATAACATTGACACCGCCATAATCGCGGCAAATGCAATTTCGCTCGAGAAAGGGATTACCGACTTCAGGCTGCACGAGGAGGGTATTATCAAGGCCATGCTGAAAAACGCCAAGACCCGGTACGTCGTCGCCGATTCAAGTAAGTTTGACAGTGTGTCCTTTATCAATATCTGCAGCCTTGACCAGATAGACGCGATTATAACCGACTCAAAACTTGAGGATGAGGTGTATCAAAGATACACCGAGAGCGGAGTGAGAATCATCCGGCCGAAAAAACCCGAGGGAAACTGATACATGGCGGGACCCGGAACAGATTTGCTGTCGGCCCGCCTTTGTCCATCGTTTTTACTTACAGGTCGTGCCGTCGGAGCTTTTCTTTTTATATTACAGGGCACGACGCCGGCGCGCCGCTGCATCCTCCGCACAACCACTTAATCCCGACAATTATCGAAATTTATAGGATATTATTCGAATTTTATGGAATGTGCTATTGACAATTCGGATTATTCTATGTATAATGAAGCCAAATCCTGACACAAGGCGGTAATATCATGTACAACAGAATCTACACAGGAAAAATTCAGCTTGCGGTACTCGACACCGCGGGAACCTTCTGCGACGGGCCGGCCGACCTGCGCCACAGATGGCCGCTCGATGACCTGCGCGGCTGCAAGGCCCCGGTCATCCCCTTTTACGAGGCAATAAGAAAATTCGGAATTGAGCTGAGCTGGGCCTCGATAAGAAAGCCGATGGGTAACTTCAAGCCCACCCACCTGCGCATGCTCATGCAGCTTCCCGAATTTAACGAACAGTGGCAAAAAATTTACAAGCGGCCCTGGGAGGAGAGCGACTTTGAAGCAATCCTTGCCGAGTTCAGGCCGCTCATGTCAAAATACATAGTCGACGAAGACCTGGCAAAGCCGATTGACGGCGCTGTCGAGTGCATCGACGCGCTGCGCATGGCCGGGATACTTGTGGGCTGCGACACCGGATATTACGAGGAGGACTCCAAAAACCTCAACCGCGTGCTGGACGAGAAATTCGGTATGGTCTTTGACGTTGTGACAAACTCCGAAAAGGTGCCGGGACGTCCGAGTCCGTTTATGGTATTCGACTGCATGCTCCAGGCTTACAAACTTACCGGAAAGGTTATGCCGGTTGAGGCGGTGGTCAAAATCGACGACACTGCCGCCGGAATGCTCTGCGGCAACAACGCCGGCTGCTGGACCATAGGCCTTTATGCCAGCGGCAGCAACGATTACAATCAGTTAGCGGCGGCAAAACCCGACTTCCTCATTCCCTCGGTCAAATATGTGCCCGAAATAATCTTCGGACAAATAGAGCCAAGGCTGCGCCGCGGCGAGCGCCCGGGACAGGGGCTTATCGAAACCATATAAAAAATCCCTCCCAAATCACAGGCTCCCGTGCCGGATGGCACGGGAGCCGAAAGGCAAGGTGCATACAATGAATGGGTTATGCCCGGTTGAAATTAAATTTGAAAATCTTGACTATCTCAAAAAGCTTATCTCAAAGTCCCGCGGGGCCGTGGTAATTGCCGAGCGCAGCACCAGCGACCTCTGGGGTCTCACTCCGACAATAGAGTCTGCCGGCGTCATCTGGATAGACAGCATTCCCTCAAACCCCACTCAAAGGGAGGTTGTAAATGCGCTCAAGGCCGTCGGGGATGCCGAGCCAAACCTTATAATCGCGGTAGGCGGGGGCAGCTCGCTTGACCTGGCCAAGGCGCTCAGCGCCTTTCGGTATATGTTTGAGGGCGGGAAGGCGACAATTGAGGACATCACAAAAGCGATAACCTCAAAGTCCTATACCGCCGAGCACCGGATGATTGACATCATAGCGGTGCCCTCGACCTCGGGCACCGGCTCGGAGGTGACAAAGTGGGCTACTATCTGGGATGTCGACAAGGTCTCGAAGTTCTCAATAGAGTGTTCTTCGCTCTATGCCAGGCAGGCGCTGATAATCCCCGAGCTGACCGCCTCAATGCCGGCCTCGCTCACACTTGCCACCGCGCTCGACGCGCTCTGCCATGCCAGCGAAGCCTTCTGGGCAAAACAGACCACCCCGCTGGTAAAGGAAATCGCCTGCCGCGCGGTTGACATAATAATGACAAATCTTGGTCCCGCGCTGCGCTCCCCGGCCGACATAAGGCTGCGCCGGAAGCTGGCGGCAGGCTCGGTGCTGGCCGGCATCGCCTTCTCACAGACCCACACCACGGCCTGCCACTCAATCTCATACCCGATAACCATGAAATACAATGTCCCCCACGGATATGCCTGCGCTATAACGCTCGACCCGGTATCAAAGCTGAACCGGCCGGCCACCGAAGATGCCGACATGCTCTTTGAGTGCTACGAGCGGCACGGCGGGCTGAAAAACTGGCTGGACGACGTTTCGTTCGGGATTGTAACGCTCAGGCTGTCGGCCTTCGGCGTTAAAAGAAACGAACTTCAGGATATAGTAAAAAGCACCTTCACCAAAGGCAGAATGGACAACAACCCGGTCGACCTTGGCGAGACAGATGTGCTTGATATTCTGTGCTCGGTATTTTAAGGAGGCTCAAATGTCGCAGATTGAGAGACTAAAGCTGTTCATTGGCGGGGAGTTTATTACCTCAGAAACCGATAAATACACCCCGGTATACGACCCGAGCCGCGGCGAGGTGATTGCCGAGGCCCCCTGCTGTACTAAAGCCGAGGTACTGGCGGCAGTTGAGGCGGCAAAGCGCGCCTACCCGGCCTGGGCTGCCACCCCGGTTCTGAAGCGGGTGCAGATTCTTTACCGCGTCCGCGAGCTGATGATTCAGCACATGGAAGAGCTTACTTACAGCGTCGCCCGGGAGCACGGCAAGGTCTGGGCCGAGGCCGAGGGCGACGTGCTCAAGGCCAAGGAAGGCACCGAGCAGGCAATAGCCGCCCCCTCGCTCATGATGGGCGAGAGCATCATGAACGCCTCCTCGGGCTATGACACCACCCTGTACCGCGAGCCGCTCGGCGTTTTCGCAGGCATAGTTCCCTTCAATTTCCCGGCCATGATACCAATGGGCTGGATGACGCCGATATGTATAGCCACCGGCAACACAATTGTCATCAAAGCGGCGAGCATGACACCTATGACGGCGCTGAAAATCGCCGGGCTATACAAAGAAGCCGGGCTCCCCGCCGGGGTACTCAATATCGTGACCTGCTCAAGGAACGAGGCCGAAATTTTTCTGCGCCATCCCGACGTCAAGGGTATATCCTTTGTCGGCTCAACTTCAACAGGCAGGCATATCTATGCCACCGCGGCGGCCGAAGGCAAGCGTGTGCAGTGTCTCTGCGAGGCCAAAAATCATGCCCTGGTGCTTGCCGATTCGCCTGTTGAGCGTACTGCTGCCGGCATTATCAACGCCGCCTTCGGCTGCGCCGGCGAGCGCTGCATGGCGCTGCCGGTGGTCTGCGTCGAGGAGTGCATTGCCGATCGGCTGGTCTCGGCGATAGCCGACGCCGCCAGAAAAATCAGAATCGGCCCGGCATACGACAAGGGCAGCGAACTCGGCCCGCTGGTCACCGACTCGCACCGGGCACGCGTGGTTTCGTATATCGAAAAGGGAATTACCGAGGGCGCCAGGCTCGTGCTTGACGGCCGGGGAGTCAGCGTGCCCGGCTATGAGAGTGGCTTTTATCTCGGGCCGACGATATTCGACCATGTAACCGAGGACATGATAGTCGGCCGCGAGGAAATCTTCGGCCCGGTGCTCTGCATCAAGCGGGTAAAGGATTTTGAAGAGGGCCTTAAAATCATGAACAGCAGCCGTTTTGCCAACGGCTCGGTCATATTCACTCAAAACGGATATTACGCCCGCGAGTTTGCCACCCGGACACACGGAGGTATGGTGGGCGTCAATGTCGGAATACCGGTTCCGGTCGGAATCTTCCCCTTCTGCGGTCACAAAGACTCCTTCTTCGGCGACCTGCATTGCCTGGGCAAGGACGGCTACCGCTTCTACACCGAATCCAAAGCCGTCACCACACGCTGGTTCCACGAGGAGGAGCGCAAAGCGAAAAAGGTCTCAACCTGGGACGGGACGATATAGAACGCGGGGGCTCTGCCCCCCGCACTCCGGGGACGCGTTTGGGAGGAACTTCTTTCAAGAA